>NZ_CAACUY010000186.1 GCF_900659615.1 Actinomadura fibrosa | reverse complement strand
ACGATCGTAGGCGTATACCGTACGCTGTCAACTCATGCCCCGTCCCCGCTCGCTCAGCCCGGCGCGGATCGCCGCCGCCGCCCTCGCCGTCCTCGACCGGGCCGTCCCCGGTGCCGGCGCCGCCCGTCCGGCCGGGGAAGCGGCGGCGCGCGTGGCGGCTGCTGACCAGCAACGTCACCATCACCGTCGCCGGCGTCGGCGCGATAGCCGCCGCCCTCGCGCTGGTGGACGTGAGCAAGTTCGTCGGCGAGGCGGACCCGCCGAAGATGGCCACGGCCGACCTGTCCACCAACGACATGCTCGCCCGCCTGACCGGCTCCGACATGGACCCCATCGCCGCGGACACGATCGCCGCCGCGAAGAAGCGCGCCTACGAGCAGCACCAGCGCGAGCTGAAGGAGCTGAAGGAGAAGGCGAAGCGGGACGCCGCCGCCCGCGCCAAGCTCAAGGCCGAGCAGGAGAAGGAGCGCCTCGCCCGCTCCAACCCGTCCGCGGCGGAGAACAAGAAGTACGGCCGCAAGATGAACGCCCTCAAGGGCTGGGACCGCTGCTGGCCGTCCCTGGAGACCATCTGGGACCACGAGAGCGGCTGGAACGAGCGGGCCGAGAACCCGTCCAGCGGCGCCTACGGGATCCCGCAGGCCCTCCCCGGCTCGAAGCTGGCGAGCGCGGGCGCCGACTGGCGCACCAGCTCCCCCACGCAGATCGCCTGGGGCCTCGGCTACATCAAGGCCCGCTACAAGGACCCCTGCGGCGCCTGGGCCTGGTGGCAGGCGCACCACTGGTACTGATGGGCACCGAGTCGGGCACACCGCTGTTCGCGAGTAGTTGGTGCCGCATGCCGCGCACGGGCACCATGTGAGGATGCAGACGAGCAAGGCGCGGCCCGACGGGGACGGCCCCCCGGCCGCGGATCCGCCCGCGGCCACCGGCCGCCAGTGGGCCCGGGCCGACGCCACCCGCCAGGCCCTCCTGACCGCCGCCCAGCAGGTCTTCGCCGACCGCGGCTACGCGGGCGCGGGCATCGCCGAGATCGTCGAGCGCTCCGGCATCAGCGTCGGCAGCCTGTACCACCACTACGGCGGCAAGGCCGGCCTGTACGTCGCCCTGTGGGAGGAGCTCACCGCCGAGCAGGAGGACCGCGCCGCCCAGGCCGTCGCCGCCGCCCGCCGGGACGGCGAGACCGACCCGATCACGCTGTTCATCGCGGGCGCCCGCGCCTACCTGCGGGTCTGCTGGGAGCGCCGCGAGGCCGCCCGCCTGTTCCACGGCGGCGAGGGCCCGGCGGGCTCGTCCCTGATGCGCCGCAGCCGCGCCCAGCGCTGGATCGCCCAGAACACCAAGCTGCTGCGCGGCGCGTCCGACCCCGCGGCCCCCGGCGGCTCCTCTGCCGACCCCGCCGCCCCGGCCTCGCGCGCCGAGCAGGTCCTCAGCCTCGTCCTCACGACCGTCATCGGCGAGGCCGGACGCGAGATCGCCACCGCCGAGACCGAGACCGACGCCGCCGAGATCATCGAAGAGGTCTGCCGCATCCTGATCCGCCTCGCCCGCTGACCGCGTCCCGTCCGCGCGGGTCGCCGGCGCCGCGCGTCAGACCCGGACGACGGCCTTGCCGATCGTGGGCGCGCCGCTGTGCAGCAGGCCGAGCAGGGCCTCGGGGACCCGTTCGACGCCGTCCAGCACCGTCTGCCGGTGGACGATCTCGCCCGACCGCACCCAGGGGCCGACCTCGGCGCGGAAGGCGGGCATCTGCTCCTGGTGGTCGGTGACCAGGAAGCCGCGCGCGGTCGCCCGCTTGGTGACCAGCTCGTAGAGGCTCCGCACGCCGTACGGCTCCCGGCCGTCGTACTGGCTGGCCATCCCGCACAGGGCCAGCCGGGCGCCGACCCGGAGGCGGGCGATCGCGGCCTCCAGCTGGACGCCGCCGACGTTGTCGAACACGACGTCGATGCCGTCCGGCGCGGCCTGCGCGAGCCGGTCGCCGACGGCGCCGTCATGGTGGTCGAAGGCGGCGTCGTAGCCAAGGTCGTCCAGCAGGTGGCTCACCTTGGCCGGTGAGCCCGCGCTGCCGATCACCCGCCCGGCCCCGCGCAGCCGGGCGAGCTGCCCGGCGATGCTCCCGACCGCCCCGGCCGCCCCCGTGACGAACACCGTCTCGCCGGGACGGACCGGCGCGATCCGGGTGATCCCGAGCCACGCGGTCAGGCCCGGCGCGCCGAGCACCCCCAGATAGGCCTCGGCGGGCAGGTCCCCGGCATCGATCGGGACGGCCTCGGCCGCGTCGAGCACCGTCCCCTCCCGCAGGCCCTGGAAGTGCTCGACCATCTGGCCCGGCTCGATCCCGTCCGCGCGGGACTCGACGACCACGCCGACCGCCGCGCCCTCCAGCGGCGCGTTGAGCGGGAACGGCGGGATGTAGGACGGGCGGTCGTCCATGCGGCCGCGCATGTACGGGTCGACCGACAGGTGCGTGTTGCGGACGAGGAGCTGCCCGGGCCGCGGTTCGGGCAGCTCGGTCTCGACCAGCGCCAGGTCGCCGGCCGTCGCCCGCCCGCGCGGCCGGCGCACCAGGTGCCACTCCCGGGTCCGCCTCGTGCCGGTAGCCGTCATCGTTCTCCCCCTCGACAGGTACTTTATTCACTCAAGTAACACCCTGGCACAGATGCTTGAGTGAATCAAGTACTTGTCGTGGACGGGTGGTGGAGGGTCAGGCGCCGGTGGTGCCGTCCACGGCTTCGCGGACCATGTCGGCGTGGCCGTTGTGGCGCGCGTACTCGTGGACCATGTGCAGCATCACGTAGCGGAGCGAGACGTCCTTTCCCCAGCGCGGCTGGTGGACGACGAGGTCCAGGGACGGGGCCGCGCGCTCGATCCGGCGGGCGTGCTCGACCTCCGACCGCCAGGCGGTGAACGCCTCCGCGCGGGTGCAGCCGGACGGGTCGTAGGCGGTCTGGTAGTCGTCGGCGTGCGACCAGACGTTGGGCAGGCCGCGCTCGCCGTTCACGGTCTTGCGGAACCAGGTCCGCTCCACCTCGGCCATGTGGCGGACGAGGCCGAGCAGGGAGAGGGCGGACGGCCGCGACGCCCGCGCGCGCAGCGCGTCGTCGTCCAGGCCGTCGCACTTCCAGGCCAGGGTGGCGCGGTGGTAGTCGAGGTGGGCGCGGAGCATCGCGCGCTCGTCGGCGATCAGGGGAATGTCAGGACGTTCCGTGGTCACCGGCGCCAGCGTATTGGGCGTCAGGAGCTTCCCGGCAGCATCGCGATCCGGAAGCGGCGCGGGCCGCCGTCGCGAGGAACCGGCACCTCCCAGCGCAGTACGCCGGGACGGGCGAGGTTGAGTTCCGGGCCCGGTTCCTCGGCGGGCTCCTCCCACCAGGGCCGGCCGAGTCGCGGGGGCGGGGACGGCGGCGTCTCGGCGCGCAGCGCCTCGGCCCAGGGCTCCTCCGCGCGCACGGCCTCCGGCTGGGGCACACCCGGGCCGGGTGCGTCCGCGTGCGGGGGTTCCCAGTTGTGCGCCAAGAGGTCCATGACCACCGATGGCGAGTCGCTGGGAGCGGGCAAGACGGCCTGGACCGGGACGGGACGAGCGACCGGCGAGCGCCTCGACTCGCGCTTGCGCGACGCGGACGAGCGGCGCTTGGAGGGAGCCGGGCGGACGGGCGCCGCGGGCAGCAGGCGCAGCCTCGGACCGGACCCGCCGGACGGAGCGCCCGGCGCGACGGGGACCGGCACGACGGGGGCCGGCACACCTCCCGGCAGTGGGCTCCCGGCCGTCGCGGGCCGCCGTCCGGAGGACGGGATCAGCAGGTGGAGGCGGCTGGGCCGCCGGGGCGTGGCGCCCGCACGGCGGGCCAGCCGCAGTCTGAGGAGGAGCAGCGTCACCGACGACGCCATGGCGGCGAGGACGCCCGCTTGCAGCGCGGTGAGGTCGTCGATCGCGGACGACTCGTCCGGCAGGCGGCGCAGGTTCGCCACGGGCACCGGTGTCAGCTGCCCGGGGGCCACCTGCGGCGGCGCGACGGGCGGCATCGCGACCTGCGGGGCGTTGATCGGGGGCAGCGTGATCGGGGGCGCGGCGGAGTCCGTCGTCGGCGGGACGCCCGGCGGGAGCGAACCGGGGGTGATCCCCGGCGGGAGCGCCCCGGCGGCGTCGGTGATGACCAGCGTGAAGGTCGTCGAGCGCGCGGCGGCCCCGGCCGCCGAGACGGTGGCGGTCAGTCGAATCGTGCCGGGCTTCGCGTCCGCCGGGACCCGGATGGTCACCGTGGCCGACCTGCCGCCCGGCCCGACGCCGCCGAGACCCTGCGACCCCGGGCTCGCGGACGCCTTCGAGCCGGTCACGCGAAGGACGGCGCCCGCGGCGGTCGCGCCGGACGACGTGACCCGCACCGTCGCCGTGGTCGAGCCTCCCGGGCGGACCGTGGCCGACGACACCGTCACGCTGAGCGCCAGCGACGGCTTGGCCGGATCGCCGGGCTTCTCCGGCTTGCCTGGCTTGCCCGGCGGCTTCGTGGGCGTCGGAGTCGGCGTCGGCGTCGGGGTCGGCGTGGGAGTAGGCGTCGGGGTGGGCGTCGGGGTGGGCGTCGGCGTGGGGGTCGGTGTAGGCGTGGGGGTGGGGGTCGGCGTGGGCGTCGGGGTGGGCGTCGGCGTCGGGGTCGGGTCCTCGCTCGGAGTCGGGGTCGGGGTCGGCTCCGCGATGACCGGGGACGCCCCGGAGACCGCGAGGACCGCCGCCACGCCCACTCCCGCGAGGAGCCTGCTGCCCGCCGGCCGTGACCGCACCGTTCCACCTCCGTCGCCCGCCGCTCGTCCTGCCAGAAATTGATGCAATCATGCGAGGAATGGGCCTTCAACCCCGATTCGCGAGCTTATTCCGGGGCGCTCAACCGGAGAGATGAATGCGGTGCGAAATTAGCATTGAGTGCGCATTTCGGACGGCGATCGGCCCGGGTGGCCACCATGCGCGTGCCCGTGAGCAGGGCCGTCGTCACCCTGGGGCCAAGCGGGCACCGGAAGCGTTCGCGTCAAGTGCGAGCGGGCGGTGATGCCGGGCTGGGCGCGGGCCGCGATGCCGGTAGCACTGCCGGTTCGGGGCGAGGCCGCCTATAGCGGTCGAGTGCCATCCCGATTTTCCTTCTCGCCGAAAGCCGCGGCGCGGCGGGATTGCGGCGGGCTCGCGCCAAGGTCTCTCGGCAACGCGCATCGTCGAGTGCCCGCACCGCGGGCGGCGGGTCACGCGCGTTCCGGGCGGCGGTGCGAGACTCGGGCCATGACTCTGGGAACGATCGTGCTGACCGGTGCGGCGGGACGGATCGGCACCGCGCTGCGGACGCCGCTGCGCGACGAGGCGGCGAGGCTCGTCCTCGCGGACCGGGCACCGCTGCACGTGGAGGCGCCGAACGAGGTCGTCCACCGCACGGACCTGAACGCCGGGGACGCCGTCCGGATCGCCGAGGGCGCGGACGCGATCGTCCACCTCGCCGGGATCCCGGACGAGGCCCCGCTGCCGGACCTCGTCGAGGCGAACGTCCTCGGCACCCACCGCGTCCTGGAGGCGGCCCGGCTCACCGGCGTCCCGCGCGTCGTCATCGCGAGCAGCAACCGCGTGACGGGCTTCCATCCGTCCACCGAGACGGTCTCGCCCGCGTCGGTGCCGCGCCCGGACGGGCTGTACGGGGCCAGCAAGGCCGCCGTGGAGGCGCTCGCGCACGTCTACGCCGACAAGTTCGGGCTGGACGTCGTGTGCCTGCGCATCGGCAGCTTCGAGCTGCGCCCGTCCGAGCCGCGCCACCTGTCGACGTGGCTCAGCCACCGCGACTGCGCCGGGTTCGTCCGCGCGGCGCTGACCGTCCCGTCGCCGGGGTTCCTCGTCGCGTACGCGGTGTCCGCCAACCCGCGGCGCTTCTGGGAGCTGGACGAGCGGCTCGGCTACGAGCCGAAGGACGACGCGGCGACGTACGGGGTCCCCGACACGTTCGTCTCGCCCGACACGCCGCAGAGCGGACGTCTCGCCTCGGCGGAGTTCACGCTGCCCCACCTTGGAACTCCGCAAGGGGCGGGTGACGTTTAGCGTCACACGGGACGCCACGGACGGTTATCCTGACCTCCGGGTTACCGGTTCCTGACGGAAAGTCGAAGGGGTTATGCCAACGTCCACCTGGTTCCGGCTCAACGTCGCCAAGCGCGAGCGGGTGCTCGAAGTGGCGATGCGCGAGTTCGGGGAGCACGGGTACTCGACGGGCAGCCTCAACACCATCGCCCGCGAGGCCGGGATCGCCAAGGGCTCGCTGTTCCAGTACTTCACCGACAAGCTGGAGTTCTTCGCGTTCGTCTGCGACGAGGCGTCCCGCCGCATCCGCGAGGAGATGGAGCGCCGCATCGCCCAGGTCGACTTCGACCAGTCGTTCGACGAGTGGCTGTTCGACGTCCTGTGCGACTGGACCGAGTACATGGCCGACCATCCGCTGGAGCGGGCCGTCACCGCCGCGACGAACTTCGAGCTCGACAACAGCGTCCGGTCCGTCGTGCGCGACACGGCGAACCAGCACTACCTCCAGGTGATCCACCCGACGCTCCAGCTCTGGCGGGAGAAGGGCGACATCCGCGACGACGCCGACCTCGACGTGCTCGCGACGGTGATCCTGACGATCCTGCCGTTCCTCGCGCTGGCGCCGTACTACGACGGCCTCGACCCGATCCACGACCTGCGCGGCCGGACGCCCGCCGAGCAGCGCCCGGTGGTGCGGCAGCTCATCGCCGGCTTCAAGCCGATGTTCGCGCCGCACAAGTAGCCGCGCCTGCGGCGGTTCACCGCCGCCTTATCGCGACGTCCACCCATATCCGCGGGAACGGCTCGGCTCTCTGGCCGGAGCCGGCGTTCCCGTCACCCCCTGTCCTCGCGCTGCCGCGGCCGGCGGTGGGTGCGACCACCTCGCCGGTGCTGATCGGCGTCGGCGCTCGGCGTGGCGACAGGCGGTCGCCGGTCGCGGCGAGGAGCCGGTTGGCGTGCTCGATGCGCTGGTTGGCGCGCTCGATGCGCTGATCGGCACGCTCCATGAGCTGGTCGGCACGCGCGATGCGCTGCTTGGCGCGCTCGATGAGCGGGCCGGCGCGTTCGGACGGCCGCCGCGGGGTTCCGGGCCCGTCGGCGCTTCGCGCGGCGGGCGGACCGGCGGGGTCGTCTGGTGGCGGCATGGCGGCTCCATGTGCGGCGGCGGGCGTGACGTCTCCGGTGTTACGCTCACCGCATGGGTGCCGCATCGACGCGGGATGACCGGCAGCTCAACGACCCACCGGCGCGCGAGCCGCTGCGCCCGGCGGTGACGCGGCCGGTGATCGCTCTGGTGGACGACGAGGCGGACCTGGTCGAGATGGCCACCGCGTACCTCACCCGTGACGGATTCCGGATGTGCACCGCCGGCGACAGCCGCGGTGCGGCGGCGTTGCTGCGCACCCACCCCGTCGACCTGCTCGTGCTGGATCTCGGCCTCCCCGACGGCAACGGCCTGGACTTCCTGCGCGGGGTACGCGCCGGCCGCCACCTGCCGGTGATCATCTTGACCGGCCGGGTCGAGGAGCGTGAACGCGTCGTCGGACTGGAGCTCGGCGCCGACGACTACGTCGTCAAGCCGTTCTCCCTGCCGGAGCTGGCCGCCCGGATCCGGGCGGTGCTGCGGCGCGCGCACCCCCCGGGCGCCGACGCGGTGCATCGCGTCGGCGGGCTGGCCGTCGACACCCGGTCGCGCGAGGTCACCGTGGACGGCGTGCGGATCGCGTTGACACCGCTGGAGTACGGGTTGCTGGCGCTGCTGGTCGCCCAGCCCCGGCAGGTGTTCGCCACCGGCCAGCTGCTGAGCGCGGTGTGGGGCGCCGACCCGCACCGGCAGGACGGCTCGTCCGTCGTCGAGCATGTGTACCGGCTGCGCCGCAAACTCGCCGCGGCCGGCGCGACCAGCCCGCGGATCACCACCGTGCGCGGGGTCGGCTACCGGCTGGACCCGTGATGCCGTCCGCGGACGGATGGGCGTTGGACTACGAGCGGTTGTTCGAGGCGCTCCCGTCGCCGTACCTGATCATGACGGCGGGCTTCACCATCGTCACCGTCAACCAGGCCTACGCCGACGCCACCATGATCGACCGGGAGGCGGTGGCCGGCCGGCCGATGTTCGAGGTGTTCCCCGACAACCCTGACGACCCGGACGCCGACGGCGTGCGCAATCTGCGCCGATCCCTGCAGACGGTGGTGGACTTCGGCCGGCCCGACGCCCTCGCCCTCCAGCGCTATGACGTCCGTACCCCCGAGGGAGAGTTCGTCGAGCGGTACTGGAGCCCGGTCAACACCCCGGTGTTCGCCGAGGACGGCAGTGTGGCGTTCATCGTCCACCGGGTCCAGGACGTCACCGACCTGGTCGAACTACGCCGTCGCGGCCGCGAGCAGCAGCGCGTCGCCGTGGCGCTGCAGACCCGGGTCGAGCAGATGGAGGCCGACCTGTTCACCCGCGGCCGCCACCTCCAGGACGCCAACCGGGAACTCCAGCGCGTCAACGCCGAACTGGCCGCCGCCGGCGACGAGCTGCGAGCCCAGCAGCAGGCCAAGGACCGGTTCATCGCCACCCTGTCCCACGAGCTGCGCAATCCCCTCGCGTCGGCCCGCGCCGCCCTCGACGTCCTTGAGCTGGACGTCCCCGACCATCCGGCCCGCGCCGTACTGGCCCGGCAGCTGACCGCCCTGACCCGGATGACCGACGACCTGCTCGAAGCCGCCAGGGTCGTCACCGGTCAGTTGCAGGTCGCCCGCCGGCCACTGGACCTGCGCACGCTCGTGGCCGCCACCGTCCGCGACATGGATGCCACCCGCCCCGGCACCGCCGTGATCCGCCTCACGTTGCCCGACATGCCGGCGACCGTCGACGGTGACCCGGTCCGCCTCGCCCAGATGATCAGCAACCTGCTCGACAACGCCCGCAAGCACGCGTCCACCGACATCCCCGTGCACGTCGAGGTGACCATCGACGCCGGGCACGCCCTCTTGCGCGTGCGCGACGAGGGACCCGGCTTCGAGCCCGACGCGGCGGCCGGCCTGTTCGACCCCTTCGTGCGTGCCGGCGCATCCGGCCAGCGCACTCCCGCCGGTCTGGGCCTGGGCTTGGCCGTGGTCCGCGGCATCGCCACGCTGCACGACGGCACCGCCGCCGCCCACAGCGACGGTCCGGGAACCGGCGCCACGTTCACCGTCCGGCTGCCGCTCACCGACGCCCCGTCGGACAGCGCCGAGCAGCGCCCCGCGCCGGCCGCCACCCGGGCGCCGATGCGGGTCCTGCTCGTCGAGGACAACGCCGACCTCGCCGCCATGTACGCCGTGCTGCTGCGCCAGCGCGGCGACACCGTCACCATCGCCGCCAACGGCACCGACGCCCTCGCCGCCGCCGACCGCCCGTTCGATCTGATCCTGTGCGACCTCGCCCTCGGCGACGACCCCGACGGCTACACCGTCGCCCGCAGGCTGCGCCGCACCCCGACCCACCGCGGCACCCGCCTGATCGCCGTCTCCGGGTTCAGCCGGGACGCCGACCGCGAACGCAGCCGCGCCGCCGGATTCGACGCCCACCTCGCCAAACCGCTCGACCCCGCCCGCCTCGACCGGCTCCTCAGCGACTGGACCGATCAGCCCACCCGCTGATCGGCCTGCTCACCGACCCCCTCGGCGCTCAGTCCCCGGTGCTCAGTCCGCGGCGCTCAGTCCTCTATGTCGGCGATCAGCAGGGCCATGTACCTGGACGCGTGGCGCGCGGCGGGCGGGAGGTCCAGGCCGTCGGCGGACGTCACGACCCGCGGGCGGGCGATGCGCCGGGCGCGGCCGAGCCGCTCGATCCCGCCCTGCCCGGCGGCGAGGAGGTTGCGGACCCAGTCGGTGTCCGTCCCGTACGGCAGGCCGATGATGAGCCGGTCGCCGCTGCGGAACGCGACGACCGGCGTCCGGTACTCGCGGCCCGACCCGCGCCCGCGGTGGACGACCACCGCGAGCGGCGGCAGGTAGGGGGCGTAGACGCCCTGGACGCGGTTGGTGACGACCCGGTTGAAGCGGGCGACGGATCGCGGCAGCAGTGCTGGAGGCATGCGTCCTCCCTAGCACGCCGGGGCGCGCCCGGTCAGCACCCGGGCCGTCCCGGGGGCGGGATCAGCGGGTGATGAGGTACTCGTCCGGGTTCGCCTTGCGGCTGCCCGCCCAGAACTCGAAGGTGTGGCCGGGCCAGAGCGTGCGGTTGACGCCCTGGTCGTCGAGGTACCAGCTGTCGCAGCCGCCCTCGTTCCAGACGGCGCGGCGCAGGCGGCGCTGGAGGCGGTCGTTGAAGCGGCGGCTGGCGGCGGGCTTCGGCTCGATCGCGTCGGCGCCCCGCTCCTGGAGCAGCCGCAGGCAGCTCAGCACGTGCTGGATCTGCGTCTCGATCATGAAGACGACGGAGTTGTGGCCGAGGCCGGTGTTCGGGCCGAGCAGCATGAAGAAGTTCGGCAGGCCGGGGATCGTGGTGCCGCGGTGCGCCTCGATGCCGTCCGCCCAGATCTCCTGGAGCTTGACGCCGTCGCGGCCGGTGACGCGCAGCTCGGCGAGGGCGTCGGTGACCTTGAAGCCGGTGCCGTAGATGATGCAGTCGACCTCGTACTCGCGGCCGTCCTTCGTCACGATCGAGTTCTCGCGGACCTCGGCGACGCCGGAGGTCTCGACGTCCACGTTGGGGCGGGTGAGCGCCGGGTAGTAGTCGTTGGACAGCAGGACGCGCTTGCAGCCGATCGTGTAGTCGGGCGTGACCTTGGCGCGCAGCTCGGGGTCGGCGATCTGCCGCTCGATGTGCCAGCGGGCGAGCTTCTCCTGCGGGAACGACAGCCGCGGGTCGATGGTGAAGCCGACGGCACGGGCCTCCAGCGCCCAGTAGATGGTGTTGCGGAAGGCGCGGGCCGCGCCGGGGACCTTCTCGAACGCCTTGCGGACGGCGGCGGGGAACTCGCGGTCGGGCTTGGGCTGGATCCACGGCGGCGTCCGCTGGAACAGCGCGAGGTGCTCGACCTCCTTCGCGATCTGCGGGACGAACTGGATCGCGGACGCGCCGGTGCCGATGACGGCGACGCGCTTGCCGGCGAGGTCGTAGGAGTGGTCCCACTCGGCCGAGTGGAAGGTGGTCCCCTGGAAGCGCTCGATGCCGGGCAGGTCGGGGAACGAGGGGATGTGGAGGGCGCCGATGCCGGACACGACCGCCTTGGGGGTGAGGACGGTGCCGTCGGCGAGCGTCACGTTCCATCGCCGGGCGGCGTCGTCGTACTCCATGGTCTCGACGGCGGCGCCGAAGCGGATGTGCTCGCGGACGCGGTACTTGTCGGCCGTGCGCTCCATGTAGGAGCGGATCTCCGGCTGCGGGGCGAACATCCGCGACCAGCCCGGGTTGAGCTCGAAGGAGAAGGAGTACATGTGCGAGGGGACGTCGCACGCGCAGCCCGGGTAGGTGTTGTCGTGCCAGGTCCCGCCGAGGGCCTCGCTCTTCTCCAGGACGACGAAGTCGTGGAAGCTCGACTGCTTGAGCCGGATCGCCATGCCGAGCCCGGCGAAGCCGGAGCCGATGATGACGATCGACGGGGCGCGCTCGTCCATATCCATCCTCTCGCGTAACCTACTTGCAGTAAGTTACCCGGAGTAGGTTACTGACGGTAGGTCCAACAGTTAGGATTTCCCTGTGACCAGCGCCACACCCCCCGGGCGCCGACGCCGGATGTCCCGCGCCGAGCGCGAGCGGCAGATGCTGGACGTGGCGGAGGAGATCTTCGGCGAGCGCGGCTACTCGGGCACCTCGATGGACGAGATCGCCGAGCGGTGCGGCGTCTCCAAGCCGATGCTGTACGAGTACTTCGGGTCCAAGGACGGCCTGCTCCTGGCCTGCGTGCGCCGCTCCAAGGCGGAGCTGCTCGACGTCACCCAGAAGGCGATGGCCGGGGCGACCGCCCCCGAGGACATCCTGTGGCGCGGCATGGTCGCCTACTTCGGCTTCATCGACGCGCACGCCAAGTCGTTCGACATGCTGCTGCGCGAGCCGTCCGCGGCGGCCCCGGAGACGGTCGAGGCCGTCGAGGCGACCCGGCGGCAGCAGAGCGAGCTGATCGCCGGGGTGCTGGCGACGTTCGCGCCGGGCGCGCCGGCCGAGCGGATCGAGGGCTACACCGAGATCATCGTCGGGGCGAGCGAGCGGCTGGCCCAGTGGCAGACGCGCCGTCCCGGCGTCTCGGTGGAGGACGCGGCGCGCTACATGACCGACTTCTGCTGGCAGGGCCTCAGCCCCTACGTCGTCCCGGGCGACTGACCCGCGGCCGGTCCGGGGCCGGCCGGGCGCCCCGGCGGTCGTCCCGGCCGGTCGTCCTGGCGGGGGTCAGCCCTGCGCGGTGCCCGGGTCCTCGTCGAGCGGCCGGGACGCGGCGCGCGGGAGGGCGTCCAGGGCGCGGATCAGCAGGTCCAGGCCGAACTCGAAGTCGGTCTCGGGGTCGTGTCGGGCGAGCTGCGGTGCGAGCGCGATCACGTGCGGGAACTCGTCGGGGTCGAGGCGGCCGTAGGAGTCGGCGGGGGCGGCCGCGAGGTGGTCGAGCATCCGCACCGCGCCGGTCTCGCGCAGCTGGGCGCCGAGCGCGTAGGCGAGCAGCGCCCGCATGATCCGCACGGAGGTCTCGCCGTCGAACCCGGCGGCGTCGGCGAGGGCGAGCGCGCGTTCGGCGGGCCGCAGCCCGGCCGGGGAGTCGATCTCGTGCGTGAGGACGATCGTCATGCAGCGCGGGTACTCGTGCGCCACGGTGCGGAACGCCCGGACGAGGACGCGGGCGCGGTCCGCGAACGAGCGCGACGGGTCGTCTTCCAGCTCCATCCCGGCGACGACGTGCTCGGCGACGCCCTCCAGGAGCGCGGCCTTGTTCGGGACGTGGTTGTACAGGGACATGACCGCGACGCCCAGCTCGGCCGCCACGCGGCGCATGGACAGCGCGCCGGCGCCCTCCCGCTCGATCAGCCCGATCGCGGCCCGCACGATGCGCCCGCGCGTCAGCGCCGGCCGCGTGGCGGGTGTGCCGGACGTCACATCGTGCTCCATGCGGGGCGTGTCCTTCCGCCGTTGACAGCCGTAAGTGGCCCGTGACACGGTACGTACAACGTACGTCGGACGTACAAAGTACGTCTCGTCCCACCGTACGCCCGGAGCGTACGCCCGGAGCGCACGGCGCGAGACGAGCTCCTCCTGCGGCGCGGCCCGTCCCGCCGGGAGAAAGGAGTCCCATGTCGACCCATGACCTTTACACCTCCCCCGTCGGCGCGTCCACCTGGAACGTGCCGATGGCCGGCGACGCCCGGTTCACCTGGGAGTACGACGACGGCCGCGACCGCCTGCTCGCCCTGTACCAGAAGGGCAAGGACAAGCAGTGGGACTCGGTCAAGCGGATCGACTGGGACCTGGAGGTCGACCCGCACGACGTCCTCGGCGTCCCCGACCAGTCCCTCGCCATCTACGGCACGCGGCACTGGGACAAGCTCACCCCCCGGCAGCGCGGTGAGCTGCGGCAGCACAGCGCGTCCTGGCAGTTCTCGCAGTTCATGCACGGCGAGCAGGGCGCGATGATCACCGCCGCCCGGATCGTGGAGTCGGTGCCGGACCTCGACTCCAAGTTCTACTCCGCCACCCAGACGATGGACGAGGCGCGGCACGTCGAGATCTTCACCCGGTTCCTGAAGGAGAAGATCGGGCTCGTCTACCCGATCAACACCAAGCTCCAGGACCTGCTGAGCGAGACGCTCACCGACTCCCGCTGGGACATGCCCTACCTCGGCATGCAGGTGCTCATCGAGGGGCTCGCGCTCGCCGCGTTCGGCGTCATCCGCGACATCACCACCAAGCCGCTGCCCAAGCAGATCCTCGCCTACGTCATGCAGGACGAGGCGCGGCACGTCGCGTTCGGGCGGCTGGCGCTGCGCGACTACTACAAGCAGCTCTCCGAGCCGGAGCTCCGCGAGCGCGAGGAGTTCGTCATCGAGGGCTGCTACCTGATGCGGGACCGCATCCGCGGCCGGGAGATCTGGACCAACTTCGGCATCGACCCGAAGGAGGTCGACGAGATGGTCGAGAACTCCCCCTACATGCGGATGTTCCAGAGCCTGCTGTTCAGCCGCATCGTCCCGTGCGTGAAGGACATCGGGCTGTGGAGCGAGCGCGTCCAGCGCGCCTACGACGACATGGGCGTCCTCGACATGTCGAAGGCCGACCTGGACGCGCTGATGGGCCAGGACGAGGAGATCGCCGAGCGGCTCGACACCGAGCGGTTCGCCGCCGAGGAGGCCGAGCGGAAGGCCGAGGTGGACGCGGTCATCGCCGCGGAGACCGACCCGGAGACCGCCCCGGCGACCGGCCCGGGCGCCGCGGAGGCCGTCCGCGCCTGAGTACGGTTGGACGATCCCACCCCACGGAGGTCTCCATGCCCCTCGCGCACTTCGACGGCGCGCTCGCGGTCGTCACCGGAGCCGGCAGCGGGTTCGGCCGCGCCACCGCGCTCGCGCTGGCCGAGCGCGGCGCGACCGTCGTCGCCGCCGACATCGACCTGCCCGCGGCCGAGCGCACGGTCGTCCTCGCCAAGGCGCTCGGGCCCGGCGGCTCGGCCCACCGGGTGGACGTGGCGGACGCGGGCGCGATGGAGGCGTTCGCCGCCGAGGTGAAGGAGGCGCACCGCGTCCCCGACATCGTGGTCAACAACGCGGGGATCGCGGTCACCGGCCCGTTCCTCGACACCTCCGCCGCCGACTGGGAGCGCATCCTCGGCGTCAACCTGTGGGGCGTCGTGCACGGCTCCCGCCTGTTCGGCCGGCAGATGGTCGACCGCGTCGAGGCACTGCCGAACAAGCCCGACAAGCCGAACCTCGGGGGCCACATCGTCAACATCGCGTCCGCCGCGGCGTTCGCGCCGTGGCGGTCGATGCCCGCCTACTGCACCACCAAGGCCGCCGTCCTCATGCTCAGCCAGTGCCTGCGAGCCGAGCTCGCCGGGCACCGCATCGGCGTGACGGCCGTCTGCCCCGGCTTCGCCAACACCGGCATCGTCGAGAACGGGATCTTCGTGGGCGGCGACCCGGCCGCCCGGGAGCTGCGGCGGCAGCGCGGGCGGCGGGCGCTGTCGATGCGCGGCTACCCGCCCGAGAAGGTCGCCGAGCGGATCGTCGAGGCCGTCATCAAGAACAAGCCCGTCGTGCCCGTGAACTTCGAGGGGCACCTGCTGCGCACGCTGTCGCGGGTGTCCCCGTCCTCCCTGCGCCTCCTGGCCAGGATCCCCGCACCCTGATCCCACGCCCCGGCCACGGCGCCCGGCCGGCGGCTCGCACCGTCCGCGCGGCACCCCCTCCCGCGGACACCGACGGCGAGAGGAACCGGACCATGCCCCCCGACGCGCTGCTCAGCGACGGCCGCCCCCGCACGTGGACGGCGCGGATCCGCTGCAAGGACGGCGACCACACCCTGGAGCTGACCGACCGGGAGCTGGTCGCCGAACGGCTGCTGCGGGCGTCCCGCAAGCACTCGTTCGACCCGGACGAGGACGTCGACTGGGACGCCCCGCAGGACCCGGACGTGTTCTACACCCCGCCGCAGCTCGTCTCCCTCTACGAGACGCCGCTGTGGGACGGGCTGACGCACCGGCAGCGGGTGGAGCTGTCCAAGCACGAGATGTGCAGCATCGCCTCGTTCGGCATCTGGTCGGAGATGCTGCTGATGCAGTCGCTGGTGCAGCACGCCTACCGGCACCGCTACGACACCGGCCACGTCGGGTACGCGCTGACCGAGATCGCGGACGAGTGCCGGCACTCGCGCATGTTCGCCCGCATGGTGCGGACGTGCGGGCTCCGCACGCACCGGCCGCGGGCGCCGGAGTACCAGATCGGCAAGCTGTCCGCGGTGGTGTACGACCCGATGCCGATGTTCGCCGGGACGCTCGTGGTGGAGGAGTTCACCGACGCGTTCCAGCGGCTGACGTTCCCGGCCGAGGACGTGCAGCCGATGGTCCGGCAGGTCACCCGGATCCACGTGGTCGAGGAGGCCCGGCACATCAAGTACGCGCGGGAGGAGCTGAAGCGCCTGGTGGCGGACGCGGCGCCGGTGCGGCGGCGGATGGCGGCGCGCGGGCTGGCGCAGGCCGCCCGGCTGATGGCGGCCCGGGTGATCCACCCGTCCTGCTACGCGGCGGTGGGCCTGGACCCGCGGCTGGCGCGCCGGGTCGCGGCCCGCAGCCCGCACCGCCGGGCGACGCTGGCGTGGTCCTTCCGCAAGTGCACGGCGTTCTTCGAGGAGGTCGGGTTCCTGGAGGGCCGGACGCGGGACATATGGGTGCGGGCGGGGCTGCTGGAGCCGTAAGGCCGCCGGAACGGTAACGCGTTCTACTCGGACGCCATTTACCGGGACCTCGATGTGACATTAGGCGATGGCACATCGCGGCAATTACCGAAGCTTTTTCTAGTGTGCGGCGCGGACCTTCCCGGTTGGTCCACGCGCGGGCGAAGAAAAGGGCCGTGGAGCGGGGTCCACTCCACGGCCCTGGGCAGAACCTGACCTGACCTGGGATTACCGCACCCAGGAGACTCCTACCGCTGGAACGGTCATGTTCTCGACCTCCTCCTCCCCGACGCCGGTACGCCGATCATCGTTTTGAGCGGGAGCTCGACCGGCACACCCTTCCTCCCCTTTACTCCACTACTTTAGAAGGGGTTGACAGGCGATATGCCATGATCGGCCAATTAAGGTCAGAAAAGATTCAACGGAGTGCCGCCAGCACTTCGCGCGCGACCCGGACGGCCTTCGCCATGCACGTTCTTTCCCTTTTGTCCTGTTCGCCCTTTCCGGCGGCCTGCTCGCTGTAGCTCACCGTGAAGACCGCGTTGCGCACCCGCGCCGTCACCTGGCCGACCACCGTCGGCTGCCCCTTGTCGGCCTTGAACCACCGGTACGCCTCGTCCCCGATGCCCGGCTGCCGTTCGAGCGTGATCGTCCGTTCGAGGGTGGCCTGGTGGGCCTGCGCCCACTGCGCGTCGTAGTAGCCCTCGGCGTCCTTCACCGGCTCCGAGGTGGCCCCCGGCGGGTACAAATGCGCCTCCACCCGCAGCCAGCGGAACCCGGAGCCCGTCCCGTAGTAGGTGCACGTGGTCAGGGTCGAGTTGGCGCTCTCCTCCCGCTTCGCGCCCGGAAGGATCTGCTGGACGGTGCCCGCCGGGATCGTCGAGCACGGCGCGGGCAGCGACGCGATCGGCCCCGCGGTCGGGGCCGTCCGCTCCGGCGACGGGGTGCCCGGCCCGGTCGGGGCGGGCGCGGCGGGATCGTCCGTCGGGGCGGTGCCCGGCGTGGATCGTTCCCCCGCATGGTCCCCGCCTCCGCTCCCGAGCGGGACCACCAGGAAGACCACGACGGCCGCCACGGCGAACGTCACGAGCGCGACCAGCAGCGCGAGCAGCTTCGGGCGGCGGGCCGGCGCCGGGGGGTCCGGCGCGGAGTAGACCCGCGGGAACTGCTCCGACGGACGCGGAAGGCCCACTCCTCGCTCCTCACTCCCCGGCCGGCGTCCCGTCCGGCCGGCCTCACGTCCGGTGTCCCCATACCCCACCGCCAACGTAGTAAGGCGTTGCGGCCCGGACCAACCCCCCGCGGGGCCAGATGTCGGACCCCGTGGTGAGAATGGAGGAATGCTCATCGCGGAGATCGCCCGGACGTCGGCGGCCGTCGCCGGCACGCCCGGCCGCAAGGCCAAGGTCGCCGCGCTCGCCGAGTGCCTGCGCGGCGCCGAGCCGGACGAGGCCGCCATCGTGGTCGCCTACCTGTCCGGCGAGCTGCCGCAGCGCCAGATCGGCGTCGGGTACGCGGCGCTGCGCGACGTCCCGCCGCCCGCCGCGGAGCCGTCCCTCACCGTCCGCGAGGTCGACGCGGCGTTCGGCGAGATCGGCGCCGTGTCCGGGCCCGGCTCGGTGGCCCGCCGCCGCGAGCTGGTCGCCGCCGTCCTCGGCCGCGCGACCCGTCCCGAGCAGGACTTCCTCGTCCGGCTGCTGTCCGGCGAGCTCCGCCAGGGCGCGCTGGACGGCGTGATGGCCGAGGCGATCGCCGCCGCCGCGGGCGTCAAGGCCGCCGACGTGCGGCGCGCGGTGATGCTGCGCGGCGCGC
>NZ_CAACUY010000185.1 GCF_900659615.1 Actinomadura fibrosa | reverse complement strand
CCGGTCGCGGCGGCGGCGCAGCACGGCCGCCTCCGGGGCGTCCGGGGCGCCGCCGCCCGCGATCCAGCCCGCGAGGAGCCCCTCGGTCCGGGCGGCCGGCGCCCCGGCGATGCCGGTGACCTCCCCCGCCGCGTAGACGTCCGGGACGGTGGTGCGCTGGTCGCCGTCCACCTCGGCGAACTCGCCGCCCACGGTTCGGCGCAGCGCGCAGCCGGCGGCCACGGGCAGTTCGAGCTGCGGGCTGAAGCCGTGGGTGACGCACACGGCGTCGGCCGGCACGGCCTCCTCGGTGCCGGGCACGACCGACCAGTCGGGACGCAGCCGCGCCGTGACCGCCTCCTCGGCGCGCCCGTCGCCCCGGACCTCGACCACGGCGCGGCCCGTCCGGTACGGGACGCGGCGCCGGGCGAGCAGCCCCGCGTACTCCGCGAGCTCTACGGACTTGCCGATCTGCGACGCCAGCTCCCAGGGGCGCCGCGTCCAGCCGCGGGCCACGGTGGAGGCCGGGTTCGCCTCCAGCACCGCGGCGACGGTGGAGCCCGCCTCCAGCAGGGCCGCGGCGACCGGCAGCAGGAACGGTCCAGAACCGGCGATCAGGACGGCGTCGCCGACGACGAGGCGCTCCCCCTTGGCCAGTGCCTGCGCGGCCCCGGCCGTGAAGACGCCGGGCAGGTCCCAGCCGGGGAACGGCAGGACGCGGTCGTGCGCGCCGGGCGCGAGCACGAGCGCGTCCGGCGCGAGGACGCGGCGCTCGCGGTCCGCGCCGTCGGCCTCGCCGCGCAGGACGTGCACGAGCGGCGCGCCCCCGTCGCGCCGCTCCAGCGCCCAGACCGCGCTCTCCGGCCACCAGTCGCAGCGCGGATGCCCGAGCACGTGCTCGCGCACGCGCTCGAAGTCCCGCCACCCGTGGTGCAACCGCTCAGGCCGCGCCGCACGGTACGCGTCGGGCAGCATCCGGTGGTACTGCCCGCCGGGGTTCTCGGCGGAGTCGACGAGCGTGACCTCCGCCCCCGCCCGCAACGCCCCCGCAGCAGCCCCAAGCCCCCCAGGCCCAGCCCCAACAACCACAACACGCCGAGTCACCGCGCTCCCTCCCCTGGCGCCGCGACTGGTTCCGTGGTGGGGGTCGGGTTGCGGGATTGGGTGGTTATCGTGTCGCCGTCGTGGGCGCGGCGGCGGCAGGCGCGCACGTCGCGGACGCCGTTGACGGTGACCAGGCAGTCGAAGCAGGCGCCGATCCCGCAGAACACGCCGCGCGGCGCGCCGGACGGGCCCGTCCGCCAGGAGCGGCGGCCGGACGCGAGCAGCACCCCGGCGACGGTCTGGCCCGCCACGCCGGTGAGCGGCTCGCCGTCCACGGTGATCCGCAGCGGGACGTCGCGGCGGCCGGTCGCGTCGTCGGACGCGCGCACGAGTCGCGGGCTCATACCTCTCCTCCGGGTGCTGCGGCCTCGGCCAGGACGGCGGGGCGGTCCACGCGGAACGGGTCTGCGGGGATCGCCGGTTCGCGGCCCAGCACGAGGTCGCGCAGGACGGCGGCGGTCCCGGCCGACAACCCGATGCCGGCGCCCTCGTGGCCGGTGGCGTGCCATAGGCCGGGCAGCCGCGGGTCGGCGCCGATCACGGGCAGGTGGTCGCCGACGTAGGGGCGGAATCCCCCGTAGGCGCGCATGACCGCCGTCCCGGCGAGTGACGGGAACAGCCGCAGGGCCTTCGCCGCGATGACCGACAGGACCTCCGGGCGGAGCCGGTCGTCGAAGCCGACGCGGCGGCGCGAGGAGCCGAGCAGGATCGTCCCGCCGCGGGTCGACTCGACCACCGCGGACGCCTGGAGCTCCTCGGCGCCGCTGCCGACGGCGCCCACGTAGCCGGCGTCGTAGACCTTGTGGAAGACGGTGGGCGGCATCGGGGCGGTGACCAGGACCTCGCCGCGCCGGGGCCGGACGTCCAGCCGGACGCCGAGCCGCCGCGCGGTCTCGCCGGACCACGGGCCCGTCGCGTTGACGACGAGGTCGCCCTCGATGGTGCCGCCGGACGTCCGGACTCCGGTGAGCCGGCCGCCGGAGACGATCCCGCCGAGGACCTCGTGTCCCGCGTGCAGGACGGCCCCGGCGCGCAGCGCGTCGGCCAGCAGCGCGGTCGCGGCTCCGGAGGGCTGTACCTGGGCGTCCTCGGGGTAGTGGACGGCGGCCGTGACGTCCCTGGTGAGGTGGGGTTCGGCGGTGGCGAGGGCGGCGGCGTCCAGCTCGGTGGCGATGATTCCGGCCTCGCGCTGGGCGGCGGCGAAGATCCGTAGCGCCTCGGCGCCTTGGGCGGTGGTCGCGACGACGATGCCGCCTTTCGGGTCCCACTCGACGCCGCGGGCGTCCGGGAGGCCGTGGAGGATCTCGGGCCAGAGGCGGAGCGACAGCCGGGCGAGTTCCAGCTCGGGACCGGGGCCCTTGTCGGAGACGAGGACGTTGCCCTCGCCGTGGGCGGTGGTCGCCGCGGCGGGGCCGTCCCGTTCGACGACCGTCACCGCGAGGCCCGCGCGGGCCAGCTCGCGGGCGCAGGCGGCGCCGACGATCCCGGCGCCCAGCACCACGGCCCGCGTCATCGGCTCCCCTTCGATCGTTCGTTAAACCGAACGATGCCGAGGCTATGGCCGCCCGGGCGCGCTGTCAACGCGCGGCGGCGTCCCGGCTCACGGGGTCTCCAGGAGGTGCGGCGGTTCGGCGGGGGCGGCGTGAAGGCGCTGGTCGGAGCGGTACTGGAGGAGCAGTACCGAGCGGACGGTCCCCTCCAGGGCCGTGTAGGCGTGCGGCAGCCGGGCGTCGAAGCCGACGTAGTCGCCCGGCCCCAGCTCGACGTCCCGGCCGTCCACCCGAACGCCGAGCCGGCCGGCCTGGACGATCGTGTGCTCGGTGCCCACGTGGCCGAGGGAGTCCTGCCGGGAACCGGCCCTGACCTGCTGGTCGTACACCTCGAAGAACGCGCCGCCGGACTCGATGCCGCGCAGCGGCCGCAGGTCGACGCCCTCGCCGCGCAGCACCTCGACGTCGGCCGCGCGCACCACGGTCGGCCCGGACGGCTCCTGCCGGTCGAGCAGGTCGGAGATGGGCACCTCCAGAGCGCGCGACAGGCTGAACACGGTCTCGATCGTGGGGTTGCCCGCCCCCGCCTCCAGCTGGTGAAGGGTGGCCTTGCCGATCCTCGACCGGCGGGACAGCTCCGACAGCGACAGGCCGCGCTCCTGGCGCGCGCGCCGCAGGTTCGCGGCCAGCAGGTCCCGCACCGAATCACCCGAAGCGCCCACGCGCCGCCCCTCCGCTCCATCGTTCGGTTTAACGAACGAGCACCGTATCGTAGCCCATCGGGGCCGTCAGCGCGGCAGGTCGGCGTGGCGTTCGAGGTACGCCTCGGCCTCCTTCGGGTCCTCCAGCGGCAGCGGGTAGACGAGCAGCTCGTCCACACCGAGATCGGCGTAGCGCCGCGCGGTGTCCGGCGCGATGGGCGCGAGCGGCAGCGCGATGATCCGCAGGCGGCCGAGCGCCGCCGGGCGCTCGGTCTCCGCGGCGGCGCGCTCCAGGCCCGCGAGGTTCGCCTCCAGCTCGTCCGGCGTCCCGACGCCGATCCAGCCGTGCCCCCGGGCGACCGCGCGGCGGAACGCCGCGGGACTGTGGCCGCCGATGGCGATCCGCGGGCCGTCCGGGCGCACGGGGCGGGGGTGCGCGTCGACGCCGTCGAACGCGACGAACCGCCCGCGGTAGGACGGCTCCGGGTCGCTCCAGAGCGAGCGCATCGCGTCGAGGTACTCGTCGGTGCGGGCGCCGCGCTCGGACATCGGCACGCCGAGCGCGGCGAGCTCCGGTTCGAGGTACCCGGCGCCGACGCCGAGGGTCAGCCGGCCGCCGCTCAGCACGTCCAGGCTGGCCGCCTGCTTCGCGAGGACGAGGGGGTTGCGCTGCGGGAGGATCACGATGCCGGTGCAGAGCCGGATCCGCTCGGTGACGGCGGCGACGAACGCCAGGTGCACGAGCGGGTCGAGGATCGCGTCGGTCGCCTCCATCGGCGAGCCGGGGACGCGCGGGCTCGGCAGGACGACGTGGTCGCCCGCCCACCAGGAGGCGTACCCGAGCTCCTCGGCACGCCTCGCCAGCCGCGCCGTCGCGTCCGGGTGCAGCGTCGCCTTGGCGTTGATCCCGTTCACGCCCAGTTCCACCGGGGCTCCTCTCGTCCGCCGTCCAGGTCGGCTTCATCCTGGGGCCGGGGCGGCGTCCGCGTCCAAGAGCGGTGCTTATTCCCGGTGGTTATCGATCTTCACGGCTTGACTTCCAGTATTCCTATCTAGAATATGGGGATTATGCCGCACGTCGTCCTGACCGTCCGGCGCGTGGTCGACAACATGCGCCTGAACAGCAGCCTCTGTCGCTGACCGCGCCGCCCGCGCCGCCGCCCGCGTCCCTCAGCGCGTACTCGGACTCGGCGCCCGCACGGGCCCGCCCCACCTCCTACCGCCGTCCCCGGCACTGACGCCCGGGACCGCATCCCCCTCCCCGCTCCACTCTCCCCACCGAGCCCTGCCGCCGCCGTCTCCGGCTCCGGCAGGGCTCCCACCGGCGTGCGGCCCGTCCGGCCGTCGCGCCCGAACCACATGAGGGGCCACGCCACCATGTCCTTCCCCCGTCACCGACTGCGCCTCGCGACCGCCGCCGCGGCCGCCGCCCTGCTCAGCCTGACCGCCGCCTGCGGCGGCTCCGCGGAGGCGGGCGGGTCCGCCGGCGGCTCCGGCGGCACGGTCATCAAGCTCAGCGACCCGGGCAACGCGGGCCCGCTCGCCTACGCCAAGCGCGAGGGCCTCCTCGACGAGCGACTGAAGGCGGCCGGCGCCCGGGTGCAGTGGGGCGGCTCGTACGCCTCCTTCACCGCGACGATCGACGCCGTCCGCTCCGGCTCCGTCAACGTCCTGGAGGGGGCGATCTCCCCCGCGCTGGGCTACCTCGCCAACAGCCGCGATCTCAAGATCTTCGCCGTCGCCGACCCCGTGACCGACCGGGCGGCGCCGCCCCGCGACGGCCTGGTCGTCCCCGCGGACAGCCCGGTGCGGTCGGTGAAGGACCTGGTCGGCAAGCAGGTCGCGGTCAACAAGGGCGGGCGCGGCGAGTACCTGCTGCTGCTCGCGCTCAAGGAGAACGGCATCCCCGCCGACCAGGTGAAGCGCGTCTACCTGAACCCGGTCCAGGGCGCCTCGGCGTTCGCGACCGGCAAGGTGGACGCCTGGTGGGCGATCGTCAACGCCTACCCCGAGGTCGTCGCCAAGGGCGCCCGCGTCCTGCTCAACGGCCGCGACCTGCCGGACAAGGACCTCACCATCTGGGCCGCCCGCACGGAACTGTTGGAGAAGAACCCGAAGGCCGTGCAGGTCTTCCTCGACACGCTGCGCGAGCTGACCGAGGAGGAGAAGCGGTCGCCGGAGAAGTTCCAGAACGTCTTCCTGAAGAAGGGCCCGACGGCGGTCTCCGGCAAGCGGCTCCAGGACAACCTCGCCGAGGCCCGCTACCAGAACGTCCCGCGCTACGCGGGCGCGTCCGACGGCACGTACGTCGAGAGCGTCGCCGGGATCTTCCGCCAGTACGGCGTCCTGCCGTCGGCGATCCCCGCGGACCAGGTCATCTCCGACCTGCGGGCGGCGTCGGCGTCGCCGGTGCCGTCCGGGACGTCGTCATGACGCTGGAACGGCCGCCGGCCGCGCCCGCGCCCGCGCCGGAGGAGGTGGCGACGACGGACGTGCCCGCGGCCTCCGCGCCGGACGCGGAGGCCGGGGACGGCGAACTGCGCGTCCCGGCGCGGATCGGGACGCGGCGGCGCCGCCCCGCGGTCTCGCTCGCCGTCCGGACCGGCGTGCCGGTGCTGCTGGTCGCCGCCTGGTGGTACGGGACGGCGAGCGGCGGCATCCCGCCGGACGTCCTCACCGGCCCCGGCGCGGTGCTCGGGGCGCTGCGGGAGCTGGCCGAGACGGGGCAGCTCACCGACTACCTGCTGGCGTCGGGCCGGCGGGCGGCGCTCGGCGTGCTGGCGGGCGCGGGCGCCGGGCTGCTGCTCGGCGTCGCGGCCGGGCTGTCGGCGCTCGGCGAGGAGCTGATCGACCCGACGATGCAGATGAAGCGGGCCGTCCCGTTCCTCGCGCTCGTGCCGCTGTTCATCTCCTGGTTCGGCGTCGGCGAGACCTTCAAGATCGTGCTGATCGCCGTCGCGACGGCCGCGCCGATGTACGCCTACACCTACCTCGGCGTGCGCGGCGTGGACCGCAAGGTCGTCGAGGCGGCGCGGGGCTTCGGGCTGCGCGGCGCCCGGCTCGCCCTCGCCGTCATCGTGCCGAGCGCGCTGCCGAGCATCCTCATGGCGCTGCGGATCAGCCTGTCGGTGTCGCTGACCGGCCTCATCGCCGCCGAGCAGATCGGCGCGAGCGAGGGCATCGGCTACCTGGTCACGCTCGCGCAGCAGTACTACCGGAACGACTACATGGTGCTGTGCATCCTGATCTACGCGCTGATCGGGCTGGTCATCGACCTCGTGATCCGGGGCGTGGAGCGGCTCGCGATGCCCTGGCGGGGGCAGGTGGCGGCCCGATGAGCGACGTCGCCGTGCGCCTCGCCGGGGTGCGGAAGTCGTTCGGGCCGAAGACCGTCCTCGCCGGGATCGACCTGGAGGTCCGGCGCGGCGAGTTCTTCGCGCTGCTCGGCCCGAGCGGCACCGGCAAGACGACGCTGCTGCGCCTGCTCGCGGGCCTGGAGGTACCGGACGCCGGGACCGTCCTCGCCGCCCCGCGCCGCACCACCGTCTACCAGGAGCCGCGGCTGGTGCAGGCGCGGCGCGTCCTCGCCAACGTCACGCTCGGGCTGCCGCGCTCGTCCCGGGACGCGGGGCGGCGCGCGCTCGCGGAGGTCGGCCTCGCCGGGCACGAGCGGGCGTGGCCCGCGACGCTGTCGGGCGGCGAGGCCCAGCGGGTGGCGCTGGCGCGGGCGCTGGTCCGGGACCCGCAGGTGCTGCTGCTGGACGAGCCGTTCGCCGCGCTCGACGCCCTCACCCGGCTCCAGATGCAGGACCTCGTCGCCGAGCTGTGCGCGCGGCACCGGCCCGCGGTCGTCCTCGTGACCCACGACGTGGACGAGGCGCTGCGCCTCGCCGACCGCGTCGCGGTGCTGCGCGGCGGGACGTTCGCCGACGACCGGGAGGTCGGTCTGCCCCGGCCGCGGGACCGCGACGATCCGGCGCTCGCCGACCGGCGCCGCGCCCTGCTGTCCCATCTGGGGGTCGAGCCGGCCTCCGCCCTCACCCCTGACCCCCACTGACGACCCATTCCCGAAGGAGCGCCGTGACCACGGTGGAGAAGATCTGGTTCACCCGCTGCCCGGTGCCGACGGCCAGCGGCCTCGCCCACAACCTCGGCTGGCTGGCCGAGCGGTTCGGCACGGCCGGGTTGGAGGTGGGCGTGCTCCAGGACGCCGGCCCCGAGCTGGCCCGGCACCACTTCGACCACGACCTGCTCGGGCTGTTCCGCGAGGGCGGCAACGTGCCCGCGCTCGCGGCGCGGTCGGCGGGCGCGCCGACCCGGCTGATCGGGCTGACCTGGATCGAGGAGTGGCAGTCGATCCTCGTTCGGCCCGGCTCCGGGATCGGGGACGCGGCCGGGCTGCGCGGCGCCCGCGTCGCCCTGCCGGGCTGGGCCGGGACGCGCGCGACGAGCTTCCCGCGCGCGATGGCGCTGCACGGGGTGAAGGGCGCGCTCGCCCAGGGCGGCCTCACCCTCGACGACATCGCGTTCGTCGAGGTCCCGGCGGAGCTGTCGCCGTCCGTCGGACGCGACGCGCGCGGCGGGCGGCTGTCGTGGCCCGGCCTGGAGCAGCTCGTCCGCGGCGAGGTGGACGCCGTGTACGTGAAGGGTGCTCGGGCCGCCGACCAGGCCCGCGAGCTGGGCCTCGCCGTCGCCGTCGACCTGGACGCCCACCCCGACCCGAGGACGCGCGTCAACAACGGCACGCCGCGTCCGATCACCGTCCACGAGCGGCTGCTCGACGAGCGACCCGACCTGGTCGTGGCGTTCCTGGAGCAGACGCTGCGCGCGGCGGACTGGGCGGCCGGGAACCTCGACGGCGTCCGCGAGATCCTCGCCCGCGAGACCCGCTCGGACGCGGAGGGCGTCGCCACCGCGTACCGGGGCGACTTCCACCGCTCCCTGCACCCTGACCTGTCGGACGAGCGGCTCGCCCTGCTCCGGGTCCAGAAGGACTTCCTGCTCGTCCACGGGTTCCTCGACACCGACGTGGACGTGGACGCGTGGGCGGCGCCCGAGCCGCTCCGGCTGGCGCGCGAGCGCCTCGCCGCCGAGGGGGTCGCGGCATGACGGCCCCCGTCCCGGCCTCCCCTGACCCGGTCCCGCCCGTCCCGGAGTTCATCGTCACGCTGCCGACGCGCGGCGACGGCGCGCGCGGCGACTTCGGGCCGCCGCCCCCGGCCCCGCCGGCGTTCGTGACCGACCTGCGGCCCGGCGCGTACGGGCCGTTCGACCACCTCGCGGAGATCGGCCGCGCCGCCGAGATCGCGGGCTTCGACGGCGCGCTCGCGCCGTTCGACGCGGGCGGCGAGGAGTCCGTCGTCGTCACCGCCGGGCTGCTGCGCGCGAGCCGGTGGCTGCGCGGCGCCGCGGGGCTGCACCCCGGTGTCGCGACGCCGGTGTACGCCGCGAAGGTGTCGGCGTCCCTCCAGCGGTTCTCCGGCGGCCGGCTCGACTGGCGGCTGTCGGTCGACCTCGACCCGTCCGTCGCGCGGGCGCAGGGCGACTTCGTCGAGGGCCCGGACCGCTACGCCCGCGCCGACGAGTTCCTCACCATCGCCAAGGGCGTCTGGCACGAGGACTCCTACACCTACGAGGGGCGGTTCTTCCAGGTGCTGGCGGGCGGCTTCCAGGCGCCGCTGTCCGACCGGCCGTTCCCGCGCGTCCACCTGTCGGGGACCTCGCCGGAGGCGCTCGACCTGTCGGCCCGGCACGCCGACGTCCACGTCTTCGACTTCGCGGCCGCGCAGCCGGGCGTCTCCCGCCAGGGCGACGTCCTGGACGCGCTGATCGCCGACCTCCGCGCCCGCGCCGCCGGGCACGGCAGGGCCCTCGCCTTCGGGCTGACCCTGCCCGTCCTGGCCCGCGAGGACGAGGAGGAGGCGCGGGCCGAGGCCGCCCGCCGTACCGCCGCGGGCGCGCCGCCGTCCGGGCTCACCGGGTCGTATGACCAGGTCGCGGACGCGATCCGCGGGTTCGCGGCGCGGGGCGTCACGACGTTCGTGCTGGAGGCCGCCCCGTACGTGGAGGAGACCTACCGCCTCGGCGAGCACCTCCTCCCCCTGCTGGCCACCGGCACAGCGCCCGCCGCCGCGTCCGACACCGTGAAGGAGCACGAGCATGCCGATTGACATCTACTGGCGGATCGGGACGCACGGCGACCAGCCGTCGCTGCGCCGCCGGGTCGCGAGCCGCGGGGACTGGGCGCCGGGCGAGCCCGGCGCGATCGCGCCCCGCGTCCGCGGCGGGCGGGACGACGGGTACACCCACCTGGACCACATGGCGGACGTGGCGCGGGCGTCGGAGCTGTCGGGGTTCGTCGGCGGGCTGCTGCCGTCGTTCCCGTTCACCGACGACCCGTGGGCGGCGGCCGCGAGCCTCGCCCGGGAGACCACCACCTACCGCTTCATGATCGCCTACCAGCCCGGGTTCCTGCACCCGGTGCAGGCGGCGCGGATGTCGGCGAGCCTCCAGCGGGCCACCGGCGGCCGCGTGGTCTACAACGTGATCTCCGGCGGCGGCGGCCCGGCCCAGCTCTGGTGGGGCGACAAGGTCGACCACGACGACCGCTACGCGCGGACGTCGGAGTTCCTCGACGTCCTGAAGGGCGTCTGGGACGGCGGTCCGTTCGACTACGAGGGCCGCTTCTACCGGGTGGAGGGCGCGGGGCTGCCGGGCCCGCTCGCCGGGCAGCCGTTCCCCGAGATCTACTTCTCGGGCTCCTCCCCCGCCGCGATCCGCGCCGCCGGGCGGCACGCCGACTACTACCTGTCCTGGCTGGAGCCGACCGCCGCGCTGTCCGCCAAGTTCGCGCAGGTCCGCGAGCACACCGAGGCGCTCGGGCGGTCCCCGAGGTTCGCGGTGCGCATCGACGTCCTCGCCCGGGAGACCGAGGAGGAGGCGTGGGACGAGATCCGGCGCGGCTGGCGGCACGTGGACCCGGCGCAGCTCCGCGGGCCGGAGGCGTCCGGCGACTCGGTCGGGTGGCTGCGCAGCGCGTCCTTCGTCGAGTGGCCCGTCACCGACCTCCGCGCGCTGGAGGTCGAGCCGAACTTCTGGGGCGGCTTCCATCTGCTGCGCGGCGGTCCCGCGTTCGGCCTGGTCGGCAGCTACGCGCAGGTGGCCGCCCGGCTCGACGAGCTGATCGGCCTCGGCGTGGACGCGTTCATCCTCGCGGGCGTCCCCCACCTGGAGGAGGCGCACCGCGTGGGCGAGCGGGTGCTCCCGCTGCTGCGCGGCCACGACCTGCGCGACCACGGCCCGCGAGCCGACGGCACCGGCGCCGACCAGGGCCGCACCCCGATTTCCGCAACGAGAGGAACCCCCTGATGTCCGACTCCAAGCCCGTCCGCGTGGGCTACTTCCCGAACAACAACTCCCTGTGGGTGCTGCGCCACCGCGGCATCCTGGAGCAGTCCCTGCCGGACGTGGAGTGGGTGGACCTCCGGTCGCTGCCCGCCGGGGACCGCCCGTCCCCGACCGAGGGGCTCCCGTCCGCGCACGGCGACCACCTCTTCGACGGCGGGTACGACTTCATCGGCACCGGCTCGACGCCGCCGGTCACCGCGCAGGCCAAGGGCCACGACGTCGTGTACGTCGCTACGTCCGGGCCGCGGCACGAGAACGGCCGCCTGGTCGTCCACGAGGACTCCGGCATCGCCTCGGTCGCCGACCTCAAGGGCAAGCGGGTCGCGCTCGGGCACGGCTCCTGGCAAACGACGCTGCTGCTGTTCGCGCTGGACGACGCCGGGCTCGGCTGGCGCGACATCGAGCCCGTGGACGCCTACACCGACGCCGCGCAGCTCTTCCTGGACCGCGAGGTCGACGCCTGGATCGGCTCCTACCCGGCGCTGACCCGCGTCGAGGAGGAGGCGTCCCCGCGCACCCTCGTCGAGACGGACGGCCTGTTCAGCCACCGGTCGCTGTGGTTCACGCGCCGCGACTTCGCCGAGGGCCGCCGGGACGAGCTGGCGGCGATCGTCGGCGCGCTCCAGGAGTCCGACGCCTGGATCAGGGAGAACCCGGGCGAGGCCGCGAAGCTGTTCGCCGACGACGACGGAGGCGACGTGGCGGCCTGGGAGAACGCGCTGCGGCGGCGCCCGTTCGGGCTGGAGCCGGTGAGCGCGGAGTTCGTCGCGGAGCAGCAGCGCGCCGCCGACCTGTTCCACGACGCCGGGCTCGTCGACCGGAGGATCACGGTCGCCGACGCCGTGCTGCCGGAGCTCGGGGAACTGGTCGAAGCCAAGCGCGTGCACTGAGCGGACGGGCTGAGCGCGTGCGGTGAGCGCCGTCCCGCGCCGGTCGGGAGCCGGGCGGGTCGTCACAGGGTGACGGTCCGCCCGGTGCCGGTGGCACGGGCGCGCTCGACGATGACGGACGCCGCGGCGGCGTCCTGCACGCCCAGGCCGACGCTGTTGTAGAAGACGATGTCGGCGGCGGACTCCCGCCCCGGGGCCAGGCCCGCGACGATCGGGCCGAGCGGCCGCAGCCGTCCCGGGTCCAGGTGTCCGGCGCGGACGCCCGCCACGATCGGGCCCGCCTGCTCCAGCGCGGTCGGGACGTGGTCCACCACGACGGGCGCGGCCCGCCTGACGAGCCCGGCGTCCACCTCCGTCCTGTCCGGGGCGAAGGAGCCGACGCTCACGACGGTGCAGCCGGGATCCAGCCAGTCGCCGCGGACGACCGGTTCCGTGCTCGTGGTCGCGGTGACGACGATGTCGGCGCCCGCGACCGCGTCGCGGACGGACGCCGCGGCCTCCACGGGCAGGTCCAGCTCCGCCGCGAGCTCGTCCGCCGCGCCGCAGGTCCCGGGGTTCCGGCAGGCCAGGGCGACGTGGTCGAGGGGGCGCACGCGCGCCATCGCCCGGACGTGCGCGCGGCCCTGCACCCCGCAGCCGGCCACGGCGAGCCGCGACGCGCCCGGGAGCGCGAGGTGCTCGGCCGCGACCGCGCTCGCCGCCGAGGTCCGCAGCGTCGTGACGGCCTCCCCCTCGATGATCGCGACGGGCCGCCCGTCCACGGGGTCCTGGACGGTGACGAGCGCGGCGACCGTGGGCAGGCCGCGGCCGGCGTTGCCCGGCGTGACGCTGCCGAACTTGGAGACGGCGCCGGTCCCGGGCAGCCGCGACACGTAGCAGAACGCGACGGCGCCGTCCGGGCCGTCGAGGAGCAGCCGGGGCGCGAGCCGCGCCTCGTCCCGGCCGAGCGCCGCGAACGCCGCGCGCTGCGAGCCGAGCGCCGCCGGCAGGTCGAACACGGCGCGCACGTCGGCGGCGGACAGCAGCAGCACCTCGGCCATGAAGTGATCTTCGGCGGCCGGGCGGCGCGCTGTCGAGGGCGGGAGGGCAAGCGGTGCTTACCGATCTCCCCACGAGATCGCGCGCTTGTTCGTCTCGACGCCCGTCGCGCGACGAATCACGCTTTTGCCATCCCGCCTGACGAGCGAGGGAGTGGCCCGATGACCCCTGGAACCCCGCGGGACCGCCGGCGCGCGCCCCGCGCCGCCGCGGCGGCCGGCGCCGGCCTGCTGCTGGTCCCGCTCGCCGGCTGCGGCTCCGGCGGCGGCTCCGGCGGGGGAGGCGACATCAGGATCGGGGTGCCGGCGCCCCTCAGCGGCGACTCCGCGTCCGCGGGGCAGGACATCCTGGCCGCCGCGAAGGTCGCCGCCGACGAGGTCAACAAGGCGGGCGGCGTGCGCGGCCGGTCGATCAGGATCGTCCAGGCGGACGACGCGTGCAGCGCCCAGCAGGGCGCGCAGGCGGCGCAGAAGCTGCTGAACAGCAAGGTCGTGGCGGTGGCGGGCGGCTACTGCTCGGGCGCGGCGGTGCCCGCCATCCCGATCTACGGGCGCCGGGACGTCCCGTTCGTGCTGGACGCGTCCACGAACCCGTCGCTCACCGAGACCGGCAAGGGGAAGGTCTTCCGGACCTGCGGCCGGGACGACAACCAGGGCGCGCTCGCCGCGAAGTTCATGACCGGCCAGCTCGGCGCGCGGCGGGTCGCGGTCCTGCACGACAACACCACCTACGCCAAGGGCCTCGCGGACGCCGCGGCGGGGTCGGCGAAGGGGCTCGGCGCGCAGGTCGTCTACGAGGACGCGCTCCAGCCCGGCCAGTCCGACTACAGCCCCGTCCTCACGAAGATCGCGTCCACGAAGCCGGACGTCGTGTACTTCACCGGCTACTTCGCCGAGGCGGGCCTGCTGCTCAGGCAGCGCAAGCAGCTCGGGCTGAAGTTCACTCTGATGGGCGGGGACGCGACGACCGACTCGACCGTGCTGAAGACCGCCGGGGCGGCGGCCGACGGCTACATCGCCACGACGGCGCCGCTCGCCAAGGACCTCCCCGCCGCCGCGTCGTTCGTCGCCGCGTACAAGGCGAGGAACGGCGCCGATCCGGGGCCGTTCTCGGTGTACGAGTACGACGCGGTCAAGCTCCTCGCGAAGGTCATGGGGGACACCGGGTCCACGAAGGGCCCCGACATCACCAAGGCGCTGCACGGCGTGAAGGACTACCCCGGGATCACCGGGCCCATCACGTTCGACCAGAAGGGCGACCGGACCGACCCGCTGTACATCACGGTGCGCGTGCAGAAGGGCGCCTTCACCGCCTACAAGAAGCTGGACAAGACCGGCGCCGCCTGGGTCGACGCCCGGACCGGCTCGTGAGCGACTTCGTCCAGTACCTGGTGAACGGGCTGACCATCGGAGCGTTCCTCGCGCTGATCGCGCTCGGCTACTCGATGATCTACGGCGTGGTGCGGTTGATCAACTTCGCGCACGGCGACGTGTTCATGATCGGCGCGTTCGCCGGGTTCGGGGTGCTGACGACGCTCGGCGCGACCGGCGGGATGGCGCTGCCGGCCGTGCTCGCCGCCGTCGCCGCGGGCGCCCTCGCCACCGGCGTCCTCGGCGCCGGCGTCGCCCGCGCCGCCTACCTGCCGCTGCTGGCCTCGCCGCGGCTCGCGATGCTCATCGCGGCGATCGGGGTCTCGCTCGCGCTGGAGGAGGGCGTGAAGGTGCTGACCCACGCCCGCTTCAAGTCCTACCCGAACGCGCTGGACGGCGGGCAGGTCATGAGCGGCGCCGTCCGCGTCACCTACGGCCAGCTCGCGCTGGTGCTGCTCGCGGTCGCGCTGATGGCGGGGCTGTGGCTGTTCGTCACCCGCACCGTGACCGGGACGGCCATGCGCGCCCTCGCGATGGACCGCGACGCCGCCCGGCTCCAGGGCATCGACGTGGAGCGGCTCGTCCTCGCGACGTTCTTCGCCGGCTCGCTGCTCGCCGGCGCGGCCGGGGTCATGTACGGGCTCTACTACACGCAGATCAGCTTCGGGATGGGGTTCCTCATCGGGCTGCGGGCGTTCACCGCCGCCGTGCTCGGCGGTATCGGGAACCTGCCGGGGACGATGGCCGCCGGGGTGTGCATCGGGCTCGTCCAGTCGTTCTCCGCCGGGTACGTCTCGTCGCGCTGGACGGACGTCATCATCTTCGGGCTGCTGATCGCCGTGCTCGCGCTGCGCCCCACCGGCCTGTTCGGCGAGCGCGTCGTGGAGCGCGCGTGAAGACCTTGCGGCGCCCGGACGCCACCGCCCTGGCCCGGCACGCGGGATGGCCGCTGCTGCTCCTGGCCGCGCTCGCGGCCGGGCAGGTGCTGGACGACTACGCCGTCACCGTCGCCGGGACGATCCTGATCTACGCGATCCTCGGGCTCGGGATCAACATCGTGGTCGGCTACGCCGGGCTGCTGGACCTCGGGTTCGCGGCGTTCTTCGCGATCGGCGCGTACACCTCCGGGCTGCTGATGCTGAAGCTGCACTGGGGCTTCTGGGCGACGCTGCCCGTCGCGGTGCTCGCGGCGGCGGCCTCCGGCGTCGTGATCGGCTATCCGACGCTGCGGCTGCGCAGCGACTACCTCGCGATCGTCACGCTCGGCTTCGGCGAGATCATCCGGATCACGGTCGTCAACCTGGACGTCACCGGCGGCCCGAACGGGCTCACCGGGATCCCGCCGGTCACCGTCGGCGGCCGGGAGATCGTCACGCCGCCGGACTTCTTCTACCTCGCGCTCGCGTTCTTCGCCGCCGTCCTCGTCCTGACCGGCCTGCTCGCCCGGACGCGGCTGGCGTACGCGTGGCGCGCGGTCCGGGCCGACGACCGCGCCGCGGAGGCCGTCGGCGTGCCGACGCGGCGGGTGAAGCTGCTCGCGTACGTGCTCGGCGCCGCGGTCGGCTCGGTGGCCGGGCCGCTGAACGCCGCCCAGCTCGGCACCGTCGACCCGTCCAGCTTCACGTTCCTGACCTCGCTGATGATCCTGCTCGTGGTGATCATCGGCGGGATGGGCAGCCGGCCCGGCGTCGTGGTCGGCGCGGTCGTCGTCGTCGCGCTGCCCGAGGCGCTGCGGACCGTCCAGGAGTACCGGGGGCTGTTCTTCGCGCTGCTGCTCGTCCTCATCGTCCTCGTGCGGCCGCAGGGCGTCTGGCCCGCCCGCCCCCGCCGGTTCGCGCGTCCCGCGGCGGCCGGGCCCGAACCCGCTCCCCCAGCCGCGGGCGGAGGCGTCTTGGAGGTCGAGGGGCTGACGCGGCGGTTCGGCGGCGTCACGGCGGTGGAGGACCTGTCGCTGCGGGCCGGCGCCGGCGAGGTCGTGAGCGTCATCGGCCCGAACGGCGCGGGCAAGACCACCGCCTTCAACTGCGTCACCGGCATGATCGCGCCGGACGCCGGGACGGTGCGCGTCGCGGGCAGGCGGGTGCACGGCCTCGCGCCGCACCGGGTCGCCGCCGCCGGGCTGGCCCGCACGTTCCAGAACATCCGGCTGTTCGAGGAGCTGACCGTCGCCGAGAACGTCCTGGTCGGCCGGTTCGCCCGGGACCGGTCCCTGCTGCGGCCGCCGTCGCGCGCCGACGCCGCCGCGGTGCGCCGCTGCCTGGAGTTCACCGGGCTCGCCGAGGCCGCCGACCGCCCGGCGGGCGGCCTGCCCTACGGGGACCGCCGCCGGCTGGAGATCGCCCGGGCCCTCGCCGCCGAGCCGCGCGCGCTGCTGCTGGACGAGCCCGCGGCGGGCGCGAACCCGACCGAGAAGCGGGCCCTGATGGACCTCATCGGCCGCGTCCGGGCGCGCGGCGTCGCGGTCGTGCTGATCGAGCACGACGTCGCGCTGGTCATGTCGGTCTCGACCCGGGTCGTCGTCCTCGACCGCGGGCGCGCGATCGCCGCCGGGCCGCCCGCCGAGATCCGCGCGGACGACCGGGTGATCGCCGCGTACATCGGCGTCCCGGACGACCCGGACGCCGGGCTCCAGGCGGAGGTGCTGCGGTGAGCCTGCTGCGGGTCGAGGGGCTGCGCGCCCGCTACGGGCAGGTCGAGGCGCTGTCGGGCGTGTCGTTCGAGGTCGCCGAGGGCGAGATCGTGGCGCTGCTCGGCAGCAACGGCGCGGGCAAGACCACGACGCTGCGGACCGTCACCGGGCTCCAGCGGGCCCGGTCGGGGCGCGTCGAGTTCGCCGGACGGGACGTCACGCGGCTGCCCGCGCACCGGATCGTCGCGGCGGGCCTCGGCCACGTCCCCGAGGGGCGGCGCGTCTTCCCCGCCCTGACCGTCGCGGAAAACCTGCTGCTGGGCGGCTACCTCCGGCGCCGCGACCGGGCCGCCGTCGCCGCCCGCCGCGCGGAGGTCTACGCGATGTTCCCGCAGCTCGCCGAGCGTCCCGGCCAGCCCGCCGGGCTGCTGTCCGGCGGGGAGCAGCAGATGCTCGCGATCGGCCGCGCGCTGATGCTCCGGCCCCGGCTGCTCGCCCTGGACGAGCCGACGATGGGGCTCGCGCCGCAGACCGCGCAGCGGGTGCTGCGGGCCGTCCGCGAGATCCGCGAGCAGGGCACCACCGTCCTGATCGTCGAGCAGAACGCGCACCAGACGCTCCGGCTCGCGGACCGCGCGTACGTGCTGGAGACCGGCCGGATCGTCCTGTCGGGCCCGGCGTCCGAGCTCGCCGAGGACGACCGCGTGAAGGCCGCCTACCTCGGCGGCGACCCCGCCGTCGACCCGGCACCCTGAGGGGTCACAGCAGGCCGTTCTGGACGAGCCACGCCTTCGCCACCGCCTCCACCCGGTCGCCCTTCGCGACCTGCGCGTTCAAGTAGCGCAGGTCCTCGGTGGTGAGCTTGGCCGAGACGGCGTTCAGCGCGGCGCGCGCGCCCGCGTCCACGTCGGCGCGGTCGACCAGCGGCGTGACGTTCTGGGCGCCGAACAGGTGCTTCGGGTCGTCCAGGACGACGAAGTCGCGGCGGCGGAGCGCGGGGTCGGTGGTGAACATCTGCGCCGCCTGGAGGGTTCCCTTGGCGAGCAGGTCGGCGAGCGTGCCGAAGTCCTCCTGCCGGAACGGCTGGAACTCCTTGAACCCGGCGCCGTAGACGGCCCTGAGCCCGATCACGCCCTGATGGCGGGTCTGGGCCTCCGGGGTGCCGCCGAGGACGAACCCGTCCGAGACGCCCTTCAGGTCGGCGAGGGAGGTGAGCCCGTAGCGGTCGACGGTGGCGCGGGTGACGACGATCGCGTCCTTGTCCTCGGCCTTCGCCGGGTCGAGCACCTCCAGCGTGCCGGGCAGCTTGCCGCGCAGCTTGGATTCGACCGACTTCGTCGTCGCGGGCGCGGCCGCGTCGAGGTCGAGCGCGCCCAGATAGGAGGCGAGCGCGCCGTTGTACTCCGGGACGACGTCGACGCCGCCGTCCTTGACGAGGGGGTAGTAGGTCTCGCGCGGGCCGAGGTTCGGCCTGCGGGTGACCGGACGGCCCTTGGCCTCCAGGGCCTGGGCGTAGATCTCGCCGAGCAGGATGCTCTCGGGGAAGTTCGCCGAGCCGACGGTGAGCCGCCGCGGCGCCGGGGCGGTCAGGGCGGACGGGCGGCGGCGGTCCGCGTCCGGGGGCCGGGGCCACAGCG
>NZ_CAACUY010000184.1 GCF_900659615.1 Actinomadura fibrosa | reverse complement strand
GCCCGCCGGGCCGCCGCGCGCCCCGGCCGCCGGCGCCGTGGTGAAGGACGGCGAGACCCAGCCGGTCTTCTCCCGCGCCGACGCGGTCACCCAGACCGTGAACATCGAGACGACGGTGGACAGCGACCGCGACGGCGTGCGCGACCGCGTGCAGATGCGGATCATGCGGCCGAGGGAGACCGACACCGCCGGCCTCAAGGTCCCGACGATCCTGGAGGCCAGCCCGTACTGGGCCGGGATCCTGGACGTGCCCAACCACAACGTCGACATCGACGACCCGCGGTCGCGCGCGCTGGCGACGACCAAGCGCAGCCTCGCCGACGTCTTCCCCGGCATCTACGACAACTACTTCCTGCCCCGCGGGTACGCCGTCGCGAACCTGGACAGCATCGGGACGGGCGGGTCCACCGGCTGCCCGACCTCGGGCGACCGCAGCGAGCAGGCGGGCGCCAAGGCGGCGGTGGACTGGCTGAACGGCCGCGCCCGCGGCTGGGCGCCCGACGGCACGCCCGTGACGGCCGGCTGGTCGACCGGCGACACCGGCATGATCGGCCAGTCCTACAACGGGACGCTGCCGAACATGGCCGCCGCGACCGGCGTCCCGGGCCTCAAGGCCATCGTCCCGATCGCGGCGATCTCCAGCTGGTACGACTACTACCGCGCCAACGGCGGCGTGGTCGCGCCCGGCGGCTACCAGGGCGAGGACCTCGACGTCCTCGCGCGGGCGGTGCTCACCCGGAAGAACCCCGAGGTCTGCGCCAAGATCATGGACGAGATCGAGGCGACGCAGGACCGGGAGACCGGCGACTACGGCCGGGTGTGGGCCGAGCGCGACTACGTCGGGCAGGCCCGCCGGGTCCGCGCCGCGGTCATGGTCGTCCACGGGCTGAACGACTGGAACGTCAAGGTCAAGAACTCCGTCCAGTGGTGGAACGCCCTGAAGGAGGCGGGGGTGCCCCGCAAGCTCTGGCTCCACCAGGGCAACCACTCGACGCCGTTCCGCTGGCGCGTGGAGGAGTGGCTCCGCCAGATCCACCACTGGTTCGACCGGTACCTGTACGGCGTCCGCAACGGCATCGAGCGCGAGCCCAGGGTCGACGTCCAGCACGCCGACGGGACGTGGGAGACCGCCCGCGACTGGCCGGTCCCCGGCACCCGCACCGTGCCGCTGAGCCTGAACGCGGGCCCGGCCGGGCAGCCCGGCACGCTCGACCTCAGGCCCCGGCGAGGCGCGCTCCAGTCGTTCGTGGACGCGGGCAAGACCCGCACCGCCGAGCAGCTCCTCGCCGGCGAGGACCAGGCCGACCCCAACCGGCTCGCCTATCTCACGCCCGCCCTCACCCGGGCCGTCCGGGTGGACGGCACCCCGGCGGTGTCGGTCCGCGCGTCCCTGGACGGGCGGTCGCCGTACCTGACGGCGCTGCTCGTCGACTACGGCACCGACGCCCGGCCCACCGGCGCGCGCGTGGACACCGGTGAGCGCGTCTGCTACGGCCAGAGCGTCGAGGGCGACGAGGGCTGCACGACCCGGCAGGCGCTGCGCACCGAGACCGCCCCGTTCAAGATCATCACGCGGGGCTGGCTGGACGCGCGGAACCGGCACAGCCCGAGCCGCACCGAGCCGATCGCGCCGGGCCGGCAGTACGACTTCCGCTGGGACTTCCAGCCGACCGACTACGTCGTCAAGGCGGGCCACCGGCTCGGCGTGATCGTCCTGTCCACCGACCACGACTACACGCTGCGCTACCCGGCGGGCACGAAGGTAACCGTCCAGCCCGGCACCAGCAGGGTCCTCCTGCCGCTGGCCAGGGGCGGCGACGAGGCGCTGGACTGACCTCAGCCGGAACGACCGCGGCGAGCCCCCCGCGCGGGGGGCTCGCCGCGGTGTTCCTCAGCGCAGTGCGCGTCAGAGGGGCCTGGTCAGGACGTCCGGGAGCCGAAGAGGGCGCGGAGGCGGCCGATCTGCTCCGTGCGCTCGGCGGCGCACTGCTCCTCCAGCGTGTTCTGGGGAGCCTGCCAGAGCAGCCGCTTGGTGGCCGCCGCGGCGCCGCCGTCGACCGCGAGCAGGGCGGTCACGAGGTCGGAGACGGCCTTGTCGAGGTCGTCGCGCGGCACCACGATCTCGGCGAGGCCGAGGCGGGCGGCCTCGTCCGCGAGGACCGTGCGGGCCGTCAGGCAGAGCTCCAGGGCCCGCGGGACGCCCACGATCTCGACCAGGGGCTTGGTGCCGGTCAGGTCGGGGACGAGGCCGAGGGCCGGCTCCTTCATGCAGAACTTGGCGTCGTCGGCCGCGACCCGGATGTCGCAGGCCAGCGCGAGCTGGAAGCCGCCGCCGATGGCGTGCCCCTGCACGGCCGCGACGGTGACGATCTCGGGGCGCCGCAGCCAGGTGTAGCCCTCCTGGAGCTCGGCGATGAAGCGGTCGGTCGCCTCGGCGTCCGCGCCGTCGGAGAAGCCCTCGCCGCCGCCGGAGAACATGCTGAGGTCGATCCCCGCGGAGAACGAGGGGCCCGCGCCGCGGAGCACCACGACCCGCACGTCCGCGGGCAGGGACCGGCCGATCGCGGCGAGGCCCCGCCAGGTGGCGAACGTCATGGCGTTGCGGCGCTCGGGCCGGTCCAGCGTGACGGTGGCGACCGCCCCGTCGACGTCCAGCCGGAGCCCGGCCTCGGCCAGCTCGGCCTCGCCCGGGGCCGTGGCCGCTTCCGGTCGTTGATCGATGTTCGCGTCCGCCATGACGCTTCCTCTCCGCTGTGCCGGTCCTTCGGTGCCCGGCCCGGAGGCCGGTGCGGCGGCGTCGCGGACGGGCGCGTGCGGGCGCGCTGGACGCGCACGGGGCCCGCCCCGCCGTCCACGGGACGGGGCCCATCCTGTCCGCCGCCGCGACCGAACCTTACTCGGTCGGTCGCGGCGACGGATCAGGCGGTGCGCTCTTCCGGGGGTCGGTGTCCGTTCAGGACTTCTTGCCCCGGGTCGCGCCGCCGCGACCGCGCAGGTTGACGCCGGACTCGGTCAGAATCCGGTGGATGAACCCATACGAGCGGCCGGTGGCGGCTGCCAGGGCGCGGATGCTCTCGCCGGAGTCGTACCTCTTCTTGAGGTCCGCCGCCAGCTTGTCGCGCTCGGCACCGGTCACGCGGGTGCCCTTCTTAAGGGTCTCGGCCACGAGTACCTCCCGTAGTGATGTGGTGACCGCTGCGTTATCCCCCGCCATGATCAGTCATTCCCGCGCGTTCGGCTACCCACTCGGCCAGAAAAGATCTGCGGAAGGCACTCCCCAGGTCACGCAAGTGCCACCAGATCGGCAAACTCGTCACTCCAGATGTCTTCGACACCATCCGGCAGCAAAATCACTCTTTCCGGCCGGAGCGCCTCGACCGCCCCCTCATCGTGGGTCACGAGGACGATCGCGCCGGCGAAGGTCCGCAGCGCCGCCAGGATCTCCGCGCGGCTGGCCGGGTCGAGGTTGTTGGTGGGCTCGTCCAGCAGCAGCACGTTGGCGCTCGACACCACGAGCATCGCCAGCGCCAGCCGGGTCTTCTCGCCGCCCGACAGCACGCCCGCCGGCTTGTCCACGTCGTCCCCGGAGAACAGGAACGAGCCGAGGATCTTGCGGACTTCCACCGGCGCCAGGCCCGGCGCGGCCGACTGCATGTTCTCCAGGACCGAGCGCTCGACCTCCAGCGTCTCGTGCTCCTGGGCGTAGTAGCCGATCCGCAGGCCGTGCCCGGCCACCACCGTCCCGGTGTCGGGCTTGTCGACCCCCGCCAGCATCCGGAGCAGGGTCGTCTTCCCCGCGCCGTTCAGGCCCAGCACGACGACGCGGCTGCCCCGGTCGATGGCCAGGTCCACGTCGGTGAAAATCTCCAAAGATCCGTACGATTTCGACAAACCCTCCGCGGTGAGGGGGGTCTTGCCGCACGGCGCCGGATCCGGGAAGCGGATCTTGGCGACCTTGTCGGCCTGCCGCTCGCCCTCCACGCCGGCGAGAAGCTGCCGCGCCCGCCGGTCCATCTGCTGGGCCGCCTTGGCCTTGGTGGCCTTCGCGCGCATCTTGTCGGCCTGCGACAGCAGGGCCGACGCCTGCCGCTGCGCGTTGGCCGTCTCGCGCCTGCGGCGCCGCTCGTCGGTCTCGCGCTGGTCGAGGTACTTCTTCCAGCCCACGTTGTAGATGTCGATCACGCTGCGGTTGGCGTCCAGGTGGAACACCCGGTTGACGACCGCGTCCAGCAGGTCCACGTCGTGGCTGATGACGACCAGCCCGCCCTGGTGGGACTTCAGGAAGTCGCGCAGCCAGACGATCGAGTCGGCGTCCAGGTGGTTGGTCGGCTCGTCCAGCAGCAGGGTGTCGGCGCCCGAGAACAGGATGCGCGCGAGCTCCACCCGGCGCCGCTGCCCGCCCGACAGCGTCCCGAGGGGCTGGGTCATCACCCGGTCCGGCAGGCCGAGGCTGGAGGCGATGGAGGCCGCCTCCGCCTCGGCGGAGTAGCCGCCCAGCACGTGGAGGCGCTCCTCCAGCCGCCCGTAGCGGCGCACCGCCTTGTCGCGCTCGTCGCCGGTCGTGGTGGCCATCGCCTCCTCGGCCGCGCGCAGCTTCCGGATGACCTCGTCCAGGCCGCGCGCCGACAGGATGCGGTCGCGGGCCAGCTCCGCCAGGTCGACGCCGCGCGGGTCCTGCGGGAGGTAGCCGATCGTGCCGGAGGACGTCACGCTGCCCTGCGCGGGCAGCGCCTCCCCCGCCAGCACCTTGGTGAGGGTCGTCTTGCCGGCGCCGTTGCGGCCGACGAAGCCGACGCGGTCGCCGGGGTTGACCCGGAAGGACGCGGCCTCGATCAGCAGCCGGGACCCGGCGCGCAGCTCGATGTCGTTCGCGATGATCACAGTGAACAGGGCTCCCCTGACGGACGGCTCGATGGACAGGCGCGCGAAACGGCGCGCCGCCGCGGTCCGGTGACCGGGGGCGCGCCGGGGTGGCCTGTCAGCTCGGGAGCGAAACCATCTGATCAGTGTACGTGACGCGCCGGCCCGGCGCGGCCCGGCGCGGGGCTCGGCACCGGGCGGCGGTCCGGGGCGTCAGCTCTGGCGCTCGGCGGCGAGGCGCTGGGTGATGGTGTGCTGGAGCCGCTGGAGCCCCGAGGTGCCGACCAGGCCGATCTGGCCCTCCAGATCGCGCAGCAGGACGTCCTCGTTCATCACGACCTCGGACGACTGCATCAGCACCGTCCCCTGGCCGGTGAAGTCGAACTGGTGCTCCTCGCCCGACGAGCCCCCGACCCCGAGGACCATCCGGGCGGTGCCGAGCGCGCCGCTCATGTAGGAGTGGTCGTAGTGGTGGCACGGCGACGGGCAGTCCGCCCAGCCGAGGAGCGCCTGCGGGTCGACCCTGATCGGCGGCTCGACGAAGTGGACCGGCCCGTTCGAGGCGGCCACGAACCGGCCCGTCCCGATCAGCGTCAGGAAGCCCGGGATGATCGACTGCTTGAGCTCCAGGCCCGGCTCGAACGCCAGCAGGTTGCCGGCCCGGACCGTCAGGTTCCCCTCGTCCAGGTCGAAGGAGTTCACGTCGAACCCGCGGTCGGCGAGCACGAGCTTGCCCTGCCCCTGCGCGACGATCCAGTCGTGGGCGTACAGCGGGGAGTTGAAGGTGTGCGCGACGAGCGAGTCGAGCGGCCCCGACGACAGCGCCTCGAACCTGATCTGCCCGTAGTAGGCGATCATCTTGCCCTTCTGCGCGAACCACTGCCCGTTGAGGTCCACGCTGAAGGCGTACGGGTTGACGTTGTCGTTGGACGGAAGCGTCGCCGCGTTCCAGGTCCGCGTGCCGAACGTGCTCACCGGTCAGATCTTCCTCTCGCTGGCCTGGACGTAGACGACGCCGGAGCCGCTCAGCTCCAGCTGGAAGCCCTCGCCGGAGCCGCGCCCGACCAGGTCGCGCAGCCCCACCGCCGTGGTGAGCCGGTTCTGCACCTGGCCGCGGTGGGCGACGTACGCCTGGGGGTCCACGTGGACGGGGCGCTGCGGCGTGATCGGCAGCTCCATCACCCCGCCGTGCGACAGCAGCGCGCACGCGCCGTGCCCCGCGAGCGTCGTGGTGAACAGGCCCTGCCCGGTCACCGCCCCGCGGAGCACGCCGCGGACGCCGCCCTGCTCGCCCATGAACATCGTGCCGACCTGGAGGGTCGCGTCGTGCACCAGCAGGCGGTCGGCCTCGACGTAGAGGGTGTCGGCGCCGTTCAGCTCGACGACGGAGACGTGCAGCCCGCCGTGGCCGAACATGACCGTGCCGTGCCCCGTCACGTGCATCATCGCGGTGCGCTCGCCGGCGACGGCCCGTCCGAGCGTGCCGCCGATGCCCTGCCCGGCCGTGGCGGTCGGCGCGAACGCCACCGAGCCGGTGTAGGCGAGCATCGCGCCGCGCCTGCTGTAGACCTCCTGCCCCGGGCCGACCGGCACCTGGAGCATCTTCGAGTTGATCGACTGGTATCCCGGCATCAGATCTCCAGAATCCCGCCGCGCTCGGCGGGCTGGACGTAGACCAGGCCGTGGCCCTGGTAGCGGAACTGGACGCTCTCCCCCGAGCCCTGGCCGAGCACCGTCCGCCAGTTGACGTCGGTGACGACGTCCTGCTGGAGCTGCCCGTGGTGGCCGATGTAGGCGTGCGGGTCGACGCACAGGGGCGTCTGGGGCGTCACCTCCAGCGCGATGGCCGGCCCCTCGGACAGGATCGCGACGGTGCCGTGCCCGTCCACCTTCGTGGTCGCGAGCCCCTGGCCGGTGCCCATCCCCCGGAGCCCGATGAACTGCACGCCGGTCTGGAGGGAGCCGTCGAGGGCCAGCAGGCTCTCCGACTCCACGAAGAGGGTGTCTCCGGTGAGCTGGACGAGCGTGACCTCGGTGGCCTCACTCGCCAGGTAGACCGTCCCCTGCCCCGTGACCTCCATGAGGGTCATGCCCTCGCCGGCGAGCTTGCGCTTGAGCGCGCCCCGCAGGCCCTCGCCCCCGGTCATCCCCTGCCGCTTGAACGTCATCTGCCCCTCGTAGGCGACCATGGAGCCGTTCAGCGCCCTGATCGTCTCGCCGGCGAGATCGACGGCCAGCATCTTCGAGCCGTTCAATCGAAATTGCGCCACGGACCGAGAACATACCGGGACGAGGGCCGCCCGCACCGGCGCGTTGCGGGTCCGTTGCGTCCGCGGATCGGAAAGGATGTCCTCATGTGGATCGCTCCCGAACGCCGCAGCCTCGGCCGGTGGGCCGTACCCGCGCTCGCTCTGGGGGCCGGGGTGGTGGTCGCCGCCGTCCTGGCCGCCGACGGGCGGACCGGCACGGCGCTGGTCGCGCTCGCCGCGCTGGCGGGCTACGCGGCGTACCTGGCGTACCGCCGGAACGAGCCCGCGCTGCCGCTCAGCGAGGGCTTCGGGTCCGGCCACCGCGCCCGCGCCCACCTGCGGGCCGCGGCGATGACGGGCGACGTGCTGACCGTGGCGGTGGTCGGCTCCCTCGTCGTGCAGGCGCTGCGCGGCGCCGACGTCACCGCCTACGCCTGGCTCGCCCTCGTCGCGGGCGTGACCTATCTGCTGTCGGCGCTCGCCGGCGGGCGCGGGTTCTGACCTGCCGCCGCGCGGCGTCCGATAGCATGATCAACGCCGCGACCTGGGAGAACTGTGCGTTAACTTCTCCTGACAAGTGCCGTTTCGCCGTGCCTGCGGCGGCATGATGCGGTTGTGTCAGCCGTCGATGTTCTGCTTCCGGCGCGCGCGGTGTTCCATCCGGTGGTCGATCTCGGCACCGGCGCCGTCGTCGCCGTGGAGGCGCACGCGGGCCCGCCCGCCGCGTCCCGTCCCGAGATGCGGGTCGATCCCGCGGCCGAGGACGTCCGGCGCGCGGTCGAGGCCGCCCGCGCGACCGCGGACCTCGGCACGGCCCTGCCGCTGCAGATCGGCCTCCGCGCCGAGTCCCTCACCTACGGCGACCCCTTCCTGGCCGAGCTGCACCACGGCCTCGCCGAGACGGGACGGCGGCCCCAGGAGTTCATCGTCTGCGTGGCGGGCGGCTTCCCGCCCGCGCTGCGCCCGACCGTCGCGGGCGCGCTGTCCGCGCTGCGCGGCGCCGGCTACCTGGTGGGGCTCGCGGGCCTCGGTGCCGGGCACGCGCCCCTCGACCTGCTCGTCGACGGCGCCTCCTTCCTGCTGAAGCTCGACCCCGAGCTGGCCCGCCGGTCCGGCTCGGAGCCCCGCCGCTCGGCGCTGGTCGCGAGCCTGGTCGAGCTGGCGCACCGCCTCGGCACGCACGTCCTCGCCCCCGGCCTGGCGACGCAGGACCAGATCGTCCACCTGCGCGAACTCGGCGTGCGGCTCGTCCAGGGACCGGCGCTGGCCCCGCCGGAGTGGCGGCCCGGGATGCCGGTCACCGTCCCCGTCGCGGCCCGGGAGGACCCCGCGCCGGCGCCGGACGCGGGCCTCGGACCCCGAGTCTCGGAGTTCACCCTCCCGGCCGTGACGCTGCCGCACACCGCGACGGCCGACGAGGTGCTGACCGTGCTCAACGCCGAGACGGGCGTCACGAGCGTCGTCCTGGTGGACGAGCGGCAGCGCCCCCGCGCGATGGTGGACCGGACCCGGTTCCTGCTGCGGCTGTCCGGCGCGTACGGGCACGCCCTGCACGCGCACCGGCCCGCCGCGCGGCTGGCCGACCAGCCCCGCCCCGTCCCGCGGACGGTTCCCGCGGTTGCGGCGCTGCGGGCCGCGGGCCGCGAGACCGAGCGCGTCTACGACGACCTGGTCGTGGTGGACGAGGTCGGGCGCTGCCTCGGCATCGTCCGCGTCGCCGACCTCATCCGGGGCCTGTCGCCCTGAGATCGTCCGTGCCGCCTCAGCACGGTTCCATCGACACAATCCCGTCATCACGGGCGGAACGGCCGGTCGCGGCCGTCTCCCGGGCGAGAACGGCCATCTGGACACCGGGCCGCCGTGGCTCCGGCCGACCCGTGGGGCGGATCATGACGCCCGCTCCACCGGCCCGGCGGGCAGCTCGGCGTGCACGCGCCAGCGGCCGTCCTCCGGCCCCGCCGCGAACGCGCCGGACAGCATGGTCGCCCGCTCCCGCATGCCGATCAGCCCGCTCCCCGTCCCGGGCAGCCGCGCCCCGTCCCGGCCGAGCGGGCTCAGCACGTCGATCACCACGCGGTCCGCGGCGTACTCGACCCGGACCTCGGCGCGGCCGGACCCCGCGTGCTTCAGCGCGTTGGTCAGCGACTCCTGGACGATCCGGTAGGCGGCCAGCTCGACCGCGGCGGGCAGCTCGGGCCGCTCCCCCGCGACCTCCAGCTCCGCCGACAGGTCGCTGCGCGCGGTCCGCTCGACCAGCCGCCCGAGCCCGGCCAGCCGCGGCGCGTCCAGGGCGTCGTCGCCGCCGTCCCGCAGCAGCCCGATCATCCGGCGCATCTCCGCCAGCCCCTGCACGCTGTTCTCCCGGATGACCTCCATCGCCCGGGCGACGGCGGCGCGGTCCAGATCGGGGACCCTCAGCACGGCCGAGGAGTGCAGGGCCACCACGCTGAGATGGTTGGCGATCACGTCGTGCAGCTCGCGGGCCATCCGCGCCCGCTCGGCGTTCACCGCGGCCTGCCGGTCCAGCTCGGCCAGCCGCGCGACCTGCTCGGCGCGCTCCCGCTCGGCCTCGGCCTTGAAGCGGTGCTCCCGCACGGCCATCGCGGTCAGCACCGGCCCGACCCACGTCACCCCGGCCAGCGCCCCCGTGATCACCCCGGCGCGCCCGCTGTGCGCGAGGGCCCCGACGATGCCCGCCGCGGCGAGCGTCGCGGCCGCGGTGAGGCCGAGCAGCGGCTCCGCCGTCCGCCGCCGCCCGTACAGGCTCGCGGCGTACAGCGCGTCCCCGTAGATGACCGCGGTGGCCAGGCTCGGCCCCATGGCCACGTCCGCGAAGTTGAACGGCGTCGCCAGGGCCAGGCCGGTCAGCGGGGCCGTCCGCCGCAGCAGCGTCGCCGAGCAGAGCCCCGCGAGCACCGCGACCCGGAGGCCGAGCGGCGCGTCCCAGTCGTCGGTCCACAGCGAGTACCCGTGCGCGGCGAGCAGCAGCAGCCCGCCCGACAGCGCGCCGAGCGCGATGAGGGCGTCCTGGCGGGTGGTGAGGCGTCGAAGCGGTGACACGCCCCCATCTCAGCATCCCGGAAGGACATCGCGCGTCCCACCTTGCGTGGACGCACCGTACCTCCCCCGAATGCCCCCCGGACCTTCACCTCCGAGGGCCGCGAACCCCCGCCTTCACACGGTTCCGCGCAGGGCCCGCGCCGCCAGCGTGACGATCGGGAGGTCGAACTCCCCCTCGGCCGTCTCCGGCTCCGACCGCAGGTAGGCGAGCACGCGGGCCTTGACCTCCTCCCGCTCCGCCTCGTCCAGGACGAGCATGTGCGAGTGGGTGGCGATCGTGGCGACCATCGACTCCGCCGTCCGCCGCTGGGCGTGCGGGAACTCCTCCCGCGCGAACCGCGGGAACCACCGCGTCTCGGGCACCTCCTTGGGACCCCACCTGGTGAACGAGACGCTGCTCCGCGACAGCCGCTTCATCTCCGCGACCCACGGCACCCGGTCGTCGTCGGTGTTCCACAGCCCGGCCAGCACCCCGCCCGGCGCCAGCACCCGGTGGATCTCCGGCAGCGCCCGGTCCAGGTCGAACCAGTGCATGGCCTGCCCGACGACGACCGCGTCCACGGCGCTGTCGTCGAGCGGGATCGCCTCCGCGCCGCCCTTGAGCGCGCGGACCTCCGGGACCCGGCGACGCATCTCGTCCAGCATGTTCGCGTCGGGCTCCACCGCGACGACGTCCGCCGCGTCCAGCCCGATCCGCAGCAGCACCTGCGTCAGCTTGCCGGTGCCCGCCGCGAGGTCCAGGACGCGCAGCGGCGCCCGTCCCGCCACCGGCTCCAGCGCCCACCGCACGGCCGCGTCGGGATAGTCGGGCCGCTCGTCCGCGTACATGGCGGCACTGCCCCCGAACGACCCCGCCCGCCGAGCCACCAGTTCCGGATCATCACCAGGAAACGCATCCCTCACACCACACGAGCCTAGGACGCCAACCATCCACCCACGCATCCGCCCAAGGCCAAGAGGCACAACGATCCGCTCCATTAGGGTGACGGCATGCAGCTGGACGGACGCGTACGCCCGACCTTGGCAGCGACGCGTGACCGACTGGCGGACTTCGCCGAGGCTCGGGGCTTCCCCATCACCAAGGTGGAGGCAGTCGGTGACCGGGTCGTGGTGTCCGTCGGCACGCATAGGGAGCGCGACGCCACCATCGCTTACATAGCGGACCAAATCCCGCGCGAGATCTCCTGCAAGCTCACGGGGGTTCCTCTCCGACTCACCTCAGAGCAGGGAATCCTGGTGCCCGATCTCGTCGTCCCGGAGAGTTCGGAACCCGGCGTGAGGCTGTGGGCGCACGAGACCGAGTTGCTGGTCGAAGTCGTCTCGCAGGGCAACTTCCGTGAGGACCACGAGGGCAAGCGGCTGCGGTATGCGAAGTCCGGCGCACCCCAATACCTGCTCGTCGATCCGCGGGACGGCATCTGCGTCCTCAACACAGGACCGCTCAAGGGAGAGGGCAGGTACAAGGACGTCGTGACCTTCAAGTTCGGTGAGCCCATCGCCGGTGTGCTGTGCATGGACGGCGCGGATCTCGATACGTCCGAGTTCCTCCGCTACACGTGACGAGGCCGCCGCCCCGGGTGGGGGCGGCGGCCTCGTGGTGCTGGTCGTCAGACGTTGAAGCCGAGGGCGCGGAGCTGGTCGCGGCCCTCGTCGGTGATCTTGTCGGGGCCCCACGGCGGGAGCCACACCCAGTTGATCTTGACGTCCTTGACGAGGCCCTCCAGCGCGCTGTGCGCCTGGTCCTCGATCACGTCGGTGAGCGGGCAGGCGGCGCTGGTGAGCGTCATGTCGAGGGTGGCGACCTCGTCGGCGAGGTCGACGCCGTACACGAGGCCGAGGTCGACGACGTTGATCCCCAGCTCGGGGTCGACGACGTCCTTGAGCGCTTCGAGGATCTCCTCCTCGGCCGCGTTCGCGGGGACGGCGGGCCCCCCGGTCTCCTCGGCCGGGGTCCCCTCGGCCTGCTCCGGCGCCGTGCCGGTCGCTGGGGTGTCGGTCATGATGCCTCTCCGAGTGCTCGGGCGGTCGCGTCCTTCCACGCCATCCAGGCGAGCAGGGCGCACTTGATCCTTGCGGGGTACTTGGAGACCCCGACGAAGGCGACGGCGTCCTCCAGGACGTCCTCGTCGGGCTCGGTGTCCCGGCCGCGCGACTGCATCAGCGCGAGGAACTCCTCCCCGACCGCCATCGCCTCCTTGACGGACTTGCCGATGACCAGGTCGGTCATCACCGACGCGCTGGCCTGGCTGATCGAGCAGCCCATGGCGTCGTACGAGACGTCCGCGACGGTGGCGTCCTGGCCCTCGCCGTCCAGGTGGACGCGGAGGGTCACCTCGTCGCCGCAGGTGGGGTTGACGTGGTGGGCCTCGCCCTCGAACGGCTCCCGCAGCCCTTTGTTGTGGGGGTTGCGGTAATGGTCCAGGATGACCTCCTGGTACATCGCCTCGAGCTGCATGTCGTCCTTTCCGAGCGTTTCCTTCGCTACAACCCCAGGGCCCGTCAGGCTGTTCCGAAGAACTTTTGAGCCTGGCGCACCCCGTCGGCGAGCGCGTCCAGGTCCGCGAGGGTGTTGTAGACGTAGAACGTCGCGCGGGTCGTCGCCGGGATGCCGAAGCGGCGGCAGATCGGCCACGCGCAGTGGTGGCCGACGCGCACCTCGACGCCCAGCTCGTCCAGGACCTGGCCGACGTCGTGGGGGTGGATGTCCTCGACGGTGAACGACACGGCGCCGCCGCGGGCCTCGGAGGTGCCCGGGCCGATGATCCGGACGCCGGGGATCTCGGTGAGCCGCTCCAGCGCGTAGGCGGTCAGCGCCTCCTCGTGGGCCTGCACGCGGTCCATGCCGATCGCGGCGAGGTAGTCGCAGGCCGCGCCGAGCCCGATCGCCTGCGCGGTCATCGGCACGCCGGCCTCGAACCGCTGCGGCGGGGGCATGAAGGTCGTGTTCTCCATGTGCACGACCTCGATCATGGAGCCGCCGGTGATGAACGGCGGCATGGCCTCCAGCAGCTCACGGCGGCCCCACAGGACGCCGATGCCGGTCGGGCCGAGCATCTTGTGGCCCGAGAAGGCCAGGAAGTCGGCGCCGAGGCTCGCCACGTCCACCGGCTGGTGCGGCACCGACTGGGCACCGTCCAGCAGGACGAGCGCGCCGACGGCGTGCGCGCGGTCGGCGATCCGCTGGACCGGCGGGACGGTGCCGAGCACGTTCGACTGGTGCGTGAGCGCGACGAGCTTCGTGCGCTCGTTGACCAGGTCGTCGAGGCCGTCGAGGTCGAGGCGGCCGTCGTCGGTGATGCCGAACCAGCGCAGCGTGGCGCCCGTCCGGCGGCAGAGCTCCTGCCACGGGACGAGGTTGGCGTGGTGCTCCATCTCGGTGACGACGATCTCGTCGCCGGGGCCGACCCGGAAGCGCTCGGCCTCGGGGCCCGCGGTGGCGGCGTTGCTCATCGCGTACGCGACGAGGTTGATGCCCTCGGTCGCGTTCTTGGTGAGGACGATCTCGCCGGGCACGGCGCCGATGAACCGGGCGATGGAGGCGCGGGCGTCCTCGTAGGCCTCGGTCGCCTCCTCCGACAGCAGGTGCGCGCCGCGGTGGGGGGCGGCGTTGTGCCGCTCGTAGAACTCCCGCTCCGCGTCCAGCACCTGGACGGGCTTCTGCGAGGTCGCCCCCGAGTCCAGGTAGACGAGGGGACGCCCGCCGCGGACGGTGCGGCGCAGGAGCGGGAAGTCCTTCTTCAGCTCCTCCGGGAGCAGGGTCCCGGTCATCAGGCCACGCCCGCCTTCACGTACTTCTCGTAGCCCTCGTTCTCCAGTTCCTCGGCCAGCTCGGGGCCGCCCTGGGCGACGACGCGGCCCGCGGCGAACACGTGGACGAAGTCCGGCTTCACGTACCGCAGGATGCGGGTGTAGTGGGTGATGAGCAGCACGCCGGTGTCGCCGCCGGCGGAGAACCGGTTGACGCCCTCGGAGACGACCTTGAGCGCGTCGACGTCGAGGCCGGAGTCGGTCTCGTCCAGGACGGCGATCTTCGGCTGGAGCATCTCCAGCTGGAGGATCTCGTGGCGCTTCTTCTCGCCGCCGGAGAAGCCCTCGTTCAGGCTGCGCTGGGCGAACGCCGGGTCGATGGACAGGTCGTCCATCGCCTTCTTCATCTCCTTGGAGAACTCGCGCAGCTTCGGGGCCTCGCCGCGGACGGCGGTCACGGCCGAGCGCAGGAAGTTGGAGACCGAGACGCCGGGGACCTCGACCGGGTACTGCATCGCGAGGAACAGGCCGGCGCGGGCGCGCTCGTCGACGGACATGCCGAGGACGTCCTCGCCGTCGAGCGTGACGGAGCCGGAGGTGACCTCGTACTTCGGGTGCCCGGCGACCGCGTACGCGAGGGTGGACTTGCCGGAGCCGTTCGGGCCCATGATCGCGTGGGTCTCGCCGGCCTTCACGGTCAGGTCGACCCCGCGCAGGATCTCCTTGGTCCCGTCCGCGCCGTCGGCGACGGAGACGTGGAGGTCGCGGATCTCTAGGGTGGCCATAGTGCTTGCGTTTCCTTAGTCGTCGGTGCCGAGCGAGACGTAGACGTCGCCGTCCTCGACCTTGACCTTGTAGGTGGCGACCGCCTGGGTGGCCGGCGGGTTGGTGGGCTTTCCGGTGCGCAGGTCGAAGCAGGACCCGTGCAGCCAGCACTCGATGGTGCCGTTGTAGATCTCGCCCTCGGAGAGGGAGACCTCGGCGTGCGAGCAGATGTCGCTGAGCGCGAACACGTCGTCGCCGGCGCGGGCGATCGCGACGGGCGTGCCGTCGACCTCGACGCCGAGCGCGCCGTCGGCGGGGACGTCCGCGAGGGGGCACACCTTGACGTACGTCATCGGGCGCCCGCCCCGGAGTCGAGCTCGGCCTCGATGGCCGCGCGGACCTTCTCGCGGACCTCGGCGACCTCGATGCGCTCGACGAGCTGGCCGAGGAAGCCCCGCACCACCATGCGCCGGGCCTCGTCGAACGTGATGCCGCGGGCCTGGAGGTAGAACAGGTGCTCGTCGTCGAGGCGGCCGGACGCGGAGGCGTGCCCGGCGCCGGCGACCTCGCCGGTGAGGATCTCCAGGTTCGGCACCGAGTCGACGCGCGTCCCGTCGGTGAGGACGAGGTTGCGGTTGAGCTCGTAGGTGTCGGTGCCCTCGGCCTCCGCGCGGATGATCACGTCGCCGATCCAGACGGCGTGGGCGTCGCGGTCCTGGAGGGCGCCGCGGTAGTCGACGCGGCTGCGGCAGTGCGGCACGGCGTGGTCGACCAGGAGGCGGTGCTCCAGGTGCTGGCCGCCGTCGACGAAGTACACCCCGTACAGCTCGGCGTCGCCGCCGGGCCCGTCGTAGGCGACGGACGGCGAGATCCGGACGAGGTCGCCGCCGAGCGAGACGTTGTGCGACACGAACCGGGCGTCGCGGCCGATCCGCGCGTGCTGGTGCGAGACGTGCACGCCGTCGTCGGCCCAGTCCTGGAGGCTGATCACCGAGAGGCGGGCGCCGTCGCCGACGACGAACTCGACGTTGTCGGCGTAGGTGGCGGAGCCGCGGTGCGTGAGCACGACGGTGGCCTGCGCGAACGGTTCGAGGATGACGGTGGTGTGCCCGTAGGACGCGGCGGAGGCGTCCTCGCCGCGCAGCCGCAGGACGGTCGGCGCCGAGGCGACGGCCTCCTTCGGGACGGTCACGACCGTCGCCTGCGTGAACGAGGCCCACGCCTGGGCGCTGACCCGGTCGGCGGGCGTGTACGCCCGGCCGAGGCGGGCGTCGTCGCGGCCGACGGTCTCGACGGTCACCTCGGGCGCCGCCTCGACCTCCAGGACGACCTTGCCGTGCGGTTCGGCGGTGCCGTTGTGCAGGCCGCGGAGGCGGCGCAGCGGCGTGAACCGCCACTCCTCCTCGCGGCCCGTGGGCACGTCGAAGTCCCCGACCTCGAACGACGCCTTCTCGTGCAGCGTCGTCAGAGGCTTCGTGTCCAGCCCCATCAGCCGACGGCTCCTTCCATCTGCAGCTCGATGAGCCGGTTCAGCTCGAGGGCGTACTCCATCGGCAGCTCGCGCGCGATCGGCTCGACGAACCCGCGCACGATCATCGCCATAGCCTCGTCCTCGGTGAGCCCGCGGCTCATCAGGTAGAACAGCTGGTCCTCCGAGACCTTGGAGACGGTGGCCTCGTGGCCCATCTCCACGTCGTCCTCGCGGACGTCCACGTAGGGGTAGGTGTCGGACCGGCTGATCTGGTCGACCAGCAGCGCGTCGCACTTGACGGTGGACTTGCTGTGCTCGGCGCCCTCCTGGATCTGGACCAAACCCCGGTAGGACGTGCGGCCGCCGCCCCGCGCCACCGACTTGGACACGATGGTGGACGAGGTGTTGGGCGCGGCGTGCACCATCTTGGCGCCGGCGTCCTGGTGCTGGTCCTCGCCCGCGAAGGCGATGGACAGCGTCTCGCCCTTGGCGTGCTCGCCCAGCAGGTAGACGGCCGGGTACTTCATCGTCACCTTGGAGCCGATGTTGCCGTCGATCCACTCCATGGTGGCGCCCTCGTAGGCGACGGCCCGCTTGGTGACGAGGTTGTAGACGTTGTTCGACCAGTTCTGGATGGTCGTGTAGCGGACGCGGGCGTCCTTCTTCACGACGATCTCGACGACGGCCGAGTGCAGCGAGTCCGACTTGTAGATCGGCGCGGTGCAGCCCTCGACGTAGTGCACGTAGGAGCCCTCGTCCGCGATGATCAGCGTCCGCTCGAACTGGCCCATGTTCTCGGTGTTGATCCGGAAGTAGGCCTGGAGCGGGATCTCCACGTGCACGCCCGGCGGGACGTAGATGAACGAGCCGCCCGACCACACGGCGGTGTTCAGCGCGGCGAACTTGTTGTCGCCGACGGGGATCACCGAGCCGAAGTACTCCTCGAAGATCTCCGGGTGCTCGCGCAGCCCGGTGTCGGTGTCGAGGAAGATGACGCCCTTCTCCTCGAGGTCCTCGCGGATCTTGTGGTAGACGACCTCGGACTCGTACTGGGCGGCGACGCCGGCGATGAGCCGCTGCTTCTCCGCCTCGGGGATGCCGAGCTTGTCGTAGGTGTTCTTGATGTCCTCGGGCAGGTCCTCCCAGGAGGCGGCCTGCTTCTCGGTGGAGCGGACGAAGTACTTGATGTTGTCGAAGTCGATGGCCGACAGGTCCGAGCCCCAGGAGGGCATCGGCTTCTTGTCGAACAGCCGGAGCCCCTTGAGGCGCAGGTCGAGCATCCAGTCCGGCTCGCCCTTCTTGGCCGAGATGTCGCGGACGACGTCCTCGTTCAGGCCGCGTCGGGCGGAGGCACCGGCCGCGTCAGGGTCGGCCCAGCCGAACTTGTACCTGTCGAGCCCCTCCAGCTCGGGGTGGGCTGCCGTAGTCATAGGGATGTCCTCCCGGACTCCTCGTCACTGTTCGATGTCGTTTCGGGGGACGCTTCGAGCGCGTCTCCCGCGTCCCCCTGGGGGGTGACGCCGCCCGCGGCGGGATCCTCCGCCGCCCCGCCCCCGCAGAGGGAGCGCGAGCTGACGTGGGTGGTGCAGATCCCGTCGCCGTGGGCGATGGTCGCCAGCCGCTGGACGGGCGTGCCCAGCAGGCGGCTGAACGCCTCCGTCTCGGCCTCGCACAGCTGCGGGAACTCCGCGGCGACGTGCGCGACCGGGCAGTGGTGCTGGCAGAGCTGGTCGCCGGCGCCCTGGGGGGCCTTGGCGGCGGCGGCCGCGTAGCCGTCGCCCGACAGGGCCTCGGCGAGCGTGCGGACCCGCTGGTGGGGCGGGGCCGCCTGCACGACGGGGCGGTAGCGCCGTTCGAGGTCGGCGATCTGCCGCCGGGCGAACTCGGTGACCGCGCCGTCGCCGGCCGTCTCGGCGAGGAAGCGCAGCGCGCTGCTCGCCAGGTCGTCGTAGGCGTGCACGAACGCGCTGCGCCCCGCGTCGGTGATGGCGAACCACTTGGCGGGACGGCCGCGCCCGCGCCGGGTCTGGGCGGGCCTGGCGCGGCGGACCTCGATCATGCCCTCGGCCAGCAGCGCGTCCAGGTGGCGGCGGACCGCGGCCGGCGTGAGGCCGACGCGCTCGCCGAGGGCGGACGCGGTGACCGGGCCGTGCTCCAGGATGAGCCGGGCGACGCGGGCGCGGGTGTCGCGCTCGGTGTTGCCGCCGGACTGGGCGCCGGGGCGGGCTCCCCTGGCGGTGCCGGACACGG
>NZ_CAACUY010000183.1 GCF_900659615.1 Actinomadura fibrosa | reverse complement strand
CGCGCGGCCGGACGGCGACCGCGCGGCGGCGTCCGCCCAGGAAGGCCACGACGCCGCCGAGGCGGGCCGCCGGAGCGGGCCGTGGCGGCGGCCGGGACCGCAGCAGTTCCCGCAGCCGAACCCGGGCGCCAAGGGCCTGTGGCGGGGCGAGGGCGGCTCGTTCACCGCGGACCTGAAGGCGCTGCCGAGCCGGATGAGCGTGCGGCTGCGCCTCACCCTGCTGTACGGGCTGCTGTTCTTCATGGCCGGCGCGCTGCTGCTGTTCGTGATGTCGGTGCTGATGGCCAACATCCTCGGCAACGTCAAGGTGATCGTGCCCGGCCTGTCGGAGGCGGAGGCGGCCGAGTGGCATCGGCTGTTCGTCGAGCAGACGATGAAGCAGCTCGTCGGGCGGTCGCTCGTCGCGCTCGCCGGGGTCGGGATCATCACGCTGGTGCTCGGCTACTTCGTCGCCGACCGCGCGCTCAGCCCGCTCCAGCGGGTCACGGCCACCGCGCGCCGCCTGTCGGAGAGCACCCTGCACGAGCGGATCGCGCTGGAGGGCCCGGACGACGAGATCAAGGAGCTGGCCGACACCTTCGACGCGATGCTGGAGCGGCTCGGGCAGGCGTTCGACTCCCAGCGCCGCTTCGTCGCCAACGCCTCGCACGAGCTGCGCACCCCCCTCGCGATCAACCGGACGCTGCTGGAGGTGGCGCTCGGCGACCCCGAGGTGTCGGACGACCTGCGCGCCGTCGGCCGGACCCTGCTGGCCACCAACGCCCGGCACGAGCGCCTCATCGAGGGCCTGCTGCTGCTGGCCCGCAGCGAGCGCGAGCTGACCGCCCGCGCGCCCGTCGACCTGGCCGAGGTGGCGGCGACGGTGCTGGAGCACTCCGCCCGCCGCGACCACGACAACGACGTCGCCGTCCACCCGGAGCTGACGTCCGGGACGGCGCTCGGCGACCCGGTGCTGCTGGAGCACCTGGTGTCGAACCTCGTGGAGAACGCGGTCAAGCACAACGAGGACGGCGGCGAGCTGTGGATCCGGACCGGGATCCTGGAGGGCTGGGCCACCGTCCAGGTCGAGAACACCGGCCCGGTCGTCCCCGCCTACGAGGTGGAGCGGCTGTTCGAGCCGTTCCGGCGGCTGAACGCCGACCGCGTCGAGTCCGCCAAGGGCGCGGGCCTCGGCCTGTCCATCGTCCGGTCGGTCGTGCTGGCGCACCGCGGCGCCGTGTACGCCGCGCCGCGCCCGGGCGGCGGCCTGATCGTCACGGTCCGGCTCCCGCCGGGCTGATCCCGGACGCGCTGACCCCGGACGGTCCGGCGCCGCCCGCGCCGGTCACCTGAGGGCGGCTGTCACCTGAGGGGGGCGGTCACTTCAGGGCGGCGGTGGTGAGCGTGGGGTCGCCGTCGTAGTCGAGGCTCAGGCCGACGTACTTCGGGTTCGTCACGGCGGCGCGCCCGTCGTACACGAGCGGGATCAGGGCCATGTCGTCCAGCGCCGTCCGCTCGGCCTGCTGGTAGACGCCGGTGCGCCTGGCGCCGTCGGGCGTCCGGACCGCGGTGCTCAGGAGCTCGTCGAACCGGGAGCTCCGGTAGCCCGCGAGGTTGCTGTTGGCGTTGTCCGGCTCGGCGACCACCGTCCCGCCCAGGATCGACCACAGCATCGTGTAGGCGTCCGGGAAGTCCGGGCCCCAGGCGTAGAACGCCAGCCCGGAGGCGTCGCTGGCGACGAGCGCCTTGCGGTAGTCCTCGTACTTGGTGATCGGCGTCTTCCTCAGGTCGATCTTCCAGCCGAGCACCGTCTCCAGCTGGCTCCGCACCAGCGCGGCGACCTTCTCCCAGATCCCGGTCTCCTGCATGTACAGCCGCACGGTCGTGCCGGGTCCGAGCCCGGCCTGGGTCGCGAGCTGCTTCGCCTTGACCGGGTCGGGCGCGTCGCAGGACGGGCAGGGCCGCGTCGCGCCGAAGCCGGGGAGGGCGCTCGGCACGATGCCGTGGGCGGCCGGGTAGACGCCGCCGAACGCCTGGCTGATCTTCGAGCGGTCGAGGGCGTAGGAGACCGCCAGCCGCGCGTTCTTGTCCGCCATCGGCCCGCGCTTCGCGAGCGGCACGATCATCCGCGTGAACGCCATGGGCCGCTTCGCCAGGTTCCCCTCACCGGCGAGGGTGGAGTAGTCCTCGGAGTTGATCGTCGCCCACCCGTACTCGCCGGACGCCACGCCCGCGCGCCCCTTCGCCGACTCCGTGCTGAGCAGCACGGTGACCTCGTCCAGCATCGTCCTGCCGAAGGCCCAGGACTCGTTGCGGGCGAGCGTGAAGCTCTGCCCCTTGACCGAGCGCGCCAGCTTGAACGGGCCGTTGCCGATCGGGTTGAGGTTGTAGGTGTCGTTGTCGGGCTTCCCGGCCGCCTCGGGGACGGGGTCGAAGACGGGATCGACCAGGCGCGCGGCGAACTCGCAGTGCGGCGACGTCAGCTTGACCTGGAGGCCGGTTCCGGACACCCGGACGCCCGACAGCTCGGACGCCTTGCCGCCGGAGACGTCGCCGAAGCCCTCGATGTCGGCCATCAGCACCGGCCCGGCGCCCAGCGTCGTCGCCGCGCTGCGGGCCCAGCCGCGCGCGAACGCCTCCGCGTCGACCGGCTCGCCGTTGCTGAACGTCGTGCCGGTGCGGATGCCGATCGTCCAGTTCTCGCAGGTCGCGTCGGGCGTGATCGAGGTGGCCAGGCGGTTGCGGAGCGTCCCGTCGGGATTCTGGTCGACCAGGCCGGTGAAGAGCTGCTTGGGCAGGAACCGGTCGGTGCCGCTGAACGAGTGCGACGGGTCGATCTCCCCGTCGGTGTTGGTGCCGGCCGGGACCGTGATCTGCATGGTGCCGCCGACCCGTCCCGCGGACCCGCCCGACGACCCCGACCCGCCGCTGTCGCCGTCGAGGAGGTTGACGGCGAGCACGCTGCCCGCCACGACGAGCGCGACCACGGCGGCGCTGCCCGCCCCGGCGAGCACCTGCATGCCGCGCCTGGAACGGCGCGGACCGTCCGAAGGCTTGGTGTGCAGGACGCCGGACCCGGACGAGCCGGGCGTCCCGGGCGGCCACGTGGAGCCGCCGGGCGGCGGGGTGGAGGCGTTCGGCCCCCACGGCGGGCCCGGGACGGCCCCCGGCGGCGGGCTACCGGGGTACTGCTGGTACGCCTGCGGATACGGCGGCGGGGGAGTCTGTCCCAGAGGCGAGTGAGGCGGTGGCGTCTGCCCGAGGGGCGAGTGGGGCGGTGGCGTCTGCCCGAGGGGCGAAGAGGGCGGCGCCTGCGCGGGGGAAAGCGGGGAGGGGAGCAGCCGCGACTCGGACGCGGCGGCCACCTCGGCGCCCTGGGTCAGCATGTCGGCGGGCGCCTCGTCGTCCCTGGCCGCGCCAGGCCGCGCCGGGCTCCCGGCGAGTTCGAGGAGCCGCGCGAGGACCCTGGCCGACGTGGGACGCAGCGCCGGGTCCTTGCTGAGGCAGTCGGCGACGAGGCCGCGCAGCGGCTCGGCGAGCGCGCCGAGGTCCGGCGGCAGGTTGAGGATGCGGTGCATGACCGCGGGGATGGAGTCCTGGCCGAACGCGGGCCGCCCCGTGGCCGCGTAGACCATCGTGGCGCCCCAGGCGAACACGTCGGCGGCCGGGCCGACCGGCGCGCCGGAGATCTGCTCGGGCGCCATGTACGCGGGGGTGCCGACCGCCGTGCTGGACATCGTCCCGGTGGCGTCCAGCGCCCGCGCGATGCCGAAGTCGATGACGCGCGGGCCGTCCGCGGCGAGGAGGACGTTGGCGGGCTTGAAGTCGCGGTGCACGACCCCCGCCTGGTGGATCGCGGTCAGCGCGGTCATCGTGCCGATGGCGATCCGGTCGAGGTCGGCGCCGCGGCGCGGGCCCTCCCCGGCCAGCACCGCCGATAGCGCCGGGCCGTCGATGTACTCGCTGACGATGTAGGGCCGGTCGCCCTCCACGTCGGAGTCGAGGACCGGCGCCGTGCAGAACGCCGACACGCGCTTGGCGACCGCCACCTCCGCCGCGAACCGCGACCGGGCCTTCGGGTCGCCGCTGAACCGCGCGTGCAGCAGCTTCACCGCGACCCGGCCGTCGGGTTCCCGGCCGCCGGGTTCCCGGGCGTCGGGTTCCCCGGCGTCCGGCGCGTCGTCCACCTCGCGCACGGCGAGGTACACCGCGCCCTGCCCGCCCTCACCGAGGAGCCCGGTCAGCCGGTACGGCCCCAGATGGGTGGGATCTCCCGCCCGCAGTGGGGCGATCTGCGCCATCTGAGTCCTTCCGGGGAGGGCGGGCGCCGGACGTGCTTCCCGACCGCGCGGCCTACTGCTTCGTCACGTATCCGTACGCGGCCGCGGTGACGTCGGACTGGTTCTGCCGCCACTCCCACCGCACCAGGGTGCTGGTGGACGAGGTCCGCGTGAACGTGATGTAGCCCGGCGCGCACTGCGAGGTCGACATCCCCGACATCGGGGTCTCGCGGTACTGCTGCTTGAGCCCCTCGTCCTCCAGCAGCGTCAGGCGGGTGATGCACGTGGGGGTGCTGGTGTAGGTGTAGCGCGCGGTGCCGAAGCTGTTCAGCAGCGCGAACCGCACCTGGAAGCTCGTCCGGCCCGTCCCGGCGCCCGGCTGGAGGCCGGTGCCGGAGTAGGTGCCGAGGAGCCCGCCGGTCGTGGTGGGCGTCGGCGTGCTCGGCGTGTAGGTGTAGCTGTACGTCGGCCGGACGGGGTCGTCGTCGCTGTTCGCGCCGATGATGGCCAGCACCACGATCACGATGACGACGAGCAGCGCGAGCGCGCCGCACCCGATCGCGATGATCGGCCCCGCGCTGCTGGACTGCCGCGGCGGCGCCCCGTACGGCGGCCCCGGCGGGACGGGCCCGCCCATCTGCATGGGCGGCGGCGTGGACGGCGGGCCACCGATCGGGCCCCCGACCGGAGGGGCGCCCTGGTACATCGGCCCCTGGTTCATGGGCATGGGCGGCGGCGTGATGGGCTGCGGCGGCGGCGTCATCGGCCCCTGGTTCACCGGCCCCTGGTTCATGGGCATCGGGGGCGGGGTGATGGGCTGCGGCGGCGCCGTGTGCCGGGCGGGCGGGACGGGCGGCGGCGGGGGCAGCTGCGCGGCGATCCGCGTGCCCTGGTTGAGCAGGTCCTCCTGCCCGGCCGCCGGGTTCGCGGGCGCGGCGCCGACGTGGCCCAGCAGGTTCAGCAGGAGCTGGGCGGCCGGCGGGCGCAGCCCCGCGTCCTTGGACAGGCAGCGCCCGACGAGGTCGCGCAGCGGCCCGGGGGGCAGCGCGGACAGGTCCGGCTCCTCGTTGAGGATCCGGTTGATGATCACCGGGAGGGTGTCGGCCTCGAACGGCGACTGGCCGGTGGCGGCGAACACCATCGTCGCGCCCCAGGCGAAGATGTCCACCGCGGGCGTGAGCGGCGCGCCGGTGAGCTGCTCGGGCGCGAGGTAGCCGGGGGTGCCGACGACCATGCCCGTCGCGGTGACGGCGCTCTCCTGCGAGTTGACCGTCCGGGCGATGCCGAAGTCGACCACGCGCGGGCCGTCGGACGCCAGCATGACGTTGTTGGGCTTGAAGTCGCGGTGCACGATGCCGGCCTCGTGGATGGCCGCGAGGGCCGTCACCGTGCCGATCGCGAGCCGCTCCAGCTCGGCGGCGCCGCGGGGGCCGTTGTGGGCCACCACGTCGTGCAGGGAGGGGCCGTCGATGAACTCGCTGACGACGTACGGCTGGTCGCCCTGGACGTCCGCCTCCAGCACGCGGGCGGTGCAGAAGGGCTCGACCTTCTGGGCCGCCGCGACCTCGCGGGTGAAGCGGGCCCGCGCCGCGGGGTCGTTCGCCATCTGCGCGTGCAGCAGCTTGACGGCGACGTAGTCGCCGTTCGGCGCCTTGCCGAGGAAGACCGCCCCCTGCCCGCCGGCGCCCAGCCGTCCGACGACCTCGTACCGTCCCAGTGCCCTAGGATCGCCCGGCTCCAGCGGAGCGGCATCCGGCATCTGACCCTCCAGTGACCCGCAGTGACATACCGCGATAGTGTGCGCCGAGCCCCGCGCGGAGCAAGACCCGGCCGCTGCCGGATCGCCCCCGCAGGGGGCTTGCCCCCAACCTCAGGCGGGCACGATATCGCGTTAGTTCAGACGTTTCACCGATCCGTCTGGTTCAGTGGCCGACCAGGCGTCGGAGCGGTCCGGGATCCGGGAGGCCGGTCGGCGCGCGCAACGCCTCCGGGACCGATATGATCCCCGCCGCCGCGGGATCCCGGCGAGGCGTCCAGGCGTCGCGCACCGTGCCGGGGCATCTGCCGGGTATGTGACAGAAGACACAAACGAGGAACAGATCCGGGTGATCGGTGTCACTCGTGGGAACGGTCGCGCCTTGTGTGTCGCAGGTCACCAACCGTGACAGAATTTCCCGCCCGGATCGGGCACAAGAACGGCCCTTCGAGCGTTAGATCCGCGCGACGGGGCGCATAAAGCACTGAGGGGGATGGAGATAGAAGATGGCGACCGACTACGACAGCCCACGCAAGACAGACGACGACCTCAACGAGGACAGCCTCCAGGAGCTCCAGGCACGGCGGGCCGACAAGGCCGCGAGCATCATCGACGAGGACCTGGACGCCGGTGAGGTCGCCGAGCTGCCGGGCGCGGACCTCTCCAACGAGGAGCTCACCTTCCGGGTGGTTCCCCGGCAGGCGGACGAGTTCACCTGCACCCGCTGCTTCCTGGTGCACCACCGCAGCCAGCTGGCCACCGAGAAGAACGGCCAGCCGATCTGCCGCGAGTGCGCCGCCTGACCGGAGGTGGCCGGGTGACGGGAGATCTGGAGAAACGCGACGAAGGGGTGGAGCCGGCGCAGGGCGGCGGCTCCACCGAGATCGGTGAGCTGATCGGCAGGCTCACCGGTGACGAGGACATGGACCGCGAGACCCGCGGCCGCCTGCTCGGACGGCTGGCCAGACTGCTCGGCCGGCGCGCCCGCAGGGTGGGCGCCGCGGGCATCGGCCGCGGCCGCTGGCTCGCCGACCTCCTCGTCGAGGCGGCGCCGCACATCCCGATCCGCGATCTGGAGACGCTGCGCCGCCACCACCACGACCTGTCCGGCGAGGCGCTCGCCGACAGCGTCGTGCGGGTGGCCGGCAACGCGACCACCGCCGTCGGCGCCGCCGGCGGCGCGCTGGCCGCGGTGGAGTTCGCGGCCCCGCCGCTGCTGCTGACGGCCCCCGCCCAGCTCGCCGCCGAGACGCTCGTCGTCGCGGCGATCGAGACCAAGATGATCGCCGAGCTGCACGAGGTGTACGGCGTGCGCGTCGAGGGGTCGGGCTCCGCGCGCGGCGCGGCGTTCGTCACCGCCTGGGCGCGGCAGCGCGGCATCAACCCCCTGAAGAACGAATCGCTGACGAACGCGCTCGGCTCCGCGGCCAAGGCGGCCCTCCGCAAGCGGATGCTGCGCACCTTCGGACGCAGCATGAGCACGCTCGGGCCCTTCCTGACCGGCGCGGCGGCGGGTGCCGCCCTGAACCGCGCCGCCACCAAGAACCTGGCGGCGCGCGTCCGCGACGACCTGCGCGGCACCGTGGGGACCCCGCCCCCGGCTCCGCTCCCCGGCGACCGCCCCTACATCAAGCCGGCGGACTGACCCTTCCAGGCGGCGTTCGGAACGGCACGGCCCCCGGGTCCGTTCCGGCGCGCCCGTTCCCAGGCCGCGCACCCGCCGCCCGGTCCGCCGTCCGCTCCGTTCGCCTCGCGCCCGGTCCCCCCACGGGCGTCAGGCGAACCGGAGCTCCGGGACGACCGAGTCGCGGCCCGCGAGCCACAGCCCCAGGGCCTCGCGGGTCCCGGCGACCTCGGGGCCGCGGCCGACCGGCCGGTGCCCCTCGTCCGGGACGAGCCGGTGCCGCAGCACCCGCCGGTTCAGCCACAGGCTGAGCTGGAGCCCCTCACGGAAGATCGCGGTGGCGACCGGCCCGGGCACCTCCCGCTCCCGGCCGAGGCCGCGGACGACGTCCTGGTGGTGGACGCCGAGGTCGCCGAGCAGGAGGCCCGCGCTCACCCGGCTGGTGGCGGCCGGGTTCGCGGCCCAGTGCCGCGCCCACTCCATCAGCCGCTCGCGGGAGACGTGCCGGGCGCGGTCGGCCTGCGCCTTGTTGGCGGCGTTCACGCGCGGGCCGTACGGCAGGTACGACGCGAAGAAGTAGTCGACACCGATGACATGGCCGAGGACGTCGCGGGGCGCCCACTCGGCGCAGAGGGTCGTCCCGGCGTCGAAGTCGTCGTCCGACAGGTCCTCGACGGTCTCGATGAAGCGGTGGCGCTCGGCGCGCAGCTCGTCCTCGTACGGGAGGCGCATCGTGGTCGGTCCCTTCTGGGCGGGACCGACCACGATACGCAGCGTCCTCCCGGAGCGCCCGGGCGTCCCGGCGACCGCGTCCGGCTAGACGTCGATCTTCAGGTGGGAGGGCAGCTCGCCCGTCCCCTTGGCCCACTGCCGCGCCGTGGCCCGGGTGGCGAGCAGGCGCGCCAGCTCCATGCCGACGCCCATCACCACGGCCCACCCCAGCGCCTCGGCGAGCGCCACGTCGGGGGACTCGGGGTTGGTCGGCGGCTCCTTGCCGGTGCTCTTCTTCCAGGCCAGCGTGATGGCCTTCTTCGCGATCCAGCCGCCCGCGAAGGCCGCGGCGCCGGCCGTCACGCGAAAGCCGAGGTCGCCTCTGTCCGCCATGATCGTCCTCCAGTCGGTCCTGTCCCCCCGACGCTACCGGACGGTCCGGTTCCGGCGGCGGAGTGATCGTCGCGTCGGCGCGGCCGTTAATCGCATGCGGTCCCGCCCGCTGTCAATACCATTGGGACATGACAGAGCAGCCGCGTACGCCGAGCGTCCCAGCCAAGCCCTCCCTGGACGGCCTGGAGGACCGGTGGGTACGCGCCTGGGAGGAGAGCGGCGTCTACCGCTTCGACCGCACCCGGCCGCGCGGCGAGGTCTACTCGATCGACACCCCGCCGCCCACCGTGAGCGGCTCCCTCCACGTCGGCCACGTCTTCTCCTATACCCACACCGACGCCGTCGCGCGGTTCCACCGCATGCGCGGCCGCGCGGTCTTCTACCCGATGGGCTGGGACGACAACGGCCTGCCCACGGAGCGCCGCGTCCAGAACCACTTCGGGGTCCGGTGCGACCCGTCGCTGCCGTACGACCCGGAGTTCGTCCCGCCGGAGAAGCCCGACGCCAAACGGCAGGTCCCGGTCTCGCGGCGCAACTTCATCGAGCTGTGCGAGCGGCTCACCGAGGTCGACGAGCGGGCGTTCGAGGAGATGTGGCGCCGCGTCGGCCTGTCGGTCGACTGGAGCCACCTGTACACGACGATCGGCGGCACCGCGCGGACCGCGTCGCAGCGGGCGTTCCTGCGCAACCTCGCGCGCGGCGAGGCGTACGTCTCCGAGGCGCCGACGCTGTGGGACGTCACGTTCCGCACCGCCGTCGCGCAGGCCGAGTTGGAGGACCGCGAGCAGCCCGGCGCGTTCTACCGCATCCGGTTCCACGGCGACGAGCGTCCCGTCTACATCGAGACGACCCGTCCCGAGCTGCTGCCCGCCTGCGTCGCGCTGGTCGCGCATCCCGACGACGAGCGGTACCGGGAGCTGTTCGGGACGACCGTCCGCACGCCGCTGTTCGGCGTGGAGGTCCCGGTCCTGGCGCACCGGCTGGCCGAGCCCGGCAAGGGCTCCGGCATCGCGATGATCTGCACGTTCGGCGACGTCACCGACGTCACCTGGTGGCGTGAGCTCGACCTGCCCACCCGCCCGGTCATCGGCTGGGACGGGCGCCTCGTCGCCGACCCGCCGCCGGGCGTCCCCGCCGGCCCGTACGGGGAGCTGGCGGGCAAGACGGTCTTCTCCGCGAAGGAGCGGGTCGTCGAGATGCTGCGCGAGTCCGGCGACCTGGACGGGGAGCCCCGCAAGATCAGCAGGCCGGTGAAGTTCTACGAGAAGGGCAGCAAGCCCCTTGAAATCGTCACGACGCGGCAGTGGTACCTCCGCAACGGCGGCCGGGACGCCGGGCTCCGCGCCGAGCTGCTCGCGCGCGGCGGCGAGCTCGACTGGCACCCGCCCTACATGCGGGCCCGCTACGAGAACTGGGTCGAGGGGCTGAACGGCGACTGGCTGATCTCCCGGCAGCGGTTCTTCGGCGTGCCGATCCCCGTCTGGTACCGGCTCGACGGGGCGGGGGAGCCGCGCTACGACGACCCGATCGTCCCGTCCGAGGACGCGCTGCCCGTCGACCCGTCCTCGGACGTCCCGCCGGGCTTCACCGAGGACCAGCGCGGCAAGCCGGACGGGTTCGCGGGCGACCCCGACGTGATGGACACCTGGGCGACGTCGTCGCTGACGCCGCAGATCGCGGGCGGGTGGGAGCGCGACGCCGACCTGTTCGGCCGGGTCTTCCCGTACAGCCTGCGCCCGCAGGCGCACGACATCATCCGCACCTGGCTGTTCTCCACGGTCGTCCGCTCGCACCTGGAGCACGGGTCGCTCCCGTGGTCCGACACCGCGCTGTCCGGGTGGATCCTCGACCCGGACCGCAAGAAGATGTCGAAGTCCAAGGGCAACGTCGTCACGCCGATCGACCTGCTGCGCGAGTACGGGTCGGACGCCGTCCGCTACTGGGCGTGCAGCGGGCGCCCGGGCACCGACACCGCGTTCGACACCGGCCAGATCAAGGTCGGCCGGCGGCTCGCCATCAAGATCCTCAACGCGTCCAAGTTCGTGCTGGGGCTGGGCGAGGTCGCGCCGGGCGCCGCGGTGGCCGAGCCGCTGGACCGGGCGATGCTGGCGGCGCTCGCCGGCGTCGTCCGGGAGGCGACGGAGGCGTTCGAGGGCTACGACTACACGCGCGCGCTGGAGCGCACGGAGCGGTTCTTCTGGGAGTTCTGCGACGACTACCTGGAGCTGGTCAAGGCGCGCGCGTACGGGGAGGGCCCGGAGGCGCAGTCCGCGCGGGCGGCCCTGCGCGCGGCCCTGTCGGTGCTGCTGCGGCTGTTCGCGCCCGTCCTGCCGTTCGTGACCGAGGAGGTCTGGTCCTGGTGGCGGGACGGGTCGGTGCACGCCGCGTCCTGGCCGTCGGCGGACGAGCTGCCCGCCGGCGGCGACCCCGCGGTGCTGGCGGCGACCGGTGAGGCGCTGCGGCAGGTCCGCAAGGCCAAGTCGGCGGCGAAGGCGTCGATGCGCGCCGACGTGACGCGCGCCGTCGTCCGCGGGTCGGAGGCGCGCCGCGTCGCGCGGCCGGACCTGGCCGCCGCCGGCCGCATCGCCGACCTGACGCTGGAGGACGCCCCGGCCGCCCTCACCGTCGACGTCACGCTCGCTCCCGCGACGACCTGAGCCCGGGCTGTCTGGGGCGTCCAGATGGCGGGGGCATGAAACCGAATGGCATTCCAATTCGGGTGGGCAGGCGCTAGCGTAAGTGCACGCTGACCGCCGTTCACCCGGGAGGAGCCACCCCGTGACGGATCTCGACGAGTACGGGCGCAGAGCCCGCGCCTGGCTTGAGGCCAACGCCTCGGACCTGTCGCCCGAACCCGACCTCCGGACGGCCCGCGCCTTCATGGCGAAGCTCTACGACGCGGGCTACTCGGGCATCACCTGGCCGGCCGAGTACGGCGGGCAGGGGCTCAGCGCGGCCGAGGAGCGCGCCTTCCAGCAGGCGTCCCGCGGCTTCACCCTGCCGATCGGCGTCTTCGGCATCGGGTTCGGCATGTGCGGGCCGACGCTCGTGTCCATCGGCACCGAGGAGCAGAAGAGGCGGTACGTCCGGCCGCTGCTGCGCGGCGAGGAGATCTGGTGCCAGATGTTCTCCGAGCCCGGCGCCGGCTCGGACGTCGCCTCGCTCCAGACCCGCGCCGTCCGCGACGGCGACGCCTGGGTCGTCAACGGGCAGAAGGTGTGGACGTCGGTGGCGAAGCAGGCCGACTTCGGGCTGCTCATCGCCCGGACGGACGTGGACGTGCCCAAGCACAGGGGCATCACGATGTTCATCGTCGACATGCACGACCCCGGCGTCACCGTCCGGCCGCTGCGCGACATGAGCGGCGAGTCCCACTTCAACGAGATCTTCCTCGACGACGTGCGGATCCCCGCGGACCGCGTGGTCGGCGAGGTCAACGGCGGCTGGTCCGCGGCCGTCACCACGCTGCTGCACGAGCGCGTCTCGATCGGCATGGGCGCGACCCGCACCGAGCGGCCCGCCTCGTTCGGCCCGCTGGCCGCCGCGGCCCGCGAGCGGGGGACCCTCGGCGACCCCGCCGTCCGCGACCAGCTCGTCGAGCTCTACATCCGGGAGCGGGCGCTCGACCTGTTCAACGCGCGGCTCGCGCAGGAGCTGAAGGCGGGCATCCAGCCGGGCGCCCGCGGGTCGGTCTCCAAGCTGCTGCTGGCCGACCTGATGCTGCACGGCGCGGACGTCGCCACCGAGATCCTCGGCCCGGACAGCGCCGCGCACGGCGAGGGCGACCGGCAGGACGACCTCATCGCCCGCACGCTGGCGATGGCGCCGGGCATGGCCCTCGGCGGCGGCACCAACGAGATCATGCGCAACATCATCGGCGACCGGGTCCTCGGGCTGCCGCGCGAGCCGCAGGTCGACCGGACCGTCCCGTTCCGCGATCTGAAGGTCGGCACGCAGGCGAAGGAGGCGGGGGCGTGAGGCTCATCCCCACCGAGGAGCAGCGGGAGCTGGGCGCGTCGGTGCGCGCCTTCCTCGCCGAGACCGCGCCGATGGCCCGCGTCCGCGCGGTCGCCGAGTCGGACGAGGCGTACGACGCCCGCGTCTGGGAGCGGATGGCGGGCGAGCTCGGCCTCGCCGGCCTCGCGATCCCGGAGGCGCACGGCGGCTCCGGCGCCGGGCACGGCGAGGTCGCCGCGGTCATGGAGGAGCTCGGCGCCGCGCTGACCCCGTCGCCGTTCCTCGCGTCCGCCGTCCTCGCCGCGAACGTCCTGCTGGCGGCCGAGCAGGCGGGCGACGAGGAGGCCGCCAAGGACCTGCTGCCCGGCATCGCGGCCGGCACGACGGTCGCGACGTTCGCCGTCCCGGTCAAGGGCGACCCGGTGACCCGCGCCCGCGAGTCGGACGGCGCGTACACGCTCACCGGCACCGTCCGCCGCGTCCTGAACGGCGCCGAGGCGGACGTGATCCTCGTCGCGTCCGTCCTGACCGACGAGGTGGCGGAGGAGGGTCTCGGCCCCCTGGCCGTGTTCGCCGTGGACGCGTCCGCAGCCGGGGTCGCCCGCACGCCGCTGACCACGCTCGACCTCACCCGTCCGCAGGCCAGGGTGGAGCTCGCGGACGCCCCGGCCCGGCTGGTCACCACGTCCGGCGACGCCCTCGCCCGGACCCTCGACCTGTCGGCCGTGGCGCTCGCCGCCGGGCAGCTCGGCGGGCTGCGCCGCTGCCTGGACACGATCGTCGAGTACGCCAAGCTGCGCGTCCAGTTTGGCCGGTTCGTCGGCTCCTTCCAGGGCGTCAAGCACAGGCTGGCCGACATGCACTGCACGCTGGAGCAGGCCGAGTCGGTCGTCCGGTACGCGGTGTGGGCGGCGGACGAGAGCCCGGACGAGCTGCCCGTCGCGGCGGCGCTCGCGCAGTCGTACCTGGGCCGGGCCTTCTTCCAGGTCGCCAAGGACCACCTGCTCCTGCACGGCGGCATCGGCTTCACCTGGGAGCACGACGCGCACCTGTACTACAAGCGCGCCAAGGGCGACGAGCTGCTCCTCGGCCCGCCGCGCGACCACCGGGCGCGGCTGGCCGAGCGCCTGGACCTCATCGTCTGACGTCCGGTGTCCGCGCGGGCGGGCGCCTGCCCTGCGCCTCGGGTCAGAGCGCGCAGGGCAGGTGCTTGATCCCGTTGATGAAGTTCGAGTAGAGCATCTCCGGCTCCCCGGCCGCGCGGATGCCCGGCACGCGCGTGAACAGCTCGCGGAACATCACCGTGATCTCGCGGCGGGCGAGGTTGGCGCCGAGGCAGAAGTGCGGGCCCGGTCCGCCGAACCCGACGTGCGGGTTCGGGGTCCGGGTGATGTCGAACGCGTCGGGGTCGGCGAAGACCGTCCCGTCCCGGTTCGCCGAGTTGTAGAACAGCAGGACCTTCTCGCCCGCCCGGTACTCGGTGCCGTTCATGACGTGGTCGCGGGTCAGCGTCCGGCGGAACTGGATGACCGGGGTGGCCAGCCGGACGATCTCCTCCACCGCGCCGGGCGCCCGCCCCTCGAAGTCCTCCAGCAGCAGGGCCCGCTGCTCGGGGTTGTCGGTGAGCAGCTTGAGGCCGTGCGACATGGCGTTGCGGGTCGTCTCGTTCCCGGCGACCACCAGCAGGATGAAGAACGAGCCGATCTCCTGGTCGGTCAGCGACTCCCCGTCCACGTTGGCGGTCACGAGCGCCGACACGAGGTCGTCGCCAGGCTCGCGGCGGCGCCGCCTGGCCAGCTTCATCGCCAGGTGGTTCAGCTCGTACCCGGCCGTCATCGCCTTGAGGAGGCCGTACAGGACGCCGCGGCGGGTGATGCCGTCGCGGTTGAAGTCCCGTCCGCCGGTGTACTCGGGGTCGCCGATGCCGAGGATCGTGTTGGTCCGGTCGTACACCATCGGCCGGACCCTCTCGGGGATGTCCATCATGTCGCAGATGACCTGGAGGGGGAGGCGGGCCGCGACGTCCGTGACGAAGTCGCCGGGGCCGTTGCGCACCAGGTCGTCCACGATCCGCGTCGCGGTCGCCTGGAGGTCGGCCTCCAGCTTCGCGAGCACCCGCGGGGTGAACGCCCGCGACACGATCCGGCGGATCCCGGCGTGCCGCGGGTCGTCCATGTTGATCATCGAGCCGAAGTAGCGGGCCATGTACCGGGGCAGGTCGGCGACGCTGTTGGAGCACGGCTCGCTGCTGAACACCCGCGGCGCCCGGCTCGCCCCGACCACGTCGGCGTGCCGGACGAGCGCGCGGTAGCCGGGGCCGCTCCGGATGAACGGCAGCTTCAGCTCGGGGAAGAAGGCGGGCTCGTCCAGCTCCCGCAGCCGGGCGAACGCCTCCCGGCGCGCCTCCGGCGGCCGGGACCAGAACGCCAGGTCCGACAGGTTGACTCCGGCCGTGTCCCGCGCTGTCGCCGTCACGCCGCACCGTCCTCGGGGGCTCGTCCAGAACGCCGTTCGGTTTCCATCGAACCGAGCCCCCGGGCCGGCGTCAACCCATAACCGCCATCGCGCGCACGCGTCACGCGGGCAGGGGCGCGAACCGCCGCCGCAGGACGGCGCGCTCCGCGGCCGTCCACGCACCCGACGTCAGCAGGTACAGCCCCGCCGCCAGCGGCACGAACGCCGCCACGGCGACCGTCCCGAACGGCAGCAGCCGCATCAGCGCGCCGGCCGGACCCGCGGCGCCGGACTTCGCCGCCCGCCGCGACGTCCACACCGCCACGGCCGCGAGCAGCGCGAACAGCACCAGGAAGACCAGCGACGCGGGCGCGAACAGGCCCCCGCCCACCACCCCGATGAAGTTCTGCCCGAGCGGCGCGGCGAAGAGCGTGTGCGCGAGCAGCAGGTTCTGGTGCCCGGCGACCGTCGCGGAGACGAACAGCCGGTACATGACCCCGAAGAACGGCCACTGGACGAGCACGGGCAGGCACCCACTGAACGGGGTCGCGGCCTCCGCCCGGTACAGCGCGGCCGTCTCACGCTGGAGCCGTTGCGGGTTCTTCGCGTACTTCTTCTGGAGCGCCTGGACCTGGGGGAGCAGCCGCGCCCGCTTCCGCTCGCCGCGCGCCGCCGCGACGGACAGCGGGACGAGCAGCAGCCGCACCGCCGCCGTGAAGACGACGATCGCGGCGGCGGTCGCGAGACCGCCCGCGACGGGATCGAGCAGGCCGGCGAGACCGGCGACGAGGTCGTGGGCGAGCGAGACGGGAGCGTCGAGCAAGAACATGGGAACCTTCCGGAACAGAGGGGGATCGTCGGCGTTCCGGCCGCGCTCAGGCGGCCGCGATCCCCGTTCCGGGAGCCCTCGGACGGGGCCGTCCCGCCGCGTCCGGGTCGCGCTGGGGCAGGAACAGCGTGCGCAGCGCGCGCTCCCGCAACGCCGTCCGCACCCGGGCGAGCGACGCTCGTCCGCGCACCGCGACCACGCACACGGCGGCGAGCACCAGCAGTCCCGCGACGGTGAAGGCCGCCAACGCCAGCAGCGCCGGCTGCTCCACCGAGGGCCCCGCGCCCAGGGCCAAGGCGACCACCCGCAGCAACGCGGAGACCACCACCGACCCCACCACGAACGCCCCCTTCCCCGCCCTTCCACCCAAACCGACGCCCACCACCCCCACTCGGTTCCCTTGGCACCGCTCGTCAGGTGAGGAGTAGGAGAGCGAGGGTCAGGGGGAGGACCAGGGCCGTGGTCGTGGTCAGGGCGGGGAGGCGGACGGCGACGGCTGCGCTGCGCGCTGGGTCGCGGGAGAGGTACGTCAGGGTGGAGCTCAGGGCCCTGCCCGCGCCGAAGGCCGTGCCCGCGAGGAGCGTGGTCGCCGGGTCCTGGTGGCTGAGGAGCAGGCCGAGGGCGAGGACGTACGGGCTGCTCGCCGACACGTACGTCCGGACACCCGTGCCGAGCTCGAAGCCGAACTGCATCGAGCCGCGGCGCAGGCGCGTCAGCAGGACCTCCTGGGGGATCTGGCGGGCGTTCTGCGGCAGCGGCAGGTGGACGAGGCCGAGCTCGCGGGCCGCGCCCAGCAGCGCCGCGGCCAGGACCGCCGCCGTCCGGACGGGCGGGGGGAGCGGCGCGGCGAGGCCGGACAGCAGCCAGATCACCGCCGCGCTCAGCGTGCCCCCGAGCAGGAGCCCGAGGGTGAAGACGGCCAGGACCTCGCCCTGCCGTACGGGGGCCCGCCAACCTGGCGAGAACAGCACCGACTCGCTGTTGCGCGTTCAAACGCTCCCCGACAGCGCGTACCCGGCGAGCGCGCCGACCGACGCCCAGCACAGGACGGCGGCGTCCGCCGCGGCGGACGCGACGGCGAGCAGGGCCAGCGCGGGGACCGGGAGGAACGGGTCGGTCAGGCCGCGCCGGACCGCCGTCACTTCTCGCACGCCGTCAGTTCTTGCACGCGACCGCCTTGCGGCAGATCGTCTTGTACCAGACGCCCTTCTTGCTCTTGTTCCAGCCGTCGTGGCAGCGCCACGTGACGCCCTTGGCGCAGCTCCCGCACTTCTTGGAGTAGGCCCAGAGCCAGCCGTCGTAGCCGCCGCTGTAGCACTGGTTCGGCCGCAGCTTGTACCAGCCGGGGTTCGACGCGCCCGACTTGTGGAACCCCTTGTACTTCCCGCTGTTCCGGCAGCACCACGCGCACACGTAGCTCGGCCCGCAGCCGGGCGAGCAGTTGTGGTTGGACGCGTAGGACGGGCAGCGCGGATAGATGTCGTAGTACCCGACCAGCTCGAACCCCGACGAGATGGCCTCCCGGGCCTGCGGGAACACGCCGAGCGCCTTCAGCCCGGCGGTGGCCCCGGCGGCGGCGAGCCCGGTCAGCAGGCTGCGCCGGGCGGGCCGCAGGCGCGGCGCGTCGTCGGGGAGCGGACGGCGCCGGACGCGCTGGGCTCCGCGGGGGCGCGGGCCGCGCAGCGGCGGGACGTCCTCCAGCTCGATCATCGCGCCGCCTCCAGGGTCAGCTCGCGGAGCGCCTCCGGGGACCCGACGGGCTCGGACGCCCGGACCCGCCCGTCCGCGCCGACGAGCACGGCGAACGGGGTGGCCGGGACGCGGTAGTCGGCGAACAGGCCGTCCCGCTCCCCGGACAGGACGGTCAGCGCGGGCGACGGGTCCGCGGCGGCCGGGCCCGCGAAGATGGCGTGCAGCGGGCGGCCGAGGTCGCCGGCGGCGGCGAGCACCTCGGCGCAGACCCCGCAGTCGCGGTCGAGGAACAGCAGCAGGCCGGGCCCGAGGCGGTCGAACGCGGGCGCGCGCGTCCCCGCCGCGGGACCGAGCGGCGCCGTCCCCGGCGCGCCCCGGCCGAGCGCGTGGACCTGCCGGACGAGCCCGGCGACCACCAGCGCGAGCAGCACGATCGCGACCCACGACAGCAGGAGGGCACTGTTCTGGAAGCTCATACGGCGGGGCTCCTCTCCTCGGTCATGGCGAGCGGGAGCGTCCAGAGGATCACCGCGAACCCCAGTCCCGCCGCGACGATGGTGACGATCTCGTACCGGGTCGGGTCGCCGGGCAGGCCCCACAGCGCCCCGGCGAGCGCCAGCGCCGCGAACGCCGCCGCCCGTCCCGCGACCCAGCCGGTCATCGGCGTCCGCTCGCCCGCGCACCCGCAGGGGACGCCGCGCCGCGTCCGCGCGACGCGGGCCCCGTACGCCGCGTAGAGGGCGAGCAAAGGGGGGAACTGACCGGCCCGAATCCTGTCGACCGCGGCAAACCCGGGTCGAAGATCCACTTGCTGGTCGACCGTGCCGGACT
>NZ_CAACUY010000182.1 GCF_900659615.1 Actinomadura fibrosa | reverse complement strand
CCGGAGGCGGTGCGCGCCCTCGCCGGGGCCGCCGCGCCGCCGCCGGGGCCGGTACCGGACGACGACCGGCTCGGACTGATCTTCATGTGCTGCCACCCGGCCCTGGACCTGCCGGTCCAGGTGGCCCTGACGCTGCGCGCGGTGTGCGGTCTCGGCACCGCGGAGGCGGCGGCGCTGTTCCTCGTCCCCGAGGCGACGATGGCCAAGCGCCTGACCCGGGCCCGGCGCAAGATCCGCGACTCCGGCATCCGGCTGGCCGTGCCGGAGCCCGGCGCCCTCCCCGGACGCCTCGCCGCCGTCCTGCGCGTCGTCTACCTCGTCTTCACCGAGGGCCACAAGGCGGCGGACGGGCGCGACCTCGTCCGCGGCGACCTGTGCGACCTGGCCATCGAGCTGGCGCGCGCCCTGGTCCGGCTGCTGCCCGCCGAGACCGAGCCCGCCGGGCTGCTGGCGCTGCTGCTCCTCATCGACGCCCGCCGCCCCGGCCGGACGGACCCCGCGGGCGGCCTCGTCCTGCTGGAGGACCAGGACCGCGCGCTCTGGGACCAGGACATGATCCGCGAGGGCGAGCGGCTCCTCGAACAGGCTTTGCGCGCCGGCCGTCCGGGCCCCTACCAGCTGCACGCCGCCATCGCCGCGTGCCACTCGACCGCGCCCGGACCTGACCACACCGACTGGCGCCAGATCTCGCTGCTCTACGGCGAACTGCTCCGCTACGAGCCCTCGCCGGTCATCGAGGCCAACCGCGCCGTCGCGGTGGCCATGGCCGACGGGCCCGCCGCGGGCCTGGCCATCCTCGACACCCTCGCCGGCCACCCGCTCCTGAGCCGCTGGCCGCCGTACCACATCGCCCGCGCCGACCTGCTGCGCCGCCTCGCCCGCACCGCCGACGCGATCGACGCCTACCGCACCGCGCTGGGCCTCCCGCTCTCCACCGCCGAACACGCCTTCGTCGACGCCCAGATCAGCCGCCTCACCACGTCCGCCCCCTGACCTCCGCCCAAAGCGAGCGGGGGTACAGGTCTTCGATCAGTTGACGCAGCCACGGCCGCTCGCCCTCCGGCAACTCGTCCAGGACGTCGCAGAGGTGGCGGGCACCGATCTCGTAGGGATAGCCGATCGCGGCGCTGTCCCAGTAGCGCGGAGGATCCTCCCGGACCAGCGCTCCTGGCTTCAGGTGACGCCAACGGGTCGCCGCCAGCGGCCGAGGGGCGCCGGGCCGCGTCCGGTGCAGGTAGCTCCAGATGTGCCGGGGCAGCGCGACGTCGTGCGGGTGCGACGGTCCGGGAGGGTCGGGAACCACGGCGATCAGGCGGACGTCGCGCATCCCGGCGCCCTGCTCGGCGAACCACCGCTGCGTCTCGGCCAGCAGCCCCGGCCGCTCCTCGTCCGGTGCCAGGAGATCGCAGACCGCGAAGGGACGCGGTGCCGTCGGCTCCAGCCCCGCACCGCGAGCCGCGTCGCGCCAGGCGGAGCGGCTGGAGGATGCCGGCCGGGGGAGTTGGCGCACCTGCGGGGCATGCGGGCTGCGGCCCAGGCTCCTGACGAGCGCACTGCGGATCAACGCGGCCGGACCGTCCGGGACGAACAGCGAGTTGCCGCCGGTGGCGGCGAGAACGGCGGCAGCGGCCATGGCCAGCGCGTGGTACCAGTGCCGGGCGACGTCAGCGTCGTGGTCCTCGAAGGGCCCGGTGCCCAATCGCTCTTTCTCCGCCGCATCCCAGGGATAGGGATCGTAAGAGCTCGAACCCTCGTCAGGAACGGTGGCCAGGAAAACGGCATCGGGATAGAACCTCAGTTCCTGCCATTCGTCGCAGTCGTCGGTCCTGGAGGCCACTGCCGCACCGCACCTCCGGCAGGCGGTGTTGCGCCCTTCCTCGCCCACCAGACCCCAGCACCCCGTGACGCAGTCGTCCAGGATCAGTACGAGGTGGCATCCGTCCCTGCGGTGCAGAACGCAGGTACCTCGAACGCCGCGCGACCTCCTGCGGGCGCCGACGACCTCGCAGTAGTGTCCCCACTGCGGGGGTAGCGGCTCCCACGGCGGACCGAACGGCGCCGGGTCGACACCATAGGTGCCGGGCGCCACCCGGAACGGCTGCACCCCGTGGCCGAAAGGCACCCGATCGTTCCGCAACGGCACTCGCCGCACCGGATCACTCAACCGCCCCCCGCAACGGCGACAGCGCACTATCTCCAAATGGTCACCCAACTCGCCGCACCCCGGCCGTAATCATCGCCCCGGCGACCGCGCGATATGGACCCCCATTTCACGCACCGTCGTTCGCAGGCTGGGGGACCGGCAGGGGCTTGGCGGGAGTGGCGGGCTAGCCGTGCGTTGGATCCGTGGCAGCCTTGTCGGACGTGTCGGCGGAGCGCGCCTGGCGATGCGCGGACTCGGCGAGGCGCTTGATCCTCTGGAGGCGGGCGTCCCACCGCGCCGCGACCTCCGCCATCGCCTGCGTGGCGACGGCGAGCCGCTCGTGGGCGTCGCCTCACCCTGGGCGAGCAGGAGGTCGAGCAGCCGGCGGCGGCCCGGCTCCGCGACCGCCGCGAGCAGCTCCTCGCTGTCCTGGTCCATCACCGGACGGCGGCCCCGGCCTTCCGCGCCGCGTAGGCGGCCAGGTCACCGAGGTGCTTCGCCCAGCCCTCGATGTGGTCCTCGGCGAAGGACGACTTCTGCTCCTCGCTCCAGTGGATCTGCTCCAGCCCGTGTTCGGTCACCCGCAGCCGGGTGCCCTCGCCCTCGGAGGCGAGCGTGAACTCCACCAGTACCGAGTTCCCGTCAGCCGGTTCGCCCCCGTCATCGAACGCCCAGCGGAAGGAGAACAGGTGCGGAGGCTCGACCCTCTCCACGACGATGTCGGCGGTCGCGCCCGTGCCGTTGGTCGCCCGCTCCGTCCAGACCAGCCGCCCCGCGCCGCCGGGCCGGACGTCGATCTCCGCCTCGTCGACATGCAACCTTTGGTTGCACATCCACGGTGCGGCGTGAGCGCCGAATGCGCAACCAAAAGTTGCGCGACCTGCTAGCGCGGCTGGTCGGAGGCGTTCCTGCGGTGCTCCAGCAGGCGTGCTCGCAGCAGGGTGCGGGCACCTTCCCGATTCGCTTTGGTGCTTCCCTGCTTCATGCAGAGGGCGGTGATCCCCGTGGGCACGTGAGTCAACAGGACGCTCCGGCAGTCATATCCCAGGGGCCCACCGCAACTGCTCCACTCCGGGGTCTCGTTGGCTTCTATCTCGCGGTCGTCGAGGGGGATCTCGTCGTAGGACACCGCGACGGCGAGCACTTCGACCTGCGCTTCCAGGATGCGGCGTCCCTCCGCGCGATGGGTGCCCTGTTCAGGCTGCAACCACCCGAACGCGCCGACGCCGCCGATCCGCGTGGTGGCCGCGAACCCGTAGGGATCCACGTGAGCGTCCTTGCTGAAGGTCTGGACCGGCCGCCCTTCACGCTCGGCTCGGCTCACATATTGCGAGTAAAGGTGCTCCGCCCACCGCGAACCCTCGTAGGCGTCCGCTAACCGTGTGCCCTCGTAGGCCGGTGTCCTGATGACGATGATGGCCTCTCGTTCGTCCAGGTCACCGGGGCGTCGGCGGCGCAGGTCGGTGACGTGTTCGGTGAGGGCCCGCAGCCCCGCCCGGCAGTCGGCGGCGAGGGGGCCGTCCGCCAGGTCGAGCAAGCCGGAGAGGAGCGTGAACTCCTCGCGGGCGCCGTCGAGGTCGTCCAGCAGGCGGGTGATCGTCCGCAGGCGCGCGGCGGCGACCTCGGCGGCGCTTCAATGCGCCGGATCGGTCAGGATCCGTTCGAGGCGGAGCGCTTCGGCGCGCAACGCGGCGGTATCGGCGTCGGCGGCCTCAAGTGCCCGGCGGCAGTCTCGGACGGCGGACTCGGACATGGGTTCTCCTGCTGCTAATCCACTGCTACGTCGGGTGATGTCTCCGGGATCCTGTCGCCGCGTGCGGGCAGTGCGAGGACCGCGGCGATGATGGCGGCCCTGGCGACCAGTGAGAACACGCTTCCCTCGGGACCGTAACCGCCCCCGGTCAGCCATGTCGTGCCCTCGACGACCGGATGGACGAGCCCGCCGCTGTAATCCGTGTTGTCACTGACGGCGAAGCCCATGATGGTGCCTTGGACGAAGTTCCAGGCGAAATGGATCCCGACGGGCATCCAGATCCGTCCCGTCCGCAGGAACGCCACGCCGTACATCACGCCGCCCATGGTGTTGCTCAGCACGGAGATGGCGGTGGCATGGCTGCTGTCGGTCAGGTGCACCACGCCGAAGACCGCGGCGGAGACGGCCAGCGCGGCCCACGGGCGCCGGGTGAGCGTGGCGAGCCCGTTGAGCATCAGCGCCCGGTAGACCAGCTCCTCGCCGACGGCGGCCACCGCCAGCACCGCGAGGCCGACTCCGAGACGCTTCATGTCCAGCCGTACGTCTTGGACGTGGGAGTCGGTGCAGAGCAGTACCGCCGTGACCGTGGCGCCCATCCCCGCTGTTCCGATGAGCGCGCCGGTGGCGATCTCGCGGACGCACCCGTTCCGGACGCCGAGTCCCAAGGGAGTGCCGCGCTTCCAGCGGGCGAACAGGGCGGCGCCGGCGCTCCCGGCGAGAACGGTCAGGAACACGCCGGAGATAATGGCATCGGTGTCCAAAGCGACTCCCAGAAAAATCTGCTTAAGTTCTGTGCTGAAGGATCGCCCACCGCTGGTTGTGAGAGGAGCGGGCATTCCCCCGTGAAATGCGGGGGTCTTCCGTATGTTCAAGACCGTCCAGCGGATGCTGTCCTTCGGGAGCATCGAGACCAAGCCGCCCGGACCGCAGCGTAAGGAGACCTCCTGCGCGATCGCGGCGGACGGATCGCGCGGCCGCCGGGGAGTGAGCACGATGGCGCGGGGACACGCGGGACCGGACGGCACGGACGTGCCCGGCTCCGACGACCGGACGGGTCGCGGAAGCGGGCTCGGGACCGGCGTGGGCATCGTCATCGACGACGACCGGCTCGAACGGCTGCTACCGCGCTCGACGGAGCATTTCGGGCATCGGGTGTTCCTCGGCTACCGGCTGAGCACCCGGCTGATCGAGGCCGTCACGGCCCTGCAGCTCGGCCTCGCCCACGGCCGTGCGGTGGCGGTCGCCGCGGTCGCGTGCGCCGTGTTCGACCTCGCGTTCGCGACCGTGCTGCGCCGCCGCGGCCGGTCGCTGTTCCCGCTGCGCTTGGGGCTGGACCTCATGGACGTGGTGGCCTGGACGCTCGTCCTGCACGGGTCGGCGGACCTGGCCGTGATCGTCGCCAGCCCCGTCCTGATGGAGATGGCGATGGCGTACGCGTGGCGCGCGCTGCCGCTGCCCGTGCTGGTGGGTTCCGCCGGTGCCGTGGCGTCGGGAGTCGCGGGTGCCGGGGTGACGCCGCTGCCGTACCTGTGGCCGCTGGTCGCCTGGGGCGCCGGGACGTTGTCGGGGGCGTACCTACGGCGCCGCTGGCAGGTGGAGGCGCGGACCGTCCAGGACCACCTGGAGGCGGCCGTCAGCCGGGCGGAGCTGTCGGGGCAGAACAGCGTGGCGATGGGCGCGGACTCGGTCGTGGACCTGCTGGTCCGCACCGCGCCGCTCGTCGCGGCTTACGAGGAGTCGCCGCCGCCGTCCCCGTTCGGCGGCTGGAAGGCGAGGCTCGCGGAGGCGTGCGGGCGCCAGGCCACCTATCTGGGCGTCGCGCTGCTGCGCTGGCAGAGCCTCTACAACGGGCGCAGCGCAGACCTGTCCTCCGATGTGGAGGTGCGGGTGGCCCCGGGGGCGGGAACGCTCCTGCTGTCCCCGGCGCAGACGGAGCACCTCGAACGCCGCCTCGACGCCCTGGCGCCGCGCGGGACCGTGCCGGTCGAGGTGCCGCGCCCCGGCCCCGCGGGCGAGGAGCAGACGCTCCTCGTGGACGGGCGCCCGATCGTCGTCCCCGCCGACGCGCGGCCCCGGATCCGTCCGCTGCACGCCGGGCCGTTCGCGTTCGTGGCCGCCGCCGCGCTGGTGCTGATCCAGTCGCTCCCGCAGTGGGACGCGGTGCCGCCGTGGGTGACCGCGCCGATCGCCGCGGCGGCGCTCGCCGCGGCCCGCTGGACGCACCGGCAGACGCACCGCCCGCCCGCGGAGCTGGCCGGACGCGTCCTCGCGATCGGCCTGGCACTCGCCCTGCTCCAGTCGGTGGCGACCACGGCGGCCGAGCGGCCCGACAGCGGGCGCCTGCCGTTCATGTTCTTCCTCCAGTGGGCGGTCCCGCTGGTGTACGTGCACGCCAGGGACCTGCCCTGGCCACGCCTGCTCCTGTTCACGGCGGGCTTCGCGGGGGCGGCGATGGCCGGGGCCGCGCTGATGCCCGTCCCGTTCTCGCTGTCGGACGTCCTCGTAGGGCTCGCCTGGCCGCTGGCTCCGGTCCTCGCGGTGCAGGGGCTGCGGGACGCCATGAACGCGGAGTCGGAGGAGCTCTGGGCGCAGGTCCAGCGCATGTACGACACGGCGGTGCGGGACGGTTTCCAGCGCGGCCGGCGGCTGGTGGTGGAGCTGACCGAGGAGGCCGCCGGGCAGCTCGGTGACCGCTACCGGGCGCTCGGCCCGGACCTGCCGCCCAAGGTCGGGGCCGAGATCGAGCGAAGGCTCCGGCAGGCGCGCGCGTCGCTGGCGGCCATCGGATCGAGCTGACGAGGACCGGGGCACCGCAACCGGCGGCGGGACGGAATCGCTTCCGAGGGGACGGCCCGATCGGCCATAGTGGACGTTGATCAACGTGGTGCCGATCGCGGGAGAGGCCGTGGCGTTCAGCGGTTTCGCCCCGGGGCCGGTCGGGGTCGCCGTGGTGGACGACGACGACATCAACCGGTACGGGATGACCCACCTGCTCGAAGCGGTCCCGGGCGTCCGGGTGACCGCGTCGCTCGACCACGACGGCGCGCTCGCGGCCGAGGACGTCTGGGCCGGGACCGACGTGGCGATCGTCGACGCCGCCGACCACCGCCGCTCGGGCGACCAGTTCCCGGGCGTGGCCGTCGTCGAGCACCTGCGGCGGCTCAGGCCCCCGGGACGGCTCACGGTCATCGTGGTGACCGGCCACTTCTTCGACGACGCCGTCCGACGGCGGATGCGCGAGGCGAAGGCCGACTTCTTCTACCACCGCGCTGACATGGCCGATGCCCGCGCGCTCCGCGAGGCCGTGCTGCACCCCGACCGGGCACGCCGCCCGGTGCCCGGGCCGGCCGACGCCGAGGCGCAGTTCCGGCACGGGGTCACCGACACCACCCGGGTCAACCGGGCCATCGGCTACGCGATCGAGCAGAACCTGGAGCAGCGGATCGCCGAGCGCGCCGACCCGCGCAGCCGCCGCTGGCTGCGGCTGCGCCTGGACTTCAACCGCGAGGCGCGGCTGACCCCGGTCACCGGTGACGGCCGGCGGCCCGACCGGCGGCAGGACCTCCCGTCGCTGCCGCAGATCTCCCGGTTCCTCGCCTGGGCGACGAAGATCAAGGACACCCCTCCGCCGCGCGAGCGCTGACCGGGACGGCTCCCGCGTTCCCGCGCGGGCCGTCCCGTGCGCGATCCCGGGCACCGGATCGCGCAGCGCCCCTCTCTAGCCTCGCTCACCGTCCGATGGGTCGAGGGCAGACGGTGGTGCGATGCGGGAGTACGAAGCGGCGGCGGCCGAGTGGTTCGGGCTGGACGAGGACACGCGGGGGGCGGTCCACTGGGCGGCCCGCCGGGGCATGGCCTACCCCGACCCGGAGGTGGCGGCGTGCGCCGTCCGCTACGTGCGGGCGGAACTGCGCCGCGGACTGCCCGGCCACCGTCGCGGAATCATCATCTCGGCGCTCGTCCTCGCCGCCGCGCCCCTGGCGGCGTCCGCCGTGATGGAGACGCTGCCGAGCAGCGGACCGGCCGTCGTGTTCGTCCTCGCCTGCATGGCGGCCGTCCTGGTGAGCGGGCTCACGCTGGTGGCGCTGCTGTGCCACCGCCTGCGCGCACGCCTCTGGCACATGTCGCTGACGCGCGTCGAGTACGCCAACCGTCCCGCCGCCGCGGATCCGGCGGACACCGGTGCCGTGCCCGGCGATGCCGGCGCGGGACCCGTCGTCCGCCCCGCTCCGCAGCCGGACCCTGTGACGGAGGTGAGGATCGACCGCCCGAAAGTCCTGCGGGCGACGGCACGCGCGTTCACGTCCTGCGCAGTCGTGGTCGCCGCCGTGGTGGCGCTGCTGTCCGCCCACTATCCCGACGCTGTGGTGGCCACCCTGGCGGGAGTCATCGTCGGGTTGCTGTGCCTGCTGGAACTCGTCCTGCTGATCCAGGCCTCCTACCACGTCCGGCATCTGTGCCTGGCCTTCTCGCGCCGACCGGTCATCACCCTGGACGCCGCCGGCATCGCCGCGAGAGGCATCGACCACTCGGTGACCTGGGACCAGGTGACCGGTATCCGCATCAAGACGTTGCGGACGCCGTTCCGCCCGACGCGGACCACGCGCGTGCTCGCCCTCACCGTGCGTGACCCGGTCGCCGACATCCGCCGGCTGAGCGGGCGGTCGCGGCGCCATGCGCTTCGGGCCCTCAAGTACTACGGCGGCCCGTTCGCCGTCCGGGACAAATGGCTGGACCGCTCGGGCGAGGAGATCGCGGCCGCCATCGAACGCCGCGTACCGGTACCGATCACCCGCTGGTGAGAGTAAGCGGGGGACGCTGATCCGGAAGAGTCCGATTCCTCTCCCGGATCAGCGTTACCGCGTCAGGCGGCGGCCAGGCTGAACCGCTGCTTCTCAGGGTCGATCGCGAGGATCTCGACCGAGACACGGCTGCCGACGGGCCAGGCCTGCCGGGGCGCGAGGCCGGTGAAGCCCTCCGACTCCACGAAGCATCCGAACGGCACCTGCCTGGTCACCACGCCTTCGATGACGTCGCCGACCTGATGGCGGGCGATGAATTCCTGCCAGTTCATGTATTCCACCTCCTCTCGTCACGAGTGGCTTTCCGGGCACTTCTCGTGACGAGGGGGCGGGCCTCGGGCCCGCACGGTGATCAAGCGTCGGCCGGGAATCCGTCCTGTGCACGGCCCATGGCCGACCCGGCAGTCATACGACAATTCTAGTCGCTCGCTACGCCACCGGCTGGATGTGCTGGTCGAAGGGCTCGGGGCGCCCCGGGAAAAGGCCGACCTGACTCAGGACGCGTTTCGGGGCTCGTCGCCTCCCTGTGCCAGTGCGGCCTCGTAGGCGCGCAGCGCGGCGATGACCGTCGCGCGGTCGGCGGGTTCGAGGTCGCGCATGACGCGCTCCCACGCCGAAGCGTTGCCGGAGAGCCAGTCGCTGATCGGTGCGGTGTAGGCGGGAGCGATGGCGACGATGCGGCGCCGGCGATCGGCGGAGTCGGCGGTCCGCTCCAGCACGCCCCGCCGCGAGAGCTCGCTCACCATGAGGCTGACCGTCGTCGGGGCCACCTCCAGCCGGTCGGCGAGCTCGTTGACGCTGGCGGGGCCGCCGTACTCCAGGTGGGCCAGCAGCGCGAGGTGCCGCGGAGCCAGGTCGAACCCCTGGAGCGCCTGCGGGATCGGCAGGCGCTTGGCGCGGCCGACGAGCCGCGGCATGAGCAGGAGCAAGGTGCGCACGGCCTCGTCCACGGCCGGACCGCCCGATTCGCTGGACACCGACACCCCCGTCCAATTACCTTTGAGGTCAAAGCCTTTGTTTCCAAAGGGAATGGGGAGAATCATGCCGCACCTGACCGCCCACCTGCCAGAGAACAGGCTGCTCGGCAAGGAGTCCGAGCTCATCGCCGCGCTGACCGACGCGATCGTCGGCGTCTACGGCGACTGGGCCCGCGACCTCGTGAGCATCCGCCTGGACGGAGTCCCCGAGGGGCGCGTCGCGCTGGGAGGCAAGGCCGTGGACACCAGCGTCTCGGTGGTGCTGGGCGTCCGCGCCGGCCTCTTCGACCGCCCCGACGCCGCCCAGATCAGCGCCCGGCTCGGCGCCGCCCTGACCGACGCGATCACCCGCGTCCTCGGCGAGGAGCTCCGTGAGGGCGTCATGGTCGAGCTCGTGGCGTCCCCGCAGGAACGGACCTTCGTCGGCGGCGCCCCCGCCGCGTGACCGCACCGCGGTGCCGGGCGAGCCGTGAGCCGCCCCCGGCACGGACGCCCCGGGGCTCAGCAACGCCGTGCAGCCGCCACCGATGAGATAGGCCGCCGCGCACACGTCCCACCGGCACACGTGCGCGCTCACGGCGTCCAGGCACTCCTGCAAGGCGAGGATCCGCTCGGCGGGCAGCGCCGTCAGCGGCGCGGTCGTGGTGGGCGGGTGCTCGGGTGGGCGGTGCGTTGTGTATCGACAAACCGGGACGGTCCGGGCTGTCATGTCGGGGAGGGGTGAACGCGGGATCCGCGGACGGGTCGGGGGACGAGGGAGGCGTGATGATCAGTCCCCTGCACATCCAGACGGTGCGCGAGGTCGTGCGCACGGGGTCGTTCGCGGACGCCGCGCGCAACCTCGGCTACACCGCGTCGGCGGTGTCGCAGCAGGTCGCGGCGCTGGAGCGCGCCTGCGGCCTGGTGCTGTTCGAGCGCCGGGCCCGCAGCGTCCGCCCGACGAGCGCGGCGTTCCTGCTGGTCAGCAAGGGCAACGACGTGCTGTCGGCGCTCGCGACGCTGGAGCGGGAGCTGCGGACGGTGGCGAGCGGGGAGCGCGGCGCGCTCCAGCTCGGCAGCTTCCCGACCGCGAGCGCCCGCATCCTGCCGCGGGTGCTGGCGGAGCTGTCCCGGATCCGGCCCGGCATCGAGATCACGCTGTCGGAGGGCGAGCCGGACGAGCTGCTGCCCGAGCTGCTCGACGGCGACCTCGACCTCCAGCTCGCCTACCGCTACGACCTGTTCCCGCGGAGCTGGCCGGACCAGCTCGTCGAGACGCCGGTGATGGACGAGAACCTGGTGCTCTGCGTGCCCGTCGGCCATCCGCTGGCGGGCGGGCGGACCGTCCGGCTGCGGGACCTGCGGTCCGAGACGTGGATCGCGAGCCGCCCGGAGAGCTCGGGCGCGCAGGCGCTGCTGCGGCTGTGCGGCACCGCCGGGTTCACGCCGAACATCGCGTTCCGCAGCAACGACTACGCGGTGGTGTGCGGGCTGGTCGCCTCGGGCCTCGGGATCGCGCTCGTCCCGGCGCTCGGCTGCGTGCCCGGACCCGGCCTGCGGACGCTGCGGCTCAGCCGCCGCACCCCGCGCCGGCACGTGATCGTGCTCCGCCGCGTGAGCAACACGAACCCGCTCGTCAAGGACGCCATGCGCGGCCTGGCCGAGGCCGCCCGCGGCGTGGAGGCGGAGGTGAACGGCGCGACCGGCCGCTGAGCGGGTCAGCGCGGCAGGCGGCCCTTCAGCTCCATCGCGGCGCGGACCCGCTCCTGCGCCAGCGCGACGGCTGCCTCGTGGGTGGTCGTCCCCTGGTCGCGGGCCGCGGCGAGGACCCGCACCGTGTTCTCCCGCACCTTCGCGGAGACGGCGGCGAAGACGGCGCCCGGATCGGGACGGAACGGCGAGTGGCGGGCGTCCATCGCGAAGCCCGCCGCGACCACGCCGCCCGCGTTCGCGACGAGGTCCGGCACCACCGTGACGCCCCGCGCCGCGAGGACGCGTCGCGCGGCGGGATCCGTCGGCAGGTTCGCGCCCTCGACCACGATCCGCGCGCGCACGCGGGACGCGGCGTCCGCGCCGATGACGTCCTGGAGCGCGGCGGGCACGAGGATCTCGGCGGGGACGAGCAGCTCCGCGCCGAGGTCCAGCGTTCGGCCGCCGCGGTACTCCTTCACCAGCGCGTCGCCCGCCTCGTCGCGGAGCGCCAGCAGCCGGGCGACGTCCAGGCCGTCGGGGTCGTGGAGCGCGCCGTGCGCGGTGGAGACCGCCACGATTGTCGCGCCGAGCTCGGCGAGGCGGCGCGCGGCGGCGTGCCCGACGGCCCCGAACCCCTGGAGCGCGACGCGGGCCCCGGACAGCGTCAGCCCGGCCTCGCCCGCCGCGGCGTCGGCGGCCTCCGCGACCCCGTGGCCGGTGACGCCGAGCGCGTCGTAGGGCATCCCGCCGAGCGCGTGCGGCGTCCCGACCGCCGCGCCCCGGTCGTCCAGCTCGTCCTGGACGATCGCCGCGTCCCGCTCGGTCAGCCCCATGTCGAGGCCCGCCACGTACCGGCGGGGGATCTCCTGCGACAGCGCCCGCACGAACGCCCGCAGGACCGCCTCGCGGTCCGGGGAGCGCGGGTCCGCCGCGATCCCGGCCTTGGCGCCGCCGAAGAACAGGTCGACGCCCGCCCACTTGTAGGTCATCACCCGCGCCAGCCGCGCGACCTCGGTGACGGTGACGGTCGGGCTCATCCGCATGCCGCCCTTGCCCATCCCGCGGGCGGTGTTGTCGATGACGAGGACGCCCTTCATCCCGGTGCGGGAGTCGGAGACGCACACGACCCGCTCGGGGCCCCACTCGTCCATCAGCGCGAGAACGTCAGACACGGTTGATCTCCGGGCGGAGGCGGTCCCCGGCCAGCCGGGCGGCGTCCAGCGGGGTCACGTCCACGACCGGGTCCCGGCCGAGGTACAGGTCCCGGACGACCTCGCCGACGGCGGGTCCCTGGAGGAAGCCGTGGCCGGAGAAGCCCGTCGCGTACAGGAAGCGGCTCACGTGCGGGGCCTCGCCGATGAGCGCGTTGTGGTCGGGCGTGACCTCGTACAGCCCCGCCCAGGCGCCGGTCAGGCCGGCGTCGAGGAGCCGCGGGGCGCGGGCCCCGATCGCCTCCGTCAGCCGGGGCAGCCACGCGTCGGTGACGTCCAGCGCGAAACCGGGCCGCTCGTCCGGGTCCGACATGCCGAGCAGCAGCCCCGCGCCCTCGCCGTGGAAGTAGAAGGACGTCGTGAAGTCGATCGTCATCGGCACGGGGCGGGGCAGGTCCGGCATCGGCTCGGTGAAGGCGATCTGCCGCCGCAGCGGCTCGACCGGGAGGTCCACCCCCGCCATCGCGCCCACCGCGGCCGACCAGGCCCCGGCGGCGCACACGACCGCGCGGGCCGCGATCCGGCCGCGGGACGTCCGGACGCCCGTGACCTCGCCGCCGTCCACGTCGATGCCGAGGACCTCGGTGCGCGTGCGGACCGCGGCGCCGTGGCGGCGGGCGCCCGCCGCGTACCCGGCGACGACGGACTCGGGCGTGCAGTGCCCGTCGTCGGGGGAGAACGCGGCCGCCAGCAGCCCGTCCGGGACGATCAGCGGCGACAGCCGGCACGCCTCCGCGACCGAGACCATGCGGCTGGGCACGCCGAGCCGGTTCTGGAGCGCCACGGACGCCTCGAACGCCGCGACGTCCTCCGGGCGGGACAGCAGGAACAGGTAGCCGACGCGGTGCAGGTCGATCTCCCGGCCCGGCCGCGTCCCGAACCGCGCGAACGCCTCCAGGCTGCGCGCGCCGAGCCGGACGTTCACCTCGTCGGAGAACTGCGCCCGGACGCCGCCCGCCGCCTTGCACGTCGATCCGGAGCCCAGCTCGTCCCGTTCGACCAGCACGACGCCGCGGACCCCGGCCTCGGCCAGGTGGAACGCGATGCTGGTCCCCATCACCCCGCCGCCGATGACGACGACCTCGGCCGAGTCCATCGCGGCCCTACAGCCGGAAGCCGAGGTCGGGTTCGACGGTGCGGACGTCCATCTGCGCCTTCTGCAACCGTCCCGAGTGGTCCCAGTTCATCGACTGCCAGCGGGTGAACTGGTCGAGCACCCACACGCCGGACTGGCGGCTGCCGTTCCCCGAGCGGCCGTTCCCGCCGAACGGCAGGTGCGCCTCGGCGCCCGACGTGGAGTTGTTCACGCTGACCATCCCCGCCGAGATCCGCCGCCGGAACCGGAACACCGTCGCCGGGTCGCGGGTGTACACCGACGCCGACAGCCCGTAGCCGGGCGCGTTGGCGAGCTCGATCGCCTCGTCCAGCGTGCGGTAGGGGGCCACGCCGATGACGGGCCCGAACGCCTCGCGCTGGAAGAGCTCGTCGCCGGGCCCGACGCCGTCCACGATCACCGGGTGGTAGAACAGCCCGGCCTCCGGGTCGCCGACGAACCCGGCGCGCGGCGCGGCCGCGGTGATCCGCCCCGTCGCGGGCGACCCGTGGACGGTGTGGCCGGGCCCGATCCAGCCGAGGACCTTCTCGAAGCCGTCCGCGAACCGCTCGCCGATCAGCGGCCCGTACAGGACGTCCTGGAACGGGTCGCCGACGGGCGCGGCGCGGACCGCCTCGTCCAGCCGCCGGAGGAACTCGCCGTGCAGCGACTCGTGCACGATGGCCGTCCCGAGCGAGGTGCAGCGCTGCCCGGCCGTCCCGAAGCCGGCGAACAGGGCGCCCTCGACGGCGAGCGGGAGGTCGGCGTCCGCGGCGACGACCATCGGGTTCTTGCCGCCGAGCTCCAGGCAGGGGCTCTGCAGGTGGCGGCCGCACAGCTCGCCGATCCGCGACCCGGCCTCCGTGGAGCCGGTGAAGCCGACCTTGTCGACGAGCCCGGCGCCGAGCGCCAGCTCCAGCCCTTGGTACGTCTCCGGGCCGTCCGCGTACACGACGTTGAGGACGCCGCCGGGCACGCCCGCGTGCGCGAGCAGCTCGTAGAGCGCGTCGGCGCACGCCGCCGCGTACTCGGCGGGCTTCCACACCACGGCGTTGCCGCACAGCAGCGCCGGGACGATGTACCAGGACGGCACCGCGACCGGGAAGTTCCCCGCCGTGACGACCGCGACCACGCCGACCGGGTCCCGGTAGGTGAACAGCTCCTTGTCGGGCATCTCGGACGGGACGGTGTGCCCGTACAGCCGCCGCCCCTCGCCGGAGAAGAAGGCGCACGTGTCGGCGATCTCCTGGACCTCGCCGAGCGCCTCCGCGTACGGCTTGCCGACCTCGCGGGTCACGACGCGCGCCAGCGCCGCCTTGTTCTCCTCGACGAGGCGCCCGGCCGCGGCGACGACCTGCCCGCGGACGGGCGGCGGCACGTCCCGCCAGGCGTCCTGCGCGGCCCGCGCGGCGCGGCACGCCTCGGCGAGGTCGGCGGCCCCGGCGAGCGAGACCTCCGCGACCGTGTCGGCGGTGCGGGACGGGTTCGTGGACCGGTACGGGCGCGGGCCCGCCGCGACGCGGGCGCCGCCGATGACGGAGGTGAGCACGGGGGTGCGAGCGGGGCTGGACACGGTTCCAGCGTGACCGGGGCACCGCGCGGAAGCCAAGATCGGACAGAGCGCGGTCTCCTTACCGGGAGCCCAAGCGCGGCTGAGGCTGCCCCGGGCACCGCCCCCATCCCGTGCGGGTAAGGAACGCTTGGCCAGGTCCCCAGGGGTTCGCGTCCTCGCGGGGCTTGGCGGGGGAGCGGCGCCGTCCGATCCTCGACAGCGGACCGCCACCCCGCGCAGGAGCCCGCATGGCCGAACCCGCCGACGTCCACTTCCTGAAGGCGGCCGCGTCTCTCACGCCGTCCGGGACGCGCCCGCCGCCCGGCCCTCTCACCGCCGAGCGGGCCCTGGAGCTGTTCGACGCGCAGCTCGGCAGCCGGCACCTGGACCTCGCGGCGCGGCTGCTGCGGTCCCGGGGCGAGGGCTACTACACGATCGGCTCGGCGGGCCACGAGGGCAACGCCGCGGTCGCCGCCGCGCTCCGCCCGGACGACCCGGCGCTCCTGCACTACCGGTCCGGAGCGTTCTTCCTCGAACGGGCGCGGCAGGCGCGGGAGCGGGACGCCGGCCGGTACGCGCGCGACGGCGGACCGGACGACCCGCCCCGCGACCCGCTGCGGGACGTGCTGCTCGGGCTCGTCGCCGCCGCGGACGAGCCGATCGCGGGCGGGCGCCACAAGGTGTTCGGCAGCCGTCCGCTGCACGTGATCCCGCAGACGTCCACGATCGCCTCGCACCTGCCGCGCGCGCTCGGTGTCGCCTTCGCGATCGAGCGCGCCGCCCGGCTCGGCGCGCGGGCGCCGTGGCCGCGCGACGCCGTGGCGGTGTGCGGGTTCGGGGACGCCTCGGCCAACCACTCGACCGCGGCGGGCGCCGTCAACGCCGCCGTGCACTGCGGCCACCTGGGCCTGCCGATGCCGCTGCTGCTGGTCTGCGAGGACAACGGCCTCGGCATCAGCGTCCGCACCCCGCCGGGCTGGATCGAGGCGGCGTACGGCTCCCGGCCGGGCCTCGCGTACTTCGCGGCGGACGGCTGCGACCTCGCCGGCGCCTACGCCGCGTCCGTCCGGGCGGCGGACTGGGTGCGCGCGCACCGCCGCCCCGCCTTCCTGCACCTGCGCACCGTCCGGCTGATGGGGCACGCGGGCTCCGACGTCGAGTCGGCCTACCGCGGCGCCGCCGAGATCGCCGCGGACCTGGCCGCCGACCCGCTGCTCGGCACGGCGCGCCTGCTGGTCGACCTCGGCGCCGCGACGGGCGAGGAGATAGTCGGGCTCTACGAGGCCAAGCGCGCCGCCGTGCTCGCCGCCGCGGAGGAGGTGGTCAAGGCGCCACGGCTGGCGTCCGCCGCCGAGGTGATGGCGCCCATCCCGGTCCCGCGGAGGCGACGCCCGGAGGCTCCGAAAGCGTCTGCCGCGAGCGAGCCGGTCACGGTCGCGCAGGCCCTCAACCGGACCCTCGGCGAGCTGCTCGACGAGCGGCCCGGGATGCTGGTGTTCGGCGAGGACGTCGCGCGCAAGGGCGGCGTCTACGGGGTGACGCGGGGATTGCTGAAACGCGCGGGCGGGGCGCGGGTGTTCGACACGATCCTCGACGAGCAGTCGATCCTCGGCCTCGCGCTCGGGCTCGGCCTCGCGGGGATGCTGCCCGTCCCCGAGATCCAGTACCTCGCCTACCTCCACAACGCCGCCGACCAGATCCGCGGCGAGGCGGCGACCCTGCCGTTCTTCTCGGCGGGCCGGTACCGCAACCCGATGGTGGTGCGCGTCGCCGGCTACGCCTACCAGGAGGGGTTCGGCGGGCACTTCCACAACGACAACGCGGTCGCGGCGCTGCGCGACATCCCCGGCCTGGTGATCGCCTCGCCCGCCCGCCCGGACGACGCCGCCGGGACGCTGCGCGCCTGCGCGGACGCCGCCGCGGACGACGGCCTGGTCTGCGTGGTGCTGGAGCCGATCGCGCTGTACCACGTCCGCGACCTGCACGAGGAGGGCGACGGCGGCTGGCTGGCCCCGCTCCCGGGCGCCGCGACGCCGATCGGCTCCGCCCGCACGTACGGGACGGGCCGCGACCTCGCCATCGTCACGTTCGCGAACGGGCTGCGGATGAGCCTGCGCGCGGCCCGCCGGCTGGAGCGGCGCGGCGTCGCGTGCCGCGTCCTCGACCTGCGCTGGCTCGCCCCGCTGCCCGCCGCCGACCTGCTCCGCGAGGCGCACGCGACCGGCGCCGTCCTCGTCGCGGACGAGACGCGCCGGACCGGCGGGGTGTCCGAGGCCGTCCTGGCGGCGCTGGCGGACGGGGGCTTCCGGGGCCGCGCCGCCCGGGTCACGAGCGAGGACAGCTTCATCCCGCTCGGCGACGCGGCCCGGCACGTCCTGCTGTCGGAGGAGGCGATCGAGGACGCCGCGCTCGCGCTCCTCGCCGGGCACACTGGAATCCGCTGACGCGTCCCGCGCCGGTGAGGTCCGGAACCGTCCCGCCGCGCGAACTGTCGTATCACCGGGACGTCCGACGGAAGGTGGTGCGCGGTGGCGGTGGAGGCTCTGCGGCCGGAGGATCCGGCCATGCTCGGCGGCTACGAGCTCCTGGGGCGCGTGGGGGAGGGCGGGCAGGGCGTCGTCTACCTCGCGCGGTGGCCGGGCCCGGCCGGGACGGAGGTGGCGCTGAAGACGCCGCACGTCCGGCCCGGCGAGGACGCGCGCGCCGACCTGTCCGAGATCACCCTCGTCCGGCAGGTCGCGCGGTTCTGCACCGCGCGGGTCCTGGACGCCGGCACCGACGCCGGCCGCCCCTACATCGTCAGCGAGTACGTCGACGCGCCGTCGCTGCGGAGCGTCGTCGAGGAGGGCGGGCCGCTCGGCGGGGTCGAGCTGGAGCGGGTCGCCGCCGGCACGATGATGGCGCTCGCCGCCACGCACGCGGCGAACGTCGTCCACCGGGACTTCACGCCGGGCAACGTGCTGCTCGCCGCCGACGGCCCCCGCGTCGTCGACTTCGGCGTCGCCCGCGCGCTCGGGCCGTCCGGGCGGGGCGAGCCCGGCACCTCGGGGACGCCCGCGTTCATGGCGCCCGAGCAGCTCGCGGGCGGCGAGGTCGGCCCGCCGGCGGACGTGTTCGCCTGGGCCGTCACGATGAGCTTCGCCGCGCTCGGCGCCCGCGCGTTCGGCGAGGACGGGCCGCGCAGCGCGTTCGAGCGGCTGCTGCGCCTGGAGCGCTACCGCGTCGACGTGCCCTCCTGGCTCGCCGAGATCCTCAAGCCCTGCCTGCGCGAGGACCCGGCGGAGCGCCCGCCGTCGCGTGAGGTGCTGCTGCGCCTGCTCGGCTACGGCGCGGAGCGGAACGCGCGCCCGGGCGGGGACGTCGAGGAGCCGGGCGGAGCCGGGCGGGACGGCGGGACGCGGCGCGACCCGGCGCCGG
>NZ_CAACUY010000181.1 GCF_900659615.1 Actinomadura fibrosa | reverse complement strand
GCCCCCGCGGCGGCGCCCGCGGCGACCGGCGCCGCGGGCCTGCGGCGCGGCGTGTTCTCCACGTCGCCGATCTCCGCGGCGAGGACGCTGCCCGCCGCGAGCATCGCGGTCTCGTCGGTGTCGCCCGCCGGATGGGCGCTCTCTGCCGCCGGGGCGGCGGCGTCCTCCTGGCCGAGCAGCCGCATCAGCAGCTGCCGGGCGTGCGGGCGGCGGGCCGGGTCCTTGTCGAGGCAGTCGGCGACGAGATCGCGCAGCGGCCCGTCGTCCAGCCCGCTGAGGTCGGGCTCCTCGTGCAGGATGCGGTTGATCACGGCGGGGATCGTGTCCTGCCCGAACGGCGGCTCGCCGCCCGCCGCGAACGCCAGCGTCGCGGCCCAGCAGAACACGTCCGCGGCGGTGCCGACCTCCTCGCCCTTGATCTGCTCGGGCGCCATGTAGGACGGCGTGCCGATCACCCGGCTGGTCAGCGTGGTGGACCCGCTGATCGCGCGCGCCACCCCGAAGTCGATCACGCGCGGGCCGTCCGGGCCGATCAGGACGTTGTGCGGCTTGAAGTCACGGTGGACGATCTTGGCCTGGTGGATCGCGGCGAGCGCCGTCGCGGTGCCCACCGCGAGCCGGTCGAGGACGGCGCCGCCGAGCGGCCCCTCCTCCATGACCTGCTGGTTCAGCGACGGGCCGCGGACGTACTCGCTGACGATGTACGGGCGCTCGCCGTCGGCGTCGGCGTCGAGCACCTGGGCCGTGCAGAACGGCGCGACCCTCTTCGCGACCTCCAGCTCCCGCAGGAACCGGGCGCGCGCCTTGTCGTCCGAGGTCAGCTCGGCGTGCAGCAGCTTGATCGCGACCTGGCGGCCGTCCTCGTCCGCGGCGAGGAAGACGGTGCCCTGACCGCCCTCGCCCACCCTGCCGATGAGGGCGTACGGACCGAGCCGCTCCGGGTCACCGGACCGCAGCGCCCCAACCTCCATGCGTGGAACCGTCCCTCTCCGCATCGACGGACCATCGGACCGCCGGCCGGTTTTCGACGCAGACCGACGCTCCGCTTATGTGACGCCCCGAACCCCCGAAAAGTTCACCGGCTCCCGCGACCATACGGCGCGATCTGACCCACCGCCTCCCATCGGACACATTTGGGCCGGGGTCACCACCCTAGTGGCGCGCCCTCCGCCGCGACACCGGACGGCCAAGGCCTTCACATACGTGAGACTGTCCCGGTGACCACACTCGACGGACGCCGCGTCTATACCCGTGCCGAGCTTATGGAAGCGCGCGGCCTCGGGCGCAGCACCCTGGAAAAGTGGTTCCGCGAACGCGACCGCAACGGCCACCCCGAACCGGCCGGGACGGTCGGCTCCCAGCTCGCCTGGGACGCCGAGGCCTGGGACCGCTGGTACGCCGCGCGCGGCTCGTCCGCCTCGTCCGTCCCGTCCGGGCTCGCGTCCCGCGACGACCTCGCCGCCCGCCACGGCCTGAGCCGCCACCTGCTGAAACAGCTCTGGGCCGACCGCGCGACGAACGGCCACCCCGAACCCGCCCACCGCGCGGGCAAGGCCCTGTACTGGAACGAGGCCGAGTGGACGGCCTGGTACGAGACGCACCGCGACCGCCAGGCGGACACGAGCCCCGACGACCTGGTCACCCTCGCCGAAGCGGGACGCATCCTCGGCCTCGCCCCGTCGAGCGTCACCGTCTACGCCAAGCGCCCGCCCGCCGGCTGGCCCGAACCGGCCCGCGTCGAGCAGCTCGGCGGCGGCCGCGCCCGCCGCCTCTACCGCCGCGCCGACATCACCGCCTACGCCGCGTCCCGCACCCGCTGACCTCCGTCGTTCTCGCTACGCTGGAAGTATCTCACCCGTACGACGTGACCTTCTGTCGTCAACAGGGAGCTCAGTGTCATGAGCGTTGTCGCGGTTGCCCACCATTACCACCTGCTGCCGGATACTCCCTACGCGCTGTGGGTCCGGGGCGAACTCGCCGAGCAGCTCGATCTCCCGAACGACGGCACCCGGGTCGAGGTCGTCGGAGGAGAGATCGCCGTGTCACCAGGTCCGAGTCTGGATCACAACTTCATCGTGAAGGCCATCGACCGCGCCATGTACAAGGCGGAGACGGTCGATCCGAACTTCCGGTGGGAGTCCGTGCACACGAGCGATCTCAACCTCGTGGCCGTTCAGGACGGGTACATCCCCGGCCTGAACATCCTGGAGAAGCAGACCGCTCTGGATCTCTGGGAGCGCAAGGCCAAGCATCTGCTCCCGCACGAGGTCGAGGCGGTGGTCGAAGTCACCTCGCGAGGGAACGCCGCCAACGACCGGCCCCCGCGAATCGTACGGCCCGTGGCCTCGAAGTGGAGCGGCTATGCCCGCGCGGGCATCCCGTTCTACCTGCTCGTGGACCGCGACCCCCGGACGCCGGGCGTCACGCTCTACGGCGAACCCGACGTGCACTCCGGGGTATATCAGCCACTGCACAACTGGAAGTTCGGCGACACGATCCAGTTGCCGGAGCCCCTTTCCTTCGAGATCCCCACCGAACGCTGGACGCCCTGGGACGAGTAGGGCCTACGGGGTGAAGTGGGTGAGGACCTCCGGGTTGGCCAGGGAGTCGCGGTTGGCGGCCTTGTCGACGGGGGTGCCCTGGAGGATCTTCCGGACGGGGACCTCCAGCTTCTTGCCCGAGAGAGTCCGCGGGATGCCGGGGACGGCGATGATCTCGTCCGGGACGTGGCGGGGCGACAGCGCCGAGCGGATCTCGCGCTTCAGGTTCCCGACCAGCTCGTCCCCGAGGGTGGCACCCTCCGCGAGCTGGACGTACAGCAGCAGGCGGCCCTCCTGGCCGAGGCGGCCGGTGTCGATGACGAGGCTGTCGGCGATCTCCTCGAACGCCTCCACCACCCGGTAGAAGTCGGACGTCCCCATGCGGACGCCGCCGCGGTTGAGGGTGGAGTCGGAGCGGCCGTAGATGACGCAGCCGCCGTCCGGCAGGATCTTGATCCAGTCGCCGTGCCGCCAGACGCCCGGGTACATCTCGAAGTAGGACGCGCGGTAGCGGGAGCCGTCGTCGTCGTTCCAGAAGGAGACGGGCATCGACGGCATCGGCTCGGTGATGACCAGCTCGCCGACCTCGCCGGTGACCGGGGTGCCGTCGTCGCCGTACGCCTCGACCTTGGCGCCGAGGCCGCGGCACTGGATGACGCCCGCGCGCAGGGGCAGCAGCGGGGACGGGCCGACGAACCCGGTGCACAGGTCGGTGCCGCCGGAGAACGAGCCGAGCAGCAGGTCGGAGCCGACCGCGTCGTAGACCCAGGCGAAGCCCTCGGGCGGGAGCGGCGATCCGGTGGAGCCGATGCCGCGCAGGGCGGACAGGTCGTGCTCCTCGCCGGGGCGGCGGCCGTCCTTGGCGGAGGCCGTGATGTACGGCGCGCCGACGCCCATGTAGGTGACGCCGTTCTCGGCGGCGAGCGTCCACAGGTCGAGGGGGGCGCCGTCGTACATGACGACGGTGGAGCCGACCAGCAGGCCGCCGATGAGGTAGTTCCACATCATCCAGCCGGTGGTGGTGAACCAGAAGAAGACGTCGCCGGGGCCGAGGTCCTGGTGGAACGACAGGGCCTTGAGGTGTTCGAGGACGACGCCGCCGTGCCCGTGGACGATCGGCTTCGGGAGCCCGGTGGTGCCCGAGGAGTAGACGACCCACAGCGGGTGGTCGAACGGGACGTCCTCGAAGGCGAGGGCGTCGTCGGCGACGGGGAGGTCGGCGTAGTGCACGCCGAGCCTGAGCTGGTCGGGGGCGGCGGCCGGGTCGAGGTAGGGGACCAGGACGGTCGCGGCGAGGGTCGGCAGTTCCGCCTCGATCTCGGCGACGGTGTCGAGCCGGTCGAACCGCTTGCCGTTGTAGGCGTAGCCGTCCACGGCGATGAGGACCTTCGGCTCGATCTGCGCGAACCGGTCGATCACGGAGGAGGCCCCGAAGTCCGGGGAGCAGGACGACCAGATCGCCCCGAGGGACGCGGTCGCCAGGAAGCAGATCAGCGCCTCGGGGATGTTGGGCAGGTAGGCGGCGACCCGGTCGCCCTTGCCGACGCCGCGGGCGGCCAGGCCCGCGCGGACCTCGGCGACGTGCAGGGCCAGTTCGCGGTAGGTGAGGACGCGGTGCCCGCCCGCCTCGGACCGGAAGATCACGGCGGTGTCGTCGGGGGTGTCGTCGGCGCGGCGGAGCGCGTTCGCGGCGTAGTTGAGCGTCGCGCCGGGGAACCAGCGCAGACCGTCCACCGGGGTGGGGCCGCCCTCGCGGACCGGGCCGTCGCCCCGCTCGCCGGCGACGGAGAAGTACGACCAGATCGCGTCCCAGAAGGCGTCGACCTCCGTGACGGACCACTCCCACAGCCGGTCGTAGGAGCCCGTGCGGACGCCGCGGTCGGCGAGCCACTCCATGAAGCGGGTCACGCGGGCGTTCTCGGTGACCTCCGCGGACGGCTCCCACAGGAGCGAACCCTCGGAAACCTCATGGTCACGGGACATCTCCACTCCCTCCCCGCCGCGCCCCTCAGCGCGGAACGTCCCCAATATCGACCCCGTCACACAGCCCTCGCAACTTCGGAGCCGACCCCTGCGTCTGCCCGAACCGACGCGCGAACGCGTTAACGACGCGGGGAGGCGACGCCGGAGGCGAGCCTCCCCGCGGAGATCGCGAAGCGATGCGGCGTTCGCCCAGGAGCGGTCGCGGTGCGAGCCGCCAGGCGAGTGCCGCGGGCCGGGAGTGAGTTAAATACGAGTCAAGTCGGCGACGGCGTCGATGACGGCGTGGGTGTCGGCGAGGGTGGCGAGGACGCGGGACGCTCCGGCGGAGCGGAGTTCGGCCTCGGTCGCGCTGCCGGTGGCGACCGCGATGATCGGGGACCGGGCGATGCGGGCGGCCTGGACGTCGCGGGGCGAGTCGGCGATGTAGACGGCCGCCGACTCCGGGTAGCGCGCGCCGTGCCGCTCGCCCGCGCGGGTGCGGGCCAGTTCCAGCAGCGCGGCCTTGCTGTAGACGCCGTTCTCGTAGCCGCCCGCGTCGAGGTCGAGGTGGCCGGCGAGGCCGAGCTCGGTCACCTTCAGCACCGCGTTCGGCTGGACGGACCCCGTCAGGACGGTCTGGACGACGCCGGGCACGCGGGCGAGCGCGTCGACGGCCTCGCGGGCGCCGGCGAGGACGCGGCCGTGGGCGCGCAGGTCGGCGCGGCGGGCCGCGAACGCCTCGGTGAGCGCCCGCACGAACGCGGGCAGGTGGTCGTCGGTGGGGACGACGTCGTTGAACGCGAGCGTCTCGAAGATGATCTCGGATTCGGTGCGGCCGGGGGTGGGGGCGAGGCGCACGAGGGGCCGCCCGACCGTCCGCTGGAAGGCCTCGGCGTAGGCCTCGCGGGTGATCCGCCCGACGTCGACCAGGGTGTGATCGATGTTCCAGAGCACCAGGCGGTTCAGCGTCGACATCCCGTTCCCATGCACGCTCGGCAGGCTCGGCGGCGCCGGCCCGGCGCCGCCGCCCCTCGGAGGGGCCAGCTAATCGTCGGGCCTTCCGCCCGGTCGCCGCAACCGGGCGCCGCGCGGGCGGGGGCGCCGCGTCGGTGGGGGCGCCGCGCGGGCGGGGGCGTCAGCTACCCATGTGGGGGTAGCGGTGGTCGGTCGGCGGCACGAGCGTCTCCTTGATGGACCGGGCGCTCGTCCAGCGGGTCAGGTTCCACACGGAGCCGGCCTTGTCGTTGGTGCCGCTGGCGCGGGCGCCGCCGAACGGCTGCTGGCCGACGACCGCGCCGGTGGGCTTGTCGTTGATGTAGAAGTTGCCCGCGGCGAAGCGGAGCGTCTCGGTGGCGGCGGCGATCGCGGCGCGGTCCCGCGCGACGATCGACCCGGTCAGGCCGTAGTCGGCGATCCCCTCCATCTGGTGGAGGACGGTGTCGTAGTCGTGGTCGTCGTAGACGTGGACGCCGAGGATGGGCCCGAAGTACTCCGTGGTGAAGATCTCGTCGGTCGGGTCGGACGACTCCAGGACGGTGGGCCGGACGAACCAGCCCTCGGAGTCGTCGAGCGTCCCGCCGGTGAGGACCCGCATCGAGTCGACGCCGCGGGCCCGTTCGATGGCCGCGCGGTGCTTGGCGAAGGCGCGTCCGTCGATGACCGCGCCGAGGAAGAGGGAGAGGTCCTCGGCGACGTTGCCCATGGTGAGGCCCTCGACCTCGGCGCAGAAGTCGTCGCGCATCACGTCCCAGACCGAGCGCGGGATGTAGGCGCGGGACGCGGCGGAGCACTTCTGCCCCTGGTACTCGAAGGCCCCGCGGATCAGGACGGTCCTCAGGACGTCGGGGTCGGCGGACGGGTGCGCGACGACGAAGTCCTTGCCGCCGGTCTCGCCGACGATGCGGGGGTAGCCCTTGTAGGCGGCGATGTTCTCGCCGGTCGTCCGCCAGAGGTGCTGGAAGGTGCGGGTGGAGCCGGTGAAGTGGATGCCGGCGAGCTCGGGGTGCCGCAGCGCGACGCCGGAGACCGCCTCCCCGTTGCCCGTGACCATGTTGATCACGCCGGGCGGGAGGCCGGCGGCCTCCAGCAGGCGCATGGTGTGGTGGGCGGCGAGCTGCTGCGTCGGGGACGGCTTCCAGACCACGACGTTGCCCATGAGGGCGGGGGCGGTCGGCAGGTTCGCGGCGATGGCGGTGAAGTTGAACGGGGTGATCGCGAGGACGAACCCCTCCAGCGGCCGGTACTCCATCCGGTTCCACACGCCCGGCGACGAGTCCGGCTGCTGCTCGCGGATCCGCCGGGCGTAGCCGACGTTGAACCGCCAGAAGTCGATCAGCTCGCAGGCGGCGTCGATCTCCGCCTGCTGCACCGACTTGGACTGGCCGAGGATCGTGGCCGCGTTGAGCGTGGCCCGCCACGGGCCGGACAGCAGCTCGGCGGCGCGCAGGAAGATCGCGGCGCGGTCGTCGGGGGCCATCGCCCGCCAGCCGGGGGCGGCGCGGCGCGCGGCCGCGATCGCCTCGGTCACGTCGGCGCCGGTGGCCTCGCCCATCCGGCCGAGGACGTGGGAGCGGCGGTGCGGCTCGACGACGTCGACGGGCGTGCCGCCGCCGAGGCGGCGCTCACCGCCGATCGCCATGGTCAGCTCGGTCTGCGCACCGCCGAGCTCCTTGAGCGCGGCCTCCAGCGCGGCCCGCTCGGGACTGCCCGGGGCGTAGCCCTTGACCTGCTCGTTCACCGGTTCGGGGACGTTGGTGACGGCGTCCATCTCGTCGCTCCCTGCGAGGTCCGACAGCGTTGTCGCTGCTGCCGGACCTACCCGCCGGTGCCCGGGGAGAAGCTAGAGGAGGTGGGCGAGTTCCTGGGTCGCGTACCAGAGCAGTTCGTGGCCCTCGGCACCGTCCACGGTGAAGCGGGCGTCGTCGTCGCCCGCGTCGGCGGCGGCCAGCGCGGCAGCGGCGGCGGCGATGTCGGCCTCGGCACCTGCGTCGTCCACGTGCCCGGACGCGATCTTCTGCCAGGGGACGGGCGCGGACACCTCGACCAGGGCGCGGTCGTCCGCGGCGAGGGAGGCGTCGCCGCGCGCCCACGCGACCGCCTGGTCGGGGACCTCGGCGGCCAGGACGACGCGGCGGCGCGGGGCGTCCGGGTCGGCACCGAGCAGGCGCAGGGAGGCGCGGGCGGCGGCGGTCATCGCCGCGTACTCCAGCTCCTCCAGGTCGCCGTCGGCGTACCACTCGCGGAGCGCCGGCGTCACCGCGTAGGCGGCGAGCGGCGCGGGACCGGCCTCGCGCGCGGCGTGGACGGCGGCGAGGCGGGGAAGCGTGGACGGCAGGTAGACGCGCATGACGGTCAGCCAGTCTGCCAGACCGTCACGGCAGCAGTCCCATCCCCCTGAGCTCGGCGATGGTGGTGTCGGCGGCGGTGTGGTGGATGCCGTGCATCCCGATGGCCTCGGCGGCGCGGATGTTGTGCTCGATGTCGTCGATGAAGACGCACTCGGCGGGCGTGAGGCCGAGCAGCTCCACGGCGTGCCGGAAGATCCGCTCGTCGGGCTTGCGCATCCCGACCTCGCTGGAAATGACGACGGCGTCGAAGAGGTCGGCGAACAGCTCGCGGGGGTAGTCGTTGCCCCACGAGTTGGACAGCAGCGCGGTCCTCGTCCCGGCGGCGCGGGCCGCGCGGAGCGCCTCGTACATGGGCTCGACCGGGGAGAACTGGCCGAACATCCGGGCGATGAGGCCGGCCGCGGCGACCGGTTCGCCCTCGACGGTGAGCAGCTCGGCGGCGAGGAGCCGCTCGAACTCCTCCGGGGAGAGCGAGCCGTCCTCCAGGCCGTGGATGGGGTTCACCCCGCCCCCGTCGTCGTAGGCCTGCTTGACCCAGGTGCGCATGACCGTGCGGTAGCGCTCGGCGTCGATGCCGTCGGCGGCGAGCCAGGCGCCGATCGCGTCGTTGAGCGGGGAGGTCAGGACGCCGCCCCAGTCCGTGATCACTGCTTTGACCGTCACGGGGCGATGGTAGGCGATCCCGGGCCCTTGACCCGAATCCCGTTCTGTCAGACTGCGGCGCATGGACTTCGAACTCAGCGCCAAGGCGCGGGACTACCGGGACCGACTCCAGGAGTTCATGGACGAGCGCGTCTACCCGGCCGAGCCGGTCTACGCGGCCTGGCGGGCGGAGAACGACCCGCACGCGCTGCCGCCGGTCGTCGAGGAGCTCAAGGCGGAGGCGCGCCGGCGCGGCCTGTGGAACCTGTTCCTCCCGGACGTGTCGGGCCTGACGAACCTGGAGTACGCGACGCTGGCGGAGCTGACGGGCCGCTCCCCCGACCTCGCACCTGAGGCGGTGAACTGCGCGGCGCCGGACACCGGCAACATGGAAGTCCTGCACATGTTCGGCACCGACGAGCAGAAGAAGCGGTGGCTGGAGCCGCTGCTGGACGGCGAGATCCGCTCGGCGTTCGCGATGACCGAGCCGGAGGTCGCCTCGTCCGACGCGACCAACATCACCACGTCGATCGTCCGGGACGGCGACGAGTACGTGATCAACGGCCGCAAGTGGTTCATCACCGGCGCGGCCGACGAGCGCTGCAAGATCTTCATCGTGATGGGGAAGACGGACCCGGACGGGCCCCCGCACCGGCAGCAGTCGCAGGTGCTCGTGCCCCGCGACGCCCCCGGCGTCACGATCGTCCGGCACCTGCCCGTCTTCGGCTACCAGGACCAGCACGGGCACTCGGAGATCCTTTTCGAGGACGTCCGGGTGCCGGTGTCGAACCTGATCGCCGCGGAGGGCGACGGTTTCATGATCGCCCAGGCGCGGCTCGGGCCCGGCCGCATCCACCACTGCATGCGGGCGCTCGGCATGGCCGAACGGGCGCTGGAGCTGATGTGCCGCCGCGCCCTCGACCGGGTCGCGTTCGGCGGGCCGCTGGCGAAGCAGGGCGTCGTCCGGGAGCAGATCGCCGAGTCGCGGATGGCGATCGAGCAGGCGCGGCTGCTCACGCTGAAGACGGCCTGGCTGATCGACCGGGAGGGCGCCAAGGGCGCCCGGTCCGAGATCGCCGCGATCAAGGTGGTCGTGCCGCGCGTCGCGCACGAGGTGCTCGACCGCGCCATCCAGGTGCACGGCGGGGCGGGCGTGTCCGACGACACGCCGCTGGCGGCGATGTACGCCTGGGTCCGCGCGATGCGGATCTTCGACGGCCCGGACGAGGTGCACGTGCGCACGGTCGCCCGGCAGGAGCTGCGCCGGCACGAGCGCCGGGACGGCTGAGCCCCCGGCCCGGCCGGAGCCTCGGCGCGTGCCGGAACGGGCCCGGGACAGTGTCCGTGATCATGCAATCGGTGCGGGGACGATCGCATGATCACGGACCCGCACGGGCCCGGTGGGGGCCCCGGTCAGGCCGATCTCAGCCGCTGCAGCGCCTCCCGGACGCCGCCGTCGGTCTCTTCCAGGACCATCGTCGCGCGCGCGGCGGGCACCTCGCCGAGCAGCGAGACCAGTGCGACGCGGGTGTTCCCCCCCGCCTCGGCCAGCGCGTTCTCGCAGATGCGGGCCTCCATGCCCGTCGCCTCGGTGAGGATGCGCACCAGCCGGGCGCGCAGCTTGGAGTTCAGCGCGTTCACGCTGACCATCAGGTTGGAGTAGGTGCGCCCCAGGCGCACCATCAGGGTGGTGGAGAAGGAGTTGAGCACGAGCTTCGTCGCCGTGCCGGCCTTCATCCGGGTCGAGCCGCTGATCACCTCGGGCCCGGTGGCGAGGCCGATGTGCACCTCCACTTCGTCCCCGTACGGGGTGTGCGGGTTGCAGCTGATGAGGGCGGTGTGCGCGCCCACCTCGGCCGCCTTGCGCAGCGCGCCCACCACGTAGGGCGTGCGGCCGCTCGCGGCGATGCCGATGGCGATGTCGCCGGGCTGGACGTCGTGCGCGTCCCGGATGCCGAGCTCGACGTCGTCCTCGACGTCGGAGATCGCCTGGGACAGCGCGCCGGGCCCGCCGGCGTGGTGGGCGACGACGCGTCCCCAGATGCCGAACGTCGGGGGCAGCTCGGCGGCGTCGATCACCGCGAGCCGTCCGGACGTGCCGGCGCCGAAGTAGTGGACGCGCCCGCCCGCGCGCAGTGACGCGACGGCGAGGTCGACCAGCCGGGCGACCTCGGGCAGGACGGACGCGACGACCATGGGCACGGTCGCGTCCTCAGTGTTGATCAGGCGTAGCACCTCCAGGGTCGGCAGCGTGTCGACGTCGAGGGTCCGGGGATTCCTGCCCTCGGTGGGGAGCTCGCAATCGATCACCGACGCCTCCGGTCGGGTCGCACGGTCCGGCCGCGGACCGCCTCGAATGTGGCTTCCAGGGCCTTGCGGGTCGGCCCGTAGGTGCGCTGCGCCACTCCGACGAAGACGCAGTCGACCACTGTGAGCTGCGCCAGCCGGCTGGCGGTGGCACCGGAGCGGAAGGTCGTCTCCCGCGCCGCGGTCGTCAGGATCAGGTCGGCCACCTCCGCAATCGGGGACTTCGGGAAGTTGGTCAGCGCCACGGTCTTCGCCCCGACGCTCTTGGCGACCTCCAGCGCGTCGATGGTCTCCACCGTCGCGCCGGTGTGCGAGATGCCGATCGCGACGTCCCCGCTCTTCAGCACCGCGGCGCTGGTGAGCATGATGTGGGCGTCCGACCACGCCGAGCACACCTGCCCGATCCGGTGCAGCTTCTGCTGGAAGTCGGCGGCGACGAACGCGCTCGCACCCACGCCGTAGACGTCCACGCGATCGGCGGCGACCACCGCGTCCACGACCTGCTCGAGCATCTTGATGTCGAGCTGGGCGGCGGTCTCCTCCACGGCGCGCGCGTCGGCGAAGGTCACCTTCTCCACGATCTGTTCGAGTGAGTCGTCGGGACTGATGTCGCTGCCGATGACCCGGCCGCCGGTGGCGCTCTGGGCCCGGCCCGCCTCGGTGGCGAGGGTCAGCCGCAGCTCTGGATAACCATGAAACCCGATCGCCCGGCAGAACCTGATGACGGTGGTCTCAGAGGTGCCACAGGTCTGGGCGAGTTCGGTGATGGTGGAATTGGCGACCCCTTCGGGGTCGTCGATCACGCGTTGAGCGACGCGTCGCTCGGCGGGAGGCAGCGAGGGCAGCAGCGAGCGCACCCGCACCACGGTGCTCAGCGGCGTAGTGTCCTTGTCTCTGGACGCCGCCTCGTCCCTGGGCGCACCGGGCTCCCCCGCGCTTCCCGGCTCGGAGCCGATGGGTTTCCTCATGTAAGGAATTTTCTTACTTGCAGGATGTCACGTCAACGGTAGAAAAGGCTACGGTCGCCATGTGTTGACCCATTTGGCCGGTCCGTACGTGGTCGGTATTGACGCGGGTGGCACGAAGACCCGCTGTGTCGTACTGACGCTCGGGGGAGCCCTGGCCGGTTCCGGCACCGGCCCCGGGGCCAACCCCAACTCCGGAGGCGACACCGCGGGGGCGCTGACCACCGCCCTGCGGGAGGCGCTCGGGGACCTGGATCGCACCCACATCCTCACCGGCGTCTTCGGGATCGCCGGTGCCGGCTCGGCCGGCCGGCCCGCCGCCGTCTCCGCGGCGCGGCGGGCCTGGCAGGCCGTCGGGCTGCGCGGCTCGCCCGCCGTGGTGACCGACATCGCCGTGGCGTTCGCCGCGGGCACCAGCGAGCCCAAGGGCATCGTGGTGTTCTCCGGCACCGGCGCCGGGGCGGCGGTCATCAGCGACGGCGCGATCGTGCAGCGCGCCGACGGCTACGGCTGGCTGGTCGGGGACGAGGGCTCCGCGGTCTGGCTCGGCAAGGAGGCCGTCCGGGCGGCGCTGGCCGCCTACGACGGCCGAGGCTCCCCGACGCTCCTCACCGACTCGGTCCCGAGGGCGCTGCTCGGTCCCACCGTGGTCGCGGAGATCGACTCGGCACGGCGGCGGCCGCGCCACCGGGCGCTGGCCATGGCCGGCGCCCCGGCGCCGTCGCCGCCGGGCGCCCCCGCCCTGTCCCAGGCGGCCTCGCTGTCCTCCGGAGGCTCCCCCACCGCGGGACGCACGGGAACCGCCGTGCTGATCCCCGATCCGCCCAGCCCGCCGCCTGGCAACGGGTCCCCGGGACGTCCCGGGCTCCCGCATCCGGGGCATCCCGACCCCCGGGGCCAACCGGGCCCCCTCGGGTACCCCGAGATGCCGGGACCCCCGCCGAACCCCCAGCTCGCCCAGGCCATCATCAAGGAGGTGTACGGCCGCCCGCCCGCGGCCCTGGGCCGCCTCGGCCCGGTGGTCGCCGCCGCCGCGGCCGCCGGTGATCCGGTGGCCCGGCGCATCACCGAGGAGGCCGCCGAGTGGCTGCTCCGCGACGTCGACGCGGTGCGCCCGGCCCTCTCGGATCCCTGCGCGCCGGTCGTCATGCACGGCTCGGTGCTGCGCGAGGGACCGGTCGCCGAAGCGGTCCGCACCGGGCTGCGCGACCGGTTCGCCGAGGCGCCCCGCAGCGCGGGCGACGGGGCCGTCGGCGCGGCCGGGCTGGCACTGCGCCGCCTCGGCCATCCCCTGCCCGGCTGAGCCGGGACGGGCCCGGGCCCGGTGCGAGGCACCGGGGACCGCGCCACCGGGCCGTCCGTTCGTCGCGATGGACCCCACAAGATCTGCAAACCCTTGCGGTCGCGGGGTCCATCGTGATTAAGCTGTGACCACGGTGGAAATCGATCCGCCGGGACGGTGCCGTGACGGCCCTGCCCGGTGGGACCACCGGCCACGGACGTGGCACGTACTGCTTCGACTGCGTTCTTCCGCAGCGTCGACCGAGAGCGCTCCGGCCCGCCACCGGCGGGCACGCGACGGGCGCCGTCCGAGCGGCTTCCCGCCCGCCCCCAGGGGACGGGCGTGCTCGGCGTGCTCCCCACCAAAGCGCAGATCCCGGCGACGGCCGAAACCCGGTACTCCCACGTCGAACGAGGTCGCATGCACTCCATGCCCAAGGCCCGCCGTCTCCGGCCGGGCCTTCCCCGCCTGCCCCACAAGGCCCGCCACCCGCACTCCCCCGCCCCCTCGGACCCGGGCCCGCCCGGGAAACCGTCCCCTGCCTCGTCCGACCCGGCCACCGCGCCGCCCGCGACGCCGCCCGCCAAGCCGTCGGCGGGCTCGACCTCCGGCTCGTCCCCTGGCGCGACCCGCAACTCTTCGCCCGGATCCACCTCCGGCTCGTCTCCGAGTCCGTCGCCCGGCTCGACCTCCGGCTCGGCTTCGCGGCGGCGGAAGCGCTGGAGCCGGCGGCGCCGTATCGGGGTGAGCCTTCTCACAGCGGCCGCGCTGACCGTCGTGCTCGCCGTCGCCGCCATCACGGTCGCCTACGTCACGACGCCGATCCCGACCGAGCCCAAGCCCGGCGTCACCGACGAGGGCTCCACCGTCTACTACGGCGACGGCCGGACGCCGCTGTTCCGGCTCGGCGCGAACCGCGAGATCGTCCGGCACGACCAGATCCCCGACCGGCTGCGCTGGGCCGTGCTCGCCGCCGAGGACCGCGGCTTCTACGGCGACCACGGCGTCTCGCCCACAGGGACGTTCCGCGCGCTGTGGAACAACGCGTCCGGCGGCGACACCCAGGGCGGCTCGACCATCACCCAGCAGCTCGCCCGCAACTACTTCCAGGGCCTCACCCGGGACCGGACCGCGGCCCGCAAGTTCAAGGAGATCTTCGTCTCGGTCAAGCTCGCCCGGCACCGCGCGAAGGACGAGATCCTCGACCTGTACCTCAACACGATCTACTTCGGCCGCCAGACGTCCGGCGCGCAGGCCGCGGCCCGCGCCTACTTCGACAAGGACGTCTGGCAGCTCGACACCGCCCAGTGCGCCCTGCTCGCCGCGATGATCCAGCGCCCGGCGTACTTCGAGACGCAGGGGACGAGCGCCGCGGCCCGCGCGCTGCGGGACCGCTGGCGGTACGTCCTCGACGGCATGGTGGCGATGGGCCGGCTCGACCGCGCCGAGGCCGACCGGCAGCGCTTCCCCCGCACCGAGGACGAGTGGCGCGGCGTGGCGGTGTCCGGGCAGGACCTCCTCGTCCGGCAGCGTGTGCTGGCCGAGCTCGAAACGCTCGGCATCCCCGCCGCGAGCGCCGTCAACGGCGGGCTGAAGATCTACACCGGGCTCGACCGGCGCTGGATGGGGTACGCGGAGCAGGCGATGAAGGGGGCGCGCGAGCCCGAGTGGCCGCGCCGGGTGCGCGGCGCCCTGATCGCCGTGGACCCGGAGGACGGCGCCGTCAGGGCGTTCTACGGGGGCGACCCGAAGCGCAGCCAGTTCGACTCCGTCTTCGAGCCGGTGGCGCAGGCCGGGTCGACCTTCAAGCCGTACGTGCTGGCCGCCGCGCTGCGCCGCGGGCTGAACGTCCGCTCGACGGTGAGCGCGAAGTCGCCGCGCAAGTTCGCGCCGGACGGCAGCGACACCCCGATGACGGCGCCGGGCTACCAGGTCGACAACGACGAGAAGATCGGCTCGCTCGGCACCGTGGACCTCGTCACCGCGACCGCGCGGTCGGTGAACACCGGGTACGTGAAGCTGGCCTTCGCGGCGGGCGTCGCGAACGTGCTGAGGACGGCGCAGGACTTCGGCGTCCCGGCGTCCGCGCTGAAGCCCTTCAAGGGCCAGGCGGGGGTCGCGCTCGGCGTCCCCACCGTCGCGGCGGCCGACCAGGCGGCCGGGTACGCGGCGTTCGCCAACGGCGGCACCGCCGTCACCCCGCATCTGATCACGCGGATCGTGGACGCCAAGGGCCGCGACGTGCCGCTGCCCTGGCGGCGGCCGGGGCGCCGGGTGCTGAGCGGCGAGCAGGCCGCGCAGGTGACGTACGCGCTGCGCGCCACCGTCGCGCGCGGGACCGGCAAGGCCGCCGCCCTGCCCGGCCGCGAGGCCGCGGGCAAGACCGGGACGACCGACGACAACCATGCCGCCTGGTTCGTCGGGTACGTCCCGCAGCTCTCGGCCGCCGTCATGATGGCCAACACCGGGCCGGGACCGCTCCAGAACCTGCCCGGCTTCCCGGAGAAGGTCGCCGGGGAGAACCTGCCCGCGACGGTGTGGCGGTCGTTCATGGAGAAGGTCGTCCGCGACCTCCCGCCCGCGCCGTTCACCGAGCCGCTCTTCACCGGCAAGGCCGCGCACCTGGACGAGAAGGACCCGAAGCCGGCCGCGACGCCCAGCGCCGGAGCGTCCGGCGGCGTGGGCGGATCCGGCGCCTCGGGCACGCCCGGCTCCTCGCCCGCCCCCAAGCCCGGCGCGACCAAGCCGTCCCTCACGCCGGAGGAGATGAAGCGGAGGGCGCAGGCCGGCGCCACCACGAAGCCCACCGCGGCGCGCTGAGGACGCTCCGGCGGCGTGTCACCCGATCCGTCGGGTTTCCTGACGGCACGCCGCCGGGGAGATCGGGACGGGTGGGTGCGGCGGGTCGACATGGCGGCGGGGAGCCGTTAACGTCGCGACGTCCGACGACGACCATGTCGGGGGGCCTGGTCCGATGCGTGCTCCACGTCCGCTCGCGCTCGCGGTGGCGGCCGCGCTGGCCGTGCCGCTGGCGGGCTGCGGCGGCTCCGGCAAGAGCGGTTCCGGTCCGTCCGCCTCGCCGGGCGCGCCCGGCCGGTCGGGGACCGCGTCGCCCGGGGCGAGCGCCGCGCCGGACGCCTGGGTGCCCGGCTACGTGGCGAAAATGAGCCTGGCGGAGAAGGTCGGGCAGCTGTTCGTGCCGACGTTCGCGAACCGCGCCGACGCCCTGTCGATCATCAGGCGGTACCACGTCGGCGGGCTGATCTACTTTCCCCGCAACCTGGGCTCGCCGGCGCGCGCTGCGGCGCAGTCGAACGCGCTCCAGAAGGCGTCGAAGGTGCCGCTGCTGCTCGGCGTGGACGAGGAGCAGGGCATCGTCTCGCGCACCCCGTTCCTGACCCGCTTCCCCGGCAACATGGCGCTGGGCGCCACCCGCGACCCGGCCGACGCGCGGGCCGCGGCGCAGGTGACGGGCGCGGAGCTGCGCGCGATCGGCATCAACCAGGACTTCGCGCCCGTCGCGGACGTCAACGTCAACCCCCACAACCCGGTGATCGGGCTGCGGTCGTTCGGCGCGGAACCGGCACAGGTCGGGACGATGGTGGCCGGGGCGATCGGCGGGTACCAGGCCGCGGGCGTCGCCGCGACCGCCAAGCACTTCCCCGGACACGGCGACACCGCCACCGACAGCCACACCGGCCTGCCAGTGATCACGCACTCCCGCGCGACCTGGGAGAGGCTCGACGCCCCGCCGTTCAAGGCGGCCGTCGCGGCCGGCGTCGACATGATCATGACGGCGCACATCGTGGTGCCGCGGCTGGACCGGTCCGGCGACCCGTCCACGCTGTCGCGGACGGTGCTGACCGGGCTGCTGCGCGGCACGCTCGGCTACAAGGGCGTCATCGTGACCGACTCGCTGGAGATGGCGGGCGCGCGGCGCCGGTACGGCGACGCGGCCGTGCCGGTGCGGGCGGTGAGCGCGGGCGCCGACCAGCTCCTGATGCCGCCGAGCCTCCCGAAGGCCTACAACGCGGTGCTGCGGGCCGTGCGCTCGGGGAAGATCAGCGAGCGGCGGCTGGACGAGTCCGTCACCCGGATCCTCGCGCTCAAGCAGCGGCGCGGCCTGTTCCAGCGGGCGCCCGCGGACCCGGCGAAGGCCGCCGCGGCGATCGGCACGCCCGCGCACCGGGCGACGGCGCGGCGGGTCGCCGAGCACGCGATCACGCTCGTCCGCAACGACCGCGGGGTGCTGCCGGTCAAGGGCAAGACGGTCGCCGTGACCGGCCCGAACGCCGCCGGGCTCGCCGCCGAACTGCGCCGCCAGGGCGTCCGGACGGCCGCTCCCGGCGCCGCCGACGTCACCGTCCTCACGACGCTCGACGCCGGGACGGCCACGGCCGCCCGCGTCCGCGCGCTCGGCGCGAAGCCCGTCGTCGTCGCCGCGCTCGGCCGCCCCTACGACCTGGACTCGGCCGGGGGCGCCGCCGGAGCGCTCGCCGCCTACTCGTCCGGCGCGGTCTCGATCAGCGCCCTGGCGAAGGTCCTCGCGGGCACGGTGCGGCCCACCGGCAAGCTGCCCGTCCCCGCCGGAGGAAAGCCCGCGGGGCACGGCCTCGGCTACCGGTGACTTCCCTCCCCGTTTCGTGGACGCGGCGGCCGCGACCTGGGAAGATCGGCCCGGCTCCGCGTACCGAGGAGGTCCCCGTGCAGGTTCGCCCGTCCTGTCGGACAGCCCATCGAGCCTCGCGGGCCGGTCCGCGCGCACGGGCGGACGCGCCCGTCCCCGGGCGGCGCCGGACGGCCCTGCCCGTCCTGGCGGCGCTGTCCGCGCTGGCCTTCGGCGCGCTCGGCGCCTGCGGCGGTGACGACAAGGTCACCATGCCGCCGCTCACCCCCGAGCCGGGCGACTCGCGGCTGGCCGACTCGCGCGGCGACGGCGGTGCGGGCGGCGCGGGCGCCGCGTCCGCGAAGGCGAGCCTTCCGGCGCGCCTGGTGCTGTACCGGTTCCTGCGCGGCGTCGCCGCGGGCGACGCGAGGGTCTGCGCCCACCTCGCGCCCGCCTACCAGCGCTCGGTGTTCGGCGCGCCCGCCGGTTGCCGCGCCGGTCTCGGCCCGGCCCGCGCGAAGCTGCGGCCGAAGGACATCGCCGCGCTGCGCGGCGTCACCGTCCCGGCCGCCGAGGACGGCCCCGGCGCGGGCGCCTACACCGTCCGGTTCGAGGACCTGAAGTGGCGGGGCGAGCCCGCCCGTCCCGGCGGCCTCCTCGCCGCCCGCTACACCCTCCGCCGCTCCGGCGCCCGCTGGCTGATCAGTGCCTGACCAGCGGACCCGGCCCGCTGCCCAGGAGGCGGCGCGCCCGTGTCCGGCCTCACTCCGCCCGAGCCCGCAAGTACCGCACGTACCGCAAGTACCGCACGAGCGTTGACCGAGCGGGGAGGCTGCGCTCCCCGCTCGGATCGCGAAGCGATGCGGCACTCGCCCGAGCACGTCACGGGCCGGGATCACACCATTGCGGTCAGATGCCCAGTGCTTCCAGCTCGGGGAGGTGGGCGCGGGCGGCGTCGCGGGCGTCGGACGCCGTGCGGGCGGCGCGGGCGGCCGCGGCGGCG
>NZ_CAACUY010000180.1 GCF_900659615.1 Actinomadura fibrosa | reverse complement strand
GGGGGCCGGGGCCGCGCGGGCGACGGCGCAGGAGCCCGGCGGCGCCGCCCGTCCCGTGGCGTACGTGCACGGGGGCGGTGTGCCGGACGGCCTGGCCCGCCGCGTGAAGGCGCTGGAGGAGCTGCCCGTCACGGACACGAACGTGGGGATCGTGCTCGGGCTCGCGACGGGCATGGTCGGCACGGCGTTCGCCGCGACCCGGCTGCGCCGCGCCCGCCGCCGGGAGGACTGAGCGCACCGAGGGCGAGCCCGGTGCGCGTCCGGGCGGGATTCGTACGAGGATGGGGATCATGCGTCTGCGAATCTTCACCGAGCCCCAGTTGGGGGCCACCTACGAGACCCAGCTCCGGATCGCCAAGGCCGCCGAGGACCTCGGCTTCGACGCCTTCTTCCGTTCGGACCACTACCTGACCATGCTCGGTTCCGCGGGCGACCCGGGGCCGACCGACTCCTGGGTGACGCTGGGCGCGCTGGCCCGGGAGACGAGCCGGATCCGGCTCGGGACCCTGGTCACGGCCGCGACGTTCCGGCTGCCGGGGCCGCTGGCGATCTCCGTCGCCCAGGTCGACCGGATGAGCGGCGGGCGGGTCGACTTCGGGCTCGGGACGGGCTGGTTCGAGGAGGAGCACACCGCGTACGGGATCCCGTTCCCCGGCCTGAAGGAGCGGTTCGACCGGCTGGAGGAGCAGCTCCAGATCGTCACCGGGCTGTGGCGGACGCCGGAGGGGGAGAGGTTCTCCTTCAGCGGCGAGCACTACACGCTGGCGGACTCGCCCGCGCTGCCGAAGCCCGTCTCGCCGGACGGCCCGCCGGTGATCATCGGCGGGTTCGGCAAGGACCGGACGCCGCGGCTCGCGGCGCGCTACGCCGACGAGTACAACGTGCCGTTCCACCCGGTCGAGGACACGGCGGCGGCGTTCGACCGGGTCCGCGCGGCCTGCCGGGACGAGCCGGGCCGGACGCGGCCGATGGTGTATTCCGCCGCGCAGACGGTGTGCTGCGGCCGGGACGACGCCGAGGTGCGGCGCCGCGCCGACGCCATCGGGCAGAACGCCGAGGACCTGCGGAAGGGCGGCCTGGCCGGGACGCCCGCCGAGGTGCTGGAGAAGATCGGCCGCTTCGCGGAGCTGGGTGCCGAGTGCCTGTACCTCCAGGTCCTCGACATGGAGGACCTGGACCACGTGGAGCTGCTCGCGTCCGAGGTCCTCGACAAGCTCTGACGGACGGACGGGAACGGCCGCTCGCGGGGACATCAGGCGATGTCCCCGCGAGCGGCCGTGATCCGTGCCGCGTCGGCCGCCGTCACGTGGTGGCCGGGGCGGTCCCGTCGGCGGGCCCACCGGAGGGCTCACCGGCGGGGTCGTCCTCGCCGCTGCCCTCGCCGTCCTGCGGGCGGGGGTGCCGCGGCAGCAGGAAGGTCGCGAGGAAGGTCAGGCCGAGCAGCCCGACCTCGATCCACAGCGTGATCTTCATGGCGTCGCCGAAGCCGGTCTTCGCGGCCCGCTCGCCCGCGTCCGCGACCGCCGCCTGCACGGCCGACGCCGACTGCGGCGCCGCGGCGACCGCCGCCTTCACCTCGTCCTGGAGCCGGGCGCAGGAGGCCGGGACGGCGGCGGCGTCCTTGGCGGTCGCGCGGTCGTGGCCGCAGTCGCGCAGCGCGGCGGCGATGCCGTCCTGCCGCGCGGCGGGGACGGACGCGGCCGCGAGCCTGGTCCGCAGCGCGGACGTGCCGTCGTCGGCGGCCGCGGCGACGTGCCCGCCCAGCAGGCCGAAGAACACCGTGCCGAGGACCGCGGCGCCGAGCGCGCTGCCGAGCTGCTGGACGGCGGTGAGGGTGCCGCCCGCCGAGCCGGTCTCCGCGGGCTCGACGCCCGCGAGGACGGTGTCGAAGAACGGCGCCATGAGCAGGCCCATGCCGAGGCCGGTCACGACGAGGGCGGGGGCGAGCTGCCACGGGGTGACGTCGATGCCCGCGGCCTGGAGGGTGACGGCGAACCCGGCGATGCCGGCCGCCATCGTGACGGCGCCGGCGTGGATGACGGCGCGGCCGAAGCGCTGGACGGCCTGGGCGAGGCCGAAGCCGATGACGATGCCGGCGGACCAGGGGATCTGGGAGAGGCCGGTCTTGAGCGGGGAGAAGCCGAGGCCGAGCTGGAAGAACAGCGACAGGACCAGCGCGATGCCCGCCATGCCGGAGAAGAACACGAGGCCGACGACGAGCCCGCCGGTGAAGCCGCGCTTGCGGAACAGGCTCGGGACGATCAGCGGGTCGGCGCCCGCGCGCTGCTTGCGCGACTCGTACCAGGCGAAGACGGCCCACACGACCGCGGAGGCGGCCATCATCAGGAACGTCCAGGCGGGCCAGTCGTGCTCGCGGCCCTGGACGAGCGGGTAGACGAGCAGCCCGGCGCCCGCGGAGGCGAGGAGCGCGCCTCCGACGTCGAGGCGGGAGGCGTGCTCGGAGCGGCCCGAGGGGAGGACCAGCAGGCCGCCGATGACGGCGGCGGCGCCGAGCGGCAGGTTGATCAAGAAGATCATCCGCCAGCCGGTGCCGAACAGGTCGGCGTCGGTGAGCCAGCCGGCGAGCACCGGGCCGCCGACCGACGACAGCCCCATGACCGGGCCGAACATGCCGAACGCGGCGCCCATCTCCTTCGGCGGGAACATCTGCTTGATCATGCCGAGGCCCTGCGGCAGCATCAGCGCGCCGAACAGGCCCTGGAGCAGCCGGGAGCCGATCAGCATCCCGGGTGAGACCGCGACGCCGCACAGCAGCGACCCGAGCGTGAACCCGGCGGCGCCGACCAGGAACATCTGTTTGCGGCCGTACAGGTCGCCGAGCCGCCCGCCGGTGATCAGCCCGACGGCCATCGCGAGGGTGTAGCCCGCGGCGAGCCACTGGATGGTGCTGGCCGAGCCGCCCAGGTCGGCGCGGATGGTGGGCGCGGCGATGTTGGTGATCAGGGCGTCGAGCATGTCCATGACCTCGCCCGCGAGGATCACGAACAGGGCGGCGTAGCGCAGGCGGTAGGCGGTGCCGCCGTGCGTGCCGGGCGGTGCGGCCAGGGTCTCGCTCATCGGTGCCTCCAGGGGGAACATCGTTCGTTCGTTACGAACACCGTTCTACGCCGCGAACATCATTCGCGTCAAGTACGATGTTCGTAACCGCTAAAACTTCTCCGCAAGAGAGAAGATATATCGCGTTCCGCCGCTGTCAAGATGTATCGCGAGTTTTCGGAGGCCGACCGTGGACGCCGTACGCCCGGACATGCCGACGCCCCCCGGGCGCAAGCCGCGCAGGCCCGCCCCCGCCAGGCAGCCGCTCACCCAGGACCTGATCGTCGAGACCGCGGTCCGCGTCCTGGACACCGAGGGCCTGGACGCCGTCACCATGCGCCGCGTCGCCCAGGAGCTGGGGACCGGCCCCGCCTCGCTCTACGCGCACGTCTCCGGCAAGGACGAGCTGCGCGAGCTCATGCTGGACCGCGTCGCCGCCGAGATCCGGCTGCCCGAGCCCGACCCGGCCCGCTGGCAGGAGCAGCTCAAGGAGCTCGCGACCGAGATCCGCCGGGTCTGGACCGCGCACCGCGACATCGCGAAGGTGTCGATGGGCGGCATCCCGACCGGGCCCCACCTGCTCGCCGTCGCCGAGGTGCAGCTCGAACTCATGCGGGCGGGCGGCGTCCCGCCGCGGATCGCCGGGCTGGCCGTCGACACCCTCGGCATGTTCATCGACGCCGACGCCATCGAGGACACGATCTACACGGCGAGGACGCCTCCCGGCGAGGACCCGTGGGAGTACTTCCGGGGCCACTTCGAGGAGATCACCGCGTACTTCAGGGCCCTGCCCGCGGACCGCTTCCCCAACATCGTCGGCATGGTGGACGAGCTGACCAGCCCGTCCGGCGACGAGCGCTTCCAGTTCGGCCTGGACATCCTCGTCCGCGGCATCGCGTCCTACGTCGCGCCGCGGGACGGGGACTGACCGCGGCGCGACGGCACGTCAGGCGGGCAGGGCAGGCCAGGGCAGGTCAGTCGGGGGCGCGTCAGGCGAAGGCGCGCTCGAACGCCGCGTGCCTCGGGGCGCCCGCCGCGGTGTCCCAGACCGCGAACACCACCCGCTCGAAGCGGTTCCCGAACTCCGCGCCCGGCCGGAGGAGCCGGGCGAACGCGTCGGCGACCTCGTCCGGGTCGTTGCGGAAGACGCCGCAGCCCCAGGCGCCGAGGACGAGCCGGCGGTGCCCGTTCGCCAGCGCCACGGCGAGCACCTTGCGGGCCCGCTCCCGGAGCACCTCGGGGACGCGCGCAGCGGCCGCGGGGTCGCGGATCGCGCCGCGGTTGGGCGCGGGCGAGGTCAGGAACGCGACCCCGTAGGGCTCCTCCAGCAGCCGCCCCGCGTCGTCGCGGAACACCGGCACGTCCGGCGAGTAGATCATGTGGTCGCTGTACAGCAGGTCGCGCTGGGCGCGGTGGAAGTCGTAGAACTCCCCGGCCGCGCGCAGCGAGGCGTACAGGCCGGACGAGCGGGCCAGCCCCTCCTCCTGCGCGTGCGCGCCGTTGAGGAACCCGCCGCCGGGGTTCTTCGCCGACGCGAAGTTCAGCGCGAACGGGACCGTGCCCGGCGCTCGGAGCCGCCGGGCGGCGGCGAGGGTCGTCTCGCCGGTGACCTCGATCAGCGTCTCGGCGGGCTCGGCGGCGGGGAGGCGCCGGAGGAGGCGGTCGAGCTCGTCCGGGCGGTACAGGACGGTGCCCCGCACGGCGCGGTCGAGGGCCTCGGAGATTTGCACGGTGCGGCCGGACGGGGCCTGGTAGTCGCCGCGTTCGAGGATGGCCACGGTCTCCTGGGCGGTCATCCGGCGGGGGTGTCTGCTCATGTCAGTTCCGGATTGTGCTGTCCGGAGGGAAGGGCCCGCAAACCCTTTTCGCGGTCGTTCCGGCACCCTCCGCAGCCGCCGGCCATGCCGTCCACAATGCAGAGAAATGCCTTCTACCTGGGCATTGTTGCGAATTGATCACTTCGCCCGGACTTTCTGGCATGCTGTGCACCGCCATGCAGCCGCCTCCGAGATCGCGCCAGGGCCGTCGCCGGGCCACCTCCCACCGGAGGGGCGCCCGCCCGGCCCCTCCGCCGCCGGGCCGCGCCCCGTCCCCCGGGTACGCGCCGGCCGGCCACGACGGGTACGGCGGGCCGAACGGCTACGACGAGCTCGGGCCGCGCCGCCCGCGCCACGGATCGGGGACGGTCGAGGGGCTCAGCGACGACCTCGACCGCGAGTTCGAGGGCGCCCGCCGGACGCGCCTCCGCGGCATCGTCTCGGCGGTCACCGCCCTGGTGCTCGTGGTCGGCCTGGGCGTGGGCGCGGCGGTGCTGTGGCACCTGTCGTCGGGGTCCGGGTCCGTGGCGTCCGCGCCGAAGGGCGTCGAGGAGACGGGCGAGAGCAGGGCCGAGTCCGAACCCGACAACCCGCCCATCCTGAAGCCCAAGCGCCAGCCGTACATCCCGGCGAAGGGCACCGGGACGTTCGTCCGCCCCGCGGCGGCCGGACGCGTCTACGGGCACGGCAAGCTCATGCGGTACATGGTCGAGGTGGAGGGCGGCCTCCGCCAGAACCCGGCGGCGTTCGCGCGCAGCGTCGACAAGATCCTGGCCGACAGGCGCGGCTGGACGGCCGGCGGGAGGTGGTCGTTCCGCCGGGTGGACTCCGGCCCCTACGACTTCGTCGTGAAGCTCGCCTCGCCGGGCACCGTCGACAAGATCTGCGCCGCGTACGGGATGGACACCGAGGGCAAGGTCAATTGCAGCGCCGGCAAGCAGGTCATGGTGAACCTCAAGCGCTGGCTGCTGCTCACGACCTACTACAAGGGGCAGCCCGACCTGTACCACGCGCTGACGATCAACCACGAGGTCGGGCACCGGCTCGGCCACGGCCACATGACCTGCCCCGGCAAGGGGCGCCCCGCGCCGGTCATGCAGCAGCAGATCTTCGGGCTCAAGGGCTGCGTCATCAACGGCTGGCCGTACGACTCCCGCGGGCGCTTCCTGTCCGGCCCGACCGTACCCTGACCCGCCGTCCCCTGACCTGACGCCCCGGCCCGATCCGCGGCGGGGACGGAAAATGGATGGGGACGCACCCGGGCGTTCCGCCACACTCAAGACGTGCTTCTGACGATCACGACGACCCATGACCAGGCCACCGATCTGGGCTTCCTCCTGCACAAGCATCCCGACCGGGTGCAGCGGTTCGAGCAGTCCTTCGGCACGGCCCACGTGTTCTACCCCGACGCGGACGAGGGCCGGTGCACGGCCGCGCTGCTGCTGGACGTCGACCCGGTCAAGCTCGTCCGCACGCGCGGCAGGGGCACGCCCGACTTCTCGCTCGGCCAGTACGTCAACGACCGCCCGTACGCGGCGTCGTCGCTGCTGGCGTCCGCGATGGCGAACGTGTTCCGCACCGCCATGCGCGGGCGGTGCGAGGCCCGGCCCGAGCTGCCGGGCACCCCCGTCCCGCTGGAGGTGGTCCTGCCCGCGCTGCCGTGCAGGGGCGGGCCCGCGCAGGCCGAGCGCTTCTTCGCGCCGCTCGGCTGGACGGTCTCGGCCGTCCCCGTCCCGCTGGACCCCGGCTTCGCGGACTGGGGGGACTCGCGGTACGTGACGCTCACGCTGACCGGGACCATGCGCCTGTCCGACGCGCTCAACCAGCTCTACGTGCTGCTGCCCGTCCTGGACGACGCCAAGCACTACTGGCTCGCGCCGGACGAGGTCGACAAGCTCATCAGGGCGGGGGAGGGCTGGCTCGCCGCGCATCCGGACCGGGGCGCCATCACCCGCCGCTACCTGGCGAACCGGCGCGGGCTCGTGCGCGCCGCGCTCGGGCGCCTGGCGGACGCGGACGGCGCCCCCGAGGACGCGCTCGACCCCGTCGAGGTCGAGGAGGAGCCCGCGAGCGACTCCACGGAAGAGCCCATGGATGGGCCTGCGAGCGAGGCCGCGAATGAGCAGGCTGGGGAGGCGGACGCGAGCGAGCCCGCGGCGGTGCCGCTGGCCGAGCGGCGCGTCCAGGCCGTGCTGGCGGCGCTGCGCGAGGAGGACGCGCGCCGCGTCATCGACCTCGGCTGCGGCTCGGGGAAGCTGCTGGCGCGGCTCGTCCGCGACGGCTTCTTCACCGGGATCGCCGGGACGGACGTCTCGCACCGCGCCCTCGCCCTGGCCTGGCGGCGGCTCCGCTTCGACCCGCGGGCGCCGCGCAGGGAGGGCGCCCGCGTGGTGGACATCTTCCAGGGCGCGCTGACCTACGCCGACGAGCGGTTCCGCGGCTATGACGCGGCCGTCCTGATGGAGGTCGTCGAGCACGTCGACCCGCCGCGGCTCGGCGCGGTGGCGCGGGTGGTCTTCGGCGACGCGGCGCCCCGCGTCGTCGTCGTGACCACGCCGAACGCCGAGCACAACGTCCGCTACGACGGCCTCGCGCCGGGCGCGATGCGCCACCCGGACCACCGCTTCGAGTGGACGCGCGCCGAGTTCCGCGCGTGGGCCGAGGGCGTCGCCGCCGAGCACGGCTACCGCGTCCGGTACGTACCCGTCGGAGACGAGGACCCCGAGGTGGGCGCTCCGACGCAGATGGGGGTGTTCACCCGATGACGACCGAGATCAGGGTCCCGGAGATGGGGCTCGTCGTGCTGGTCGGCGTGTCCGGTTCGGGCAAGTCGCACTTCGCGCGCAAGCACTTCGCGCCGACGCAGGTCATCTCGTCGGACTTCTGCCGCGGGATCGTCTCCGACGACGAGAACGACCAGTCCGCGACCGGCGACGCGTTCGACCTGCTGCACTACATCGTCGCCAAGCGGCTGCGCCGCGGCCTGCTGACGGTCGTGGACGCGACCAACGTGCAGAGCCACGCGCGGCAGTCGCTGCTGCGGATCGCCAAGGAGCACGACGTCCTGTCGGTCGCGATCGTCCTGGACGTGCCGGAGCGCGTCGCCGCGGAGCGGAACGCGACCCGTCCCGACCGCGACTTCGGGGCGCACGTGATCCCGCGCCAGCGCCGCGAGCTGCGGCGCGGCCTGCGCTCGCTCGGGCGCGAGTTCCGCCGCGCGTACGTCCTCACGGGCACCGAGGAGATCGACGCGGCGACGGTCGTCCGCGAGAAGGCGTGGAACGACCGGCGCGAGCTCACCGGGCCGTTCGACATCGTCGGCGACGTGCACGGCTGCCGCGCCGAGCTGGAGGACCTCCTCCGCGACCTCGGCTACGAGATCGACCGGGACGCGGCGGGGCGCGCCGTCGGCGCGACCCATCCCGGCGGGCGCACGGCCGTGTTCGTCGGGGACCTGGTCGACCGCGGCCCCGACTCGCCGGGCGTGCTCCGCCTCGTCATGGGGATGGTGGCGGCGGGCGACGCGCTGTGCGTCTCGGGCAACCACGAGGCGAAGCTCGTCCGCGCGCTGCGGGGCCGCAAGGTCCGGACGACGCACGGGCTCGCGGAGTCGCTGGAGCAGCTCGGCGCGGAGGACGAGGGGTTCCGCGCCGCCGCGCTCGCCTTCATGGACGGTCTCATCAGCCACTACGTCCTCGACGGCGGACGCCTGGTCGTGGCGCACGCCGGGCTGAAGGAGGACTACCACGGCCGCGCGTCCGGCCGCGTGCGCTCGTTCGCGCTGTACGGCGACACGACGGGCGAGACCGACGAGTACGGGCTGCCCGTCCGGTACCCGTGGGCCCGCGACTACCGCGGCAAGGCCATGGTCGTCTACGGGCACACGCCCGTCCCCGCGCCGGAGTGGATCAACAACACGATCTGCCTGGACACCGGCGCGGTGTTCGGCGGGAGGCTCACCGCGCTGCGCTACCCGGAGCGCGAGCTCGCGTCCGTCCCCGCGCGGAAGGTCTGGTACGAGCCGGTGCGCCCGCTGGCGAGCCCCGGCGCGGCCGCGGGCGGCGCGGGCGGGCACCGGGAGCTCGACGTCCTGAAGATCGAGGACGTGCTCGCGAACGGCGGCGTCGAGACCCGGCTGATGGGCCGCGTCACCGTCCGGGAGGAGAACGCGCTGGCCGCGCTGGAGGTGATGAGCCGGTTCGCGGCGGACCCGCGCTGGCTCGTCTACCTGCCGCCGACCATGGCCCCGGCCGCGACGTCGGCGCTGCCGGGACACCTGGAGCACCCCGCCGAGGCGCTCGCCGCCTACCGGGACCGGGGCGCCGTCACCCGGGTCGTGTGCGAGCAGAAGCACATGGGCTCGCGCGCGGTCGTGACCGTCTGCCGCGACGCCGCCGTGGCCGCCGCGCGCTTCGGCGTGGAGGACGGCACGACCGGGGCGGTCGTCACCCGCACGGGGCGCCCGTTCTTCCGCGACCCGGCCACGACCGCGGAGCTGCTCGACCGGGTCCGCGCCGCGATCGGCGCCGCCGGGCTCTGGGACGAGCTGGACACCGGCTGGCTCGTCCTCGACTGCGAGCTGCTGCCCTGGTCGGCCAAGGCCATGGACCTCGTCCGGACGCAGTACGCGGCGACCGGCGCCGCGGCCCGCGCGGCCCTGCCCATGGCCGCCGGCGCGCTCGGGCGCGCGGCGGAGCGCGGGCTCGACCTCGGCGGGCTCCGCGAGCGCGTCGAGCGGCGGGCGTCCAACGCGGCGCGGTTCCGCGACGCGTACGCGCGCTACTGCCGTCCGGTGGACGGGCTGTCGGGGATCCAGCTCGCCCCGTTCCAGGTCCTCGCGGGCGAGGGACGCGCATGGGCGACCGCGCGTGACCACGACTGGCATATGGAAGTGGCGGCGCGGCTAGCGGATTGCGACCCCGGCGGTCTGCTCCGGCGGACGGAGTGGACGACCGCCGACCTCGCCTCCCCGGAGTCCGAGGCCGCCGTGACGGCGTGGTGGGAGAGGCTGACCGCGGACGGCGGCGAGGGGATGGTCGTCAAGCCGCTCGGCCCGCTCCCGGACGACGCCAGGGTGCAGCCGGGCGTCAAGTGCCGCGGCCGGGAGTACCTGCGGATCATCTACGGCCCGGACTACACCGAGCCGGAGCACCTCGACCGGCTGCGCGGCCGGTCCCTCGGCCGCAAGCGCTCGCTCGCGATGCGCGAGCACGCGCTCGGCGTGGAGGCGCTCGACCGGCTCGCGGCGGGCGAGCCGCTGTGGCGCGTCCACCAGGCGGTCTTCGCCGTCCTGGCGCTGGAGTCGGAGCCGGTGGACCCGCGCCTGTAGAGCGCTTCGGGCGCGGGCTCGCGCCGGTGCGCGGCCGTGCGGCCCGCCTCCCTGGGGGCGGGCCGCCGGTCGTCCGGCGGGACCGTTCAGGCGGGAACGGGACCGGTCAGGTCGAGAACAGCATGTGGAAGACGCCCCCGTGGTGCGGGCGGTGGTGCCCGCCGTGGTGATGGTGGTGCACCGCGGGCGCCGGGGCTCCCCAGCCGGGCGCGGCGGCCGGCGGCGGAGCGGCCCGGTACTGGGACTCCATCTGGCTCAGGGCCTCCAGCTCGCCGTAGTCGAGGAAGATGCCCCGGCAGCTGTCACATTGCTCGATGTGGACGCCGCTGCGGGTGTAGGTCCGCATCACGCCACGACACTTAGGGCAGTGCATCGCCTTGTCATCCTTCCGGTATGGATCCCCAGGTAGAGGCTAAATGTAGGGCAGGTTCGGCGCCACGTCATGCCGGGCGCCGCGCGCCGCCGATTCTGGCGCAGGCATCGACCATCGCCTGCTCCGCTCCGTCGAGTGACCGTTCCGACCTCCCCGCTGATAGGACGCACGTGGCGGCGATCTGGATCGCGAGACTTCGGGCGGGCAGGTCGAGGGCCGTCCAAGGGTCGCCCTGCGTGGGCACCGCCGGGCCTCCGGCCTGCTGGTACGCGCCGAGGAAGCGCGTCCACTCGTCCGGGGGCAGGACGCCCCCGGAGTAGAGGGCGGCGGGGCGGGCGAGGTCCCAGGCGGGGGAGCCGCGGCCGAGGTCCTCGATGTCGATGAGCCGCCAGCGTCCTCCGGGTCCGCGGACCATCTGCCCGAGATGCCAGTCGCCGTGGATGAGGTGTTCCGTCTCCGCGGGAGGCTCGATGCCCTCTCCGCGTATCCAGGACGGCAGGGTGGCGAACGCGCGGCGCACCACGTCCTCCGCGGGTCCGCTCCCAAGGCGTGACACGACCTTGGCCACGCGGGTGGGCCGCCCCCAGGACGGCGCGTCCGCCGGGACCGGTGCCGCGTGGAGCTCGGCCAGAAGGCGCGCACCCTCCTCCCAGGGCAGCTCCTCCTGCGGGTCCACGGGTTCGCCATAGGGCGAGACCGTGACCGTCCGTCCGTCGATGTCGAGCGGAGGGCCGAGCGGGGCGAGCAGGACGCGGGGCAGGGTCTGCGCCAACCGGATCCGGTCGTGCAGCGGGCGCCCGTACTCGCGGTCGGGCTGGTGCGCCTTCACCACCACGTCACCGACCCGCACCACCAGCACCCCGTGCCGGTCGTAGAGCGTCTCCGGCCCGGGGTGCGGCGGCGCGTCAGGGCCGGCCGCGTCGCGCCCGATCTCGGCGAGCCGGGCGAGGAGCCCCGGCGGGGCGGTCTCGGTGCGCATCCGCCCAGTCAATCACCTGTCGAAGACCTCCATCTCCCACAGCGAGTAGCCGTAGGCGGTCGCGCGTTTCGTCCCGTAGACGCGGACCCACCGCGCGTTCCGCGGGGTGAACTGGACGACGTCGATCCCGCCGTCCCCGTTCGTCCGGGTGTGCACCGTGGTCCACACGCCGCCGCCCGTGGACGTCTGCACCTTGTACTCCTTGCCGTAGGCCGCCTCCCACCGCAGCAGGACGTAGCCCACGGGACGGGCCGTCCCCAGGTCGACCTCGATCCACTGCGGGTCCGACCGGGCGCTCGACCAGCGGGTCGCGGTGTTGCCGTCGACCGCCTTCGGGCCCTCCAGCCCCGCCTTCTCGACGCTGGAGGTCTTCGTCGTCCTGTTCAGCGCGAGGTTGGTCTTGAGGCGGTAGTTCGCGGTGAGCGTGGTGTCCGCGCCGACGGTGATGTTGTGCGCCGACGCGCCGCCATCCGACCAGCCGGTGAACTCGTACGCCCTGCCGCCGACGACCTGCGTCTGCGTCGGCGCCGAGACCGACACCGTGGACCCGGCGATGACCGTGCTCGTGAACGGCGCGGCCTTGACCGTCTCCAGCAGCGTCAGCGGCACACCGGGCGGGTCGGACGCCAGCGTGACCTGCGCCGTCTTCGGATGCAGCTCCACGCTCCTCGTGTCGGTCAGCCCGTCGGAGTCGGTCGCGGTGAGCCGCAGCTCGATCCAGGACGGGTACTCGTGGTCGGGCGCGACGAACTCGCCGCCCGCGCCGTTCTGGCCGGTGATCGTATGCGTGTGGCAGTCGCTCGGGCAGTGGTGCATGATCGTCTGCCAGCTGAGCGCGCCGCCGGCGAGCGCGCCGTCCTCGGCGTCCGAGGCGGTGCCGGAGAACGCGATCCGGTCGCCGACCGTCCAGGTCAGGCCCGGTCCGGGCGCGGTGATGGACGCGACCGGCGGCGTGGACCCGGCCGTGATCCTCTGGGTCGCCGTGTCGGACGCGCCGCGCTTGTCGGTCACCCGCAGCCCCACCGTGTAGGTGCCGCGCTGCGTGTAGGTGAACGACGGCGCGGCCGCGGTGGAGTCGTCGTAGGCGCCGTCCCCGTCGAGATCCCAGGCGTAGGTCAGCGGGACGTCGCCGTCGGCGTCGCTGGAGGTGGTGCCGTCGAACCGCACCGTCAGCGGCGCCGGGCCGCTGGTGACGTCCGGCTTGATCGCCGCGACCGGCGGGTTGTTCACCCCGTTGTAGACGAACCGGACGATCCGGTCGCCGAGGATGTCGACGCCGAACAGGTCGCCGTTCGGCCCCGCCTGGAGCTCGACGATGCCGCCCGCCGTCGTCGAGAACGTCTCGATCTTCGTCTTGTCGGGCAGCCCGTTCGTTCCCGGCTTCATCGCCCACACGCACTCGCGTGAGTAGTCGGCGAAGAACAGCGCGCCCCGGTACTGCGCCGGGTACAGCGTGCCCGCGTAGAACGCCATGCCGCTGGTGGACGAGCTGCCCGTGCCGCACGTCTCGCCCGCGACGACCTTCGCGCTGTGGTTGTAGGCGTGGTACGGCGGCACCACCGCCGCGGCGCCCTCCCCGTACAGCTTCTCGCAGATCGCGAGGTCCGCACCGTCGTAGCCGGGGGTGCGGCCCGTCCCCTCGTAGCAGGGCCAGCCGAAGTTCCGCACGGTCGTGAACGGCTCGGTCAGGCGGTTGATCTCCTCCCACGTCGTGTACCCGACGTCCCCGGCCCAGATCTCGTTCGTCCCGGGCCGCACGGTGAACCGGTACGGGTTGCGGAGGCCGTGCGCGATGATCCGCCGCGCGTTCGCGTCGCCCGTGCCGGCCGGGTTGCCCGGCGCGGCCTGCCCGGTGTCGGGGTCGACGCGGATGATCGACCCGTCCAGCGTCACCGGGTCGGCCGGAGTGCGCAGGTCCTGGGCGCGCAGCGCGCCGCCCTCGGCCGACGGCGCGGTCAGCGGCGTCCCGGCGGGCCCGGGCGGGTCGCCGCACGCGTTGTCCTTCTGGCCGTAGTCGGCGTACTGGTAGCTCGCCCCGTCGCCGCCGCCCGCGTAGAGCATGCCGTCCCGGCCGAACGCCAGCGTCCCCACCGAGTGGCTGGAGAACTGCTGGCACCAGTCCTCGACCAGCACCTGCTCGCTGACCGGCCCGGCCGCCGCGACCCGCGCCTGCACGGCCGGCGTCAGCACCGAGATGCGCCCCGCGACCACGCAGCCGAAGTTGTTCGGGCCGGGCGGGTCGGGGCACTGGTCGTTCGTCCCGTCCTCGGACGGCCACCTCGGATGCGACCCGCCGAGCTGCCCGTTGTAGGTGTACATGACGTAGACGCGCGGATCGGCGGGGAAATTCGGGTGCAGGGCCATGCCCAGCAGGCCGCGGTCCCAGCCGTTGAACGTCTGCGCGCGCAGGTCGGCGTAGACCGTCGGCGTCGTGTCGGTGAGCGAGTCGAACATCTTGATGACGCCGCTCTTCTCCGCGACGAAGACCCGCCCGTCCGGAGAGAACTCCACGTTCGTCGGCGTCGTCAGCCCGGAGAAGACCGTCTTCTCCTGGAAGTTGGCGGGCAGCGCCGCGGCCCGCGCCGGACCGCTCCGATCCACGGCGGACGCGAGGACGACCGCGAGGACCACCGCGATCGCCGCCGCCCACACCCCGGCTCTTCGTCCCCCGCCCATGAGCGCGCGAATGGCCACCGGATCCTCCCCGTTCCCCAGCGCGGGCGGCACGGCCCGCGGTCCCTGGGCGAACGATGAATCATTTCGTGACCAGTGTGGACACTTTGGACGAACACGGACCGCTATCGGTCACCGCCGCAACCGGATACGGCCACCCGGTCAACCGCTCAGCCCCGCCGGGCGACGTCCGGCCCCGCCATGGCGCGCTCGTCCCGCACCCGCTGGCGGACCAGCTTCCCGAGGATGTTCCGCGGCAGCTCCGTCCGCGGCGTGAACTCGGTCGGCACCTTGTAGTGCGACAGGTAGCGCTCGCAGTGCCGCCGCAGCTCGTCCGCCGAGAAGGGGTAGGCCGGATGCACCACGACGTCCGCCACGACGCGCTCGCCGCGCCGCTCGTCCGGGACGCCGACCACCGCGCAGTCGTGCACCGCCGGATGCCGCCGCAGCACGCCCTCCACCTCGGACGGCGAGACGGTGAACCCGCTGACCTTCATCATGTCCCGCTGGCGTTCGAGGATGGTGAGGAAGCCGTTCTCGTCCATCACCGCGATGTCGCCCGTGCGGAGCCACCCCTTGGAGAGGGTCTGCGCGGTGGCGAGTGGTGCGTTCCAGTACCCGCCGAACACCTGCGGCCCGCGGACCACCAGCTCACCGGCCTCGCCCGGCGGCAGGACCCGCGTCGGCTCCTCGGTGTCGACGATCACCGCGTCCGTCGACGGCAGCGGCAGGCCGACCGTCAGATTCCGCGCCCCGCCGCCCAGCGGGTTGCCCGCGACCCCCGGGGACGCCTCGGTCAGCCCGTAGCACTGGATGAGGCCCTCGACGCCCTTGCGCTGGAACCGGTCGATGGTCGGCTGCCCGAGCGCCATCGCGCCGGACACGAAGATCCGCACCGACCGCAGGTCGGACGGGCGCAGCCGCGGGCTGTCCAGGACCTGGTCGTACAGCGTCGGGATGCCGGGGAAGACCGTCGGCCGGTACCGCCGGATCGCCCTGACCACCCGGTCGCTGTCGAAGCGGGGGAGCAGCACGACCGCGCCCGCCGTCATCGCCGGGGCGATCAGGCAGCTCATCAGCCCGTAGGAGTGGAACAGCGGCAGCACGCCCAGCGTCACGTCCCGCCCCGGGCGGCCGTTCAGGTCCCACGCGTGCTGCTGGCACGCGTTCGCGACCAGGTTCCGGTGCGTCAGCATCGCGCCCTTGGGGCTGCCGCCCGTCCCGCCCGTGTACTGGATCGCCGCCAGGTGCCGGGACGGCTCGATCGGGAACTGCCCGACGGGCCGCCGCGCGGGCCGCTGCAGCTCGCGGAACGGCACGACGCCCGGATCGTCCGGGACCCGCGCCGTGATCGCCGCGCGCTTGCGCTGCATCTGGAGCAGCGGCAGCCGCAGGGCCGCCTTGCGGCCTGCCGGCAGGTAGTCGATCAGCGACGTGACGACGACGTGCTCCAGCTCCAGCTTGGCGCGCACGGCCCGTACCGTCCGGAAGGAACGATCCAGCACGACCGCGACCCGGGCACCGCAGTCGGCGAGCTGGTGGAGCATCTCCTCCTCGGTGTACAGCGGGTTGTGCGGCACCGCGATCGCGCCCCTGCGCAGCACCCCGTAGAAGGCGATCACCAGCTGCGGGCAGTTCGGCAGGATCAGCGCGACCCGGTCGCCCGGCTGGACGCCGAGCCGGTGCAGCCCGTCGGCGAACCGGTCCACCGCCTCGCGCAGCTCCCGGTAGCTCGTCCGCCGCCCGAAGAACAGGAGCGCCGGCCTGCGCGGGTAGCGCTCGGCGGCGTCGTCGAGCAGCCGCGTGACGGGGACGTCGGGGATGTCGATCTCGGTCGGTACCCCCGGCTGGTACCACCGCCGCCACGCATGTGATCGTTGTGACGAGGGCCACATGACCGAAGATTCAACCACTTCTCCGGCTTTCCCGCCTACGACACGATCTTCAAATCGCGAGGAAGATGCGTCTTTTCGTCGCCGGAAGTGCATTATCGGACACTTTCCCGGCCGGTGTCCGGCGTTTCCCCCAGATGTCAGGGGCCGATCAGGCTCCGGGCGCGGCGGTGGCGGCGCCGATCACCCGGGTGAGCGCCCGGTGGAGGTCCTGGAGCTCGGCGACGTCCATGCCCAGCCGCTCGACGATCGCGGGCGGGATCCGCAGCGCCTCCGCGCGGAGCCGCCGCCCCTCCTCGGTGAGCCCGACGGCGAGGGACCGCTCGTCCCGCCCGGCGCGCTCCCGCAGCACGAGCCCGGCCGCCTCCAGCCGCTTCAGCAGGGGCGACATCGTCGCGGGCTCCAGTTGCAGCAGCCCGCTCAGCTCCTTGACCGACAGCGGCTCGCGCTGCCACAGCGCCAGCATGGCCAGGTACTGCGGATGCGTCAGCCCCATCGGCTCCAGCAGCGGACGGTACAGCGCGATCACCGACCGCGACGCGACCGCCAGCGCGAAGCAGACCTGGTTCTCCAGCGCCAGCGGATCGAGGTCCTCCGGCGCCGGGACGGTGACGTCGCTCACGGGGACCTCCGGTTCCGCTCGGCAGCGGTCATATCGTACACTAACCATTAGTGCACTAATCGTCTGGAGACCCGATGCCCGCATTCAAGAGGCCGTCCTTCCTGCCGTCCCTGGAGACGCTGGAGCAGCAGGCGCAGGACCGCTCCGCCGACGGCGCCCGCGCCGGCTCCCAGTTCGGGCACCCGACCGCCAAGTACGTCCTCATCGCCGTGCTCGTCGTGACCGTCGTCGCCCACATCGTCGGCGGCATCGCCTTCGCCCTGATCTAGCGCGTTACACGGGCGGCCCGCCGGGTAGGGGCACGTCCCCGGCTGGAGGGGGGACCAGATGTCCCGGGACGAGGCCACCCTGACCTTCGTCGGCAACGCCACGACGATCATCCGGTACGGCGGCATCACGCTGCTGACCGACCCGAACTTCCTGCGCCGCGGCGAGCGCGCCCACCTCGGCTACGGCATCACCAGCCGGCGGCTCCGCGACCCCGCGATCACCGTCGAGGAACTGCCGCCGCTGGACGCGGTCGTCCTGTCGCACCTGCACGACGACCACTGGGACCAGGTCGCCGAACGGCACATCGACCGCGGGCTGCCGATCCTCACGACCGGCGCGGCGGCGCGGACGCTGCGCGGGCGCGGGTTCCGCGAGGCGGAGGGCCTGCGCACCTGGGAAGGGCAGCCCGTCGTCAAGGGCGACTACAAGATCACCGTGACGGCCATGCCCGGACGGCACGGGCCGGGGCCGGTCGCCCGGCTCCTCCCGCCCGTGATGGGCCCGCTCCTGGAGTTCGGCCCGCGGCACGGCGACCCCGACTTCACCCTCTACATCAGCGGCGACACCCTGATGTACGACGGCATCGCGGAGATCCGGCGCCGCCACCCGAACATCGACGCGGGCGTCGTCCACCTCGGCGGGACGAGACTGCTCGGCCTGGTGACCGTCACGATGGACGGGCGGCAGGGCGCCGACTGGCTGGAGACCGTCGGCTGCGGCACCGCCGTCCCCGTCCACTACGACGACTACACCGTCATGAAGTCGCCGCTGTCGGACTTCGAGCGGGAGCTCGGGCGCCGCAGCCTGGGCGACCGCCTGCGCGCGGTGCCCCGGGGCGGCACGATCACGCTCGCCCGCCCCGGCCAGACCGCCTGAGGCTCAGCGCGTCCAGCCCTCGGAGGCGGTGACCGTCCGGGCGCGCGGCGCCGGCGGCTCGACGGCGCGCCCCTCGTAGGCGGTCGACAGGACGATGTGCGAGTTCATCTCGCCGTGCTCGCCGACCCGTTCGAGCAGCCCCTCCAGATGGGGCATCGAGGCGACCCGCACCTTCAGCATCGAGCACCAGGCGCCGCTGAGCTTGTGGACCTCGATGACCTCGGGCAGGTCCTCGGCCGCGGTGGTCTTCAGCAGGCAGCGGCCGTGGGCGCAGCGCATCTGGACGAACGCCGTCAGCGGCTGCCCGGCCCGCGCCGGATCGATCCGCGCCCCGTACCCGGTGATCACCCCCGCCTCCTCCAGCCGCCGGACGCGCTCGGCGACCGCCGGGGCCGAAAGGTTGACGCGGGCCGCGAGCCGGTTGAACGACAGCCGCCCGTCGCGCTGGAGCTCCGCGAGGATCCGCCAGTCCGTCTGATCGAGCTCTCGGTCCATCCGGAAAGCCTCCCGCCGATCTGCCTTGCGACCCGAAAGCGAACCGGGCGCGATACCAGGAAACGCCCATTCTCTGAACCTTCTCGCTTTCCTAGCGTTCTGTACATGGATCTCACGACACATCCGGGTCGAAGGCGTCCGATGGCGGCGTTATGCACCGGCGCCGCGCTCATGAACGCCTCCATGGCCGTGACCAGCGTCGCGGGCGCGCTCGTCGCCGCCGACCGCCTCGGCGACGGCTGGGGCGGCGTGCCCGGCGCGGCGGGCATCGTCGGGACGGGCGCCGG
>NZ_CAACUY010000179.1 GCF_900659615.1 Actinomadura fibrosa | reverse complement strand
GCGGGTCAGGCAGGACTGGCGGCCCCGGCAGCCCGGGGTAGCGGGCGGGTCAGCAGCGCCACGGGAGCCTCGCCCACCCGGGTCACCACGAGCGTCAGCGCGGTGCCGCCGCGGCGGCGCTCCCGGTCGCCCGCGCGCCCGCCGAACCCGAGATCGCGGCGCAGCCGGTCGACGTCGACGGCCGAGCCGCGCTTCTTGACCGTGAGCGTCCCGACGCCGCGGCGGCGCAGCTCCGCCCGCAGCCGCTTCACCGAGAACGGCAGCACGTCCTCGACCTCGTACGCCGCCGCGAACGGCGTCGCGTGCCGCTCGTCGGACGTCACGTACGCGATCCGCGGGTCGGCGAGGCCGCCGCCGACCAGCCGCGCGACCTCGGCGACCAGGTGCGCCCGGATCACCGCCCCGTCGGGCTCGTAGAGGTAGCGGCCCCACGGCCGCACGTCCGGCTCGTCCGGGCCCTGCGGGGTGAGGGTCCACACCTCCGGGGCCGCGCCTGGCCCGGTGCCGGGTTCGGTGCCGGGGGAGAGGAGCGTGGCGCGGCGGCGCACGTCGCCGGCGAGCGCGCCGAGCCACAGCGCGGCCTCCTTCACGTCCCCGCCCACCGAGATCCACTCGGCCTCGGCGCCGTCCGGGACGGCCTCGTGCGGGATGCCGGGCGCGACCTTGACGCAGGCCGCCGGGACCCGTCCGGCGAGATCCAGGACGGTGTCGAGCGGCGGCTCGTACGCGCGCGGGTCGAAGACGCGGCCCCGCGCCGTGCGCCGCCCCGGGTCGGCGAAGACCGCCGCGTAGCCGGCCGGGTCCTGTTCCGTGGCGTCGCCCACCCGGACGGACGCCAGATCGTCCACCCCGAGCGCCGCCACGTTCGCGCGCGCCACCTCCGCCGTCAGCGGATCGATCTCCACGCCTTCTCCGGCGAGGCCCGCGCGCGCTCGGGCGACCAGATCCGCTCCGATCCCGCAGCCCAGTTCGAGCGTCGTGCCGGACGGCGCGCGGGAGGCGAACCGGGCGGCGCGGTGGGCGGCCACGCTCGCGCGGGTCGACTGCTCCAGCCCCTGCCGCGTGAAGTACATGCGGCGGGCGTCGGGACCGAACTTGGCCACGGCGCGCTCGCGCAGCCGCACCTGTGTCAGCGCCGCCGAGACCAGCTCGGCGCCGTGGCGTTCGCGGAGCCGCGAGGCGGTGGCGAGCAGGCCGTCCTCGCTGACGTCGTGGTCGCCCGCCTCGGCGAGTACCGCCTGGCCGGAGGGGGTGAGCAGCTCCAGGAACGCCGCGATGTCCATAAGGTGGAAGTTATCGGCCGGTGAACGCGTCCCGGCCGCCGCGGGGGTTGGAGCGGGCGCCTCCGTGTCCGTGTTGACGGGGTACCGGCCACGGAATAGTCTCCACTTGGCACTCTCCACATGAGAGTGCCAGACAGCGACAAGGTCGGTCTGGCACCCGCGACGGCAGGCCGGTCCAGGGTCGCCTCTTCTGCCACAAGTGCCGGCCGGCCGCCATGGCCGGCCGAGGACCAATCGAAGGGGAGGTCAGATCGTGACGACCGCCACCAAGGTTGTTCTCAAGCCGCTCGAGGACCGCATCGTCGTCCAGCCGCTTGAGGCCGAGACCACCACCGCGTCGGGCCTTGTCATTCCCGACACCGCCAAGGAGAAGCCCCAGGAGGGCACCGTCCTGGCGGTCGGCCCGGGCCGCGTCGACGACAAGGGCGAGCGCGTCCCCGTCGACGTCAAGGTCGGCGAGGTCGTGCTCTACAGCAAGTACGGCGGCACCGAGGTCAAGTACAACGGCGAGGACTACCTCGTCCTCTCGGCCCGCGACGTGCTCGCGGTCATCGAGAAGTAATCACCGAGACGTGATGCGCCCGCCCCGGTCCGCGCCGCCCTCCGGCGGGGCGGCCGGGGCGATCGCGTGACATAGGAGTATCCATGGCGAAGATCCTGGAGTTCGAGGAGGACGCGCGCCGGGCTCTTGAGCGCGGCGTCAACGCTCTCGCGGACGCCGTCAAGGTGACGATCGGCCCGCGCGGCCGCAACGTCGTCATCGACAAGAAGTTCGGCGCGCCGACCATCACCAACGACGGCGTCACGATCGCCCGCGAGGTGGAGCTGGAGGACCCCTACGAGAACCTCGGGGCCCAGCTCGCCAAGGAAGTGGCGACCAAGACCAACGACATCGCGGGCGACGGCACCACGACCGCGACCGTCCTCGCGCAGGCGCTCGTCCGCGAGGGCACCCGCAACGTGGCCGCCGGCGCCTCGCCGCTCGCCCTCAAGCGGGGCATCGACGCGGCCGCGCAGTACGTGTCCGACCAGCTCCTCAAGTCGGCCCGCGAGGTCGAGGAGAAGGGCGAGATCGCGCACGTCGCGACCATCTCCGCGCAGGACGCGCAGATCGGCGAGCTGATCGCCGAGGCGTTCGAGAAGGTCGGCAAGGACGGTGTCATCACCGTCGAGGAGGCCCACACCATGGGCCTGGAGCTGGAGTTCACCGAGGGCCTCCAGTTCGACAAGGGCTACCTGTCGCCGCACATGGTGACCGACCCCGAGCGCATGGAGGCCGTCCTGGAGGACGCCTACGTACTCATCGTGGACGGCAAGATCTCCAACGTGCAGGAGTTCCTGCCGCTGGCGGAGAAGGTCGCCCAGACCAAGAAGCCGCTGCTGGTGATCGCCGAGGACGTCGAGGGCGAGGCCCTGGCCCTGCTCGTCGCCAACAAGATCCGCGGCACGTTCACCTCCGCCGCGGTCAAGGCGCCGGGCTTCGGCGACCGCCGCAAGGCCATGCTCGGCGACATCGCCACCCTGACGGGCGGCCAGGTCGTCAGCGAGGCCATCGGCCTGAAGCTCGACTCCATCGGCCTGGACGACCTCGGCCGCGCCCGCCGCGTCACGGTCACCAAGGACGCCACCACCATCGTCGACGGCGAGGGCTCGCAGGACGAGATCCAGGCCCGGGTCAACCAGATCAAGGTCGAGATCGAGAACTCCGACTCCGACTGGGACCGCGAGAAGCTCCAGGAGCGCCTGGCCAAGCTGGCCGGCGGCGTCTGCGTGCTGCGGGTCGGCGCCGCCACCGAGGTGGAGCTGAAGGAGAAGAAGCACCGCCTGGAGGACGCCATCTCGGCGACCCGCGCGGCCATCGAGGAGGGCATCGTGTCCGGCGGCGGCAGCGCCCTCGTGCACGTGGCCAAGGAGGGCTTCGACAGCCTCGCCCTGTCCGGCGACGAGGCCACCGGCGCGGAGGCCGTCCGCCGCGCGCTGGTCGAGCCGCTGCGCTGGATCTCCGAGAACGCCGGCCAGGAGGGCTACGTCGTCGTCTCCAAGGTGCAGGAGCTGAAGCCGGGCCACGGCTACAATGCCGCCACCGGCGAGTACGGCGACCTGATCGGCCAGGGCGTCATCGACCCGGTGAAGGTCACCCGCTCGGCGGTCACCAACGCCGCCTCCATCGCGGGCATGCTGCTCACCACCGAGGCGCTCGTCGTCGAGAAGCCGGAGGAGGCCGACGAGGCCGCCGTCGGCGGGCACGGCCACGGCCACGGGCACGGCCACTGACCCACGAGGTCATCGATCGGCACGGTCATCGATCGGCACAGCGACCGATCGCCCAGCCCGCCGGGACGTCCCCCGGCGGGTGACCGGCGAGGCGTGCGGCTCGCCCCGCCGAAGATCGCCGCGAGACCCCCGTCCGGATTCCGGGCGGGGGTCTCCGGCGTCCGGGGACCCCGGATTCCGGTCACTGACCGGAAGATTCCGACCGCGTTGTGTAGTATCCGCAGACTCGTCCCAGCACTGTGACCATTCCGTTGTCGAGTACGGTGGAGACACGCCCGGCACCGCTGGGCATCATGCTTGACGTGACCGAGGGATGCTACGCCGGGACCGTGACCGCGCGCGCTACCGAACCCTCCAGGGGACCAGCCCCTCCGCCGCCCCGCGCCACCGGCCGCGGGGTGCGGGCCCTGCACGCCGCGAAGGCCGACGAGGGCGACCTCAAGGAGCTGACGACGCTCGCCGTCCAGGGCGACCCGGGCGCCATCGAAGTGCTCATCGGCGAGGTCCGCCCCATGGTCGTCCGCTACTGCCGCGCCCGGCTCGGCCGCGTCTCCGGCCAGTACCACATCGCCGACGACGTGGCCCAGGAGGTGTGCATCGCCGTCCTGTCGGCGCTGCCCCGCTACCGCGACATGGGCCGCCCCTTCGCCTCCTTCGTCTTCGGCATCGCCGCGCACAAGATCGCCGACGCGCTGCGCAGCGCCGTCCGCGCCGCCGTGCCGACCGAGGACCTGCCGGACGGCCCCGACGACCGCCCCGGGCCCGAGGAGACCGTCGTCCGCTACATCGAGGCGCAGCGCGCCCGCGACCTGCTGACGCGCCTGCCCGAGCACCAGCGCGAACTGGTGCTGCTGCGCGTCGTCGCGGGCCTGTCGGCCGAGGAGACCGGTAATGTGCTGGGCATGTCCGCGGGGGCCGTACGGGTCGCGCAGCACCGGGCCCTGGCCCGGCTGCGGGCGATGGCCAGAGAGGAGTCGATCGCTTGACGGAGCGGCGCCCCGGTGCCCCGGATCCGGCCGAGCCTCCGCACTCCGGCGGTCGTCCCTCGCCGGAGGCCCCGCCGCACCCTCCCGCGGTCGCCCAGTTCGCGGACCTCGGCGCGGTACGCCGTACGGACGCGATCTTCCAGGCCCTCGCGGAGCGGCGCGCTGCCGCCTCCGCGGCCGCCCCTGACCCCGGCCGCGCGCCCGCCGCCGAGCAGCGTCCCGCCGGCCAGAGCCCCGCCGGGCCGTGCCTCGGTGAGCAGTGTCTCGGCGAGCCGTGCTCCGCCGAGCAGCGTCCCGCCGAGGAGACCGATCCGGCCGTCCGCCTGCTCCGCGCCCTCGTCACCGACGTCGACGACCCCGCCCCCGGACGCGACGCGCCGCCCGAACCCGGCCCGGCGCCGTCCGGCCCCGGCACCCGGCGCCGCGGCCCCCGCACCATCGTGGCCCTCGGCGTCGCCGGGGCCGTGCTCGCCAGCACCGGCGTGGCCGCCGCGGGCGGCGACCTGGGCGAGCACTCCGCCGCGCAGTCCCCGGGCACGGTCCGGTTCGCCGAGCGCTTCGGCAGGACGCCCCGCCCGAACGCCCCCGACACCGACGCGGAGAGCCGCACCCGGCCCCGCCCGATCGCGATCGCGCCGACGCCCGCCCGGCCGGTCGCCGAGCGCTCCCGCCCGCCGTCCCCGCAGCCGTCCGCGGACCCGGAACGCGCCGGGAGCACCCGCGCCAAGCCGCGGCCCGATGGGTACCGGCCCCGCTGGCCCGTCCCGCCCGCCACGGAGCCCCCCGCCGTCCCGGGACGCCCGAGCCTGAAGTCCGGCGACGCGCCGCCGTCCGCCGACGACCTCGCCCGCCGCCTGGACGACATCCGCCGCCAGACCCAGCGGCGCATCGACCAGTACAGGACCCCGTACAGCCCCTACCGCGACCGCTAGGGCGTGTCGGTGTCGCGGCCCTCTTCGCTGTCGATGACGCCGTCCACGTACCCGCGGGCGTACTCCCAGCTGACGTAGTCGACCGGGTCGGGGGCCAGGGCGGGCTCGTGGACGCGGGGGAGCCCCTCGTCGAGCAGGTGCCGCAGGTTCCCGTGCAGCAGGTCCCAGTCGATGTAGTGGAGCTTGCCGCAGTCGCCGCAGTCGACGGTGAGCCCGCGCACGCCCAGCGGCTCCAGGAGCGCCCGGAACACCTCCAGGTCGGCCAGATCGGCCAGTACGTCCTCGCGCTCGGCCACGCTCAGCGGGGCGGCCTCCTCGCCGGGGTCGCCGAGCGACGCCGCCGGATCCTCCGGATCTCCGGCGAACGGGTCGAGCGGGGCATCGTCGTGCACAACCCCACGCTACTGCGCGACGCCCCGCCAGGTGCACCCCCGGTCCGCCGTCCGCGCGAACAATCACCCAGCGTGGTAGGGGAATGCCCGGCTCCCTCCCGCTTGTTACCGGGTGTCATCAACACCACGCCCCCGCGGTCCGCAACCGCCGGTCACGGCGCGCGCCACGCCCTACCATGGGGACAGGGTCGCCGTGACCTGGCCGGATACCGTCACCTCTACGGGAAGGTAGTCATGAACCCCGCAGCCGAGCCCGCCAAGTTCCTCCCGCAGGGCCTGACCTTCGACGACGTGCTGCTGCTGCCGGGCTACTCCGACCTCCAGCCCGGCGAGGCCGACACGACCACGCGGCTGACCCGGGACATCACGCTGCGGATCCCGCTGGTGTCGGCGGCGATGGACACGGTGACCGAGGCGCGCACCGCCGTCGCGATGGCCCGCCAGGGCGGCATCGGCGTGCTGCACCGCAACATGGCGATCGAGGAGCAGGCCGAGCAGGCCGACCGCGTCAAGCGCTCCGAGGCCGGGATGATCACCAATCCGGTGACCTGCCTCCCCGACGCGACGCTCGCCGACGTCGAGGAGCTCTGCGCCCGCTACCGGATCTCCGGCGTGCCCGTCACCGACGTCCGGGGCGTGCTGGTCGGCATCGTCACCAACCGCGACATGCGCTTCGAGACCGACCCGTCCCGTCCCGTACGGGAGGTCATGACGCCGATGCCGCTGGTCACGGCCCCGGTGGACGTGTCGCGCGACGACGCGTTCCGGCTGCTGGCGGGCAACAAGGTCGAGAAGCTCCCGCTGGTGGACGGCGAGGGCCGGCTGCGCGGACTGATCACCACCAAGGACTTCACCAAGAGCGAGCAGTACCCCGACTCCACCAAGGACGCCGACGGCCGGCTGCTGGTCGCGGCCGCGGTGGGCGTCGGCGAGGACGCGATCCGCCGGGCCCGGGCGTTGATCGACGCGGGCACCGACGTGATCATCGTGGACACCGCGCACGGCCACTCCAAGGGCGTCGCCGACACGATCGCCGCGATCAAGGCGAACTCCGGCGTCCAGGTCGTCGGCGGCAACGTCGCCACCTACGCGGGCGCGAAGGTCCTGGTCGAGGCCGGAGCGGACGCCGTCAAGGTCGGCGTCGGCCCCGGCTCGATCTGCACCACCCGCGTGGTCGCGGGCGTCGGCGTCCCGCAGATCACCGCGATCTTCGAGGCCGCCCGCGCCGCGAAGGAGGCGGGCGTCCCCGTGATCGGGGACGGCGGCCTCCAGTACTCCGGCGACATCGCCAAGGCCCTCGTCGCGGGCGCCGACACCGTGATGCTCGGCAGCCTGCTCGCCGGCGTCGAGGAGTCGCCCGGCGAGCTGATCTTCGTCCACGGCAAGCAGTACAAGTCGTACCGCGGCATGGGCTCGCTCGGCGCCATGCGCAACCGCGAGCGCGGCGCGTCCTTCTCCAAGGACCGCTACGCCCAGGCCGACGTGACCAGCGAGGAGAAGCTGATCCCCGAGGGCGTCGAGGGCCAGGTGCCCTACCGCGGCCCCCTCGCCAACGTCGCGCACCAGCTCATCGGCGGCCTCCACCAGTCGATGTGGTACGCGGGCACCCGCACGATCCCCGAGCTCCAGGAGCGCGGCCAGCTCATGCGCATCAGCCCCGCCGGCCTCCGCGAAAGCCACCCCCACGACATCCAGATGACAGTAGAGGCCCCCAACTACCAAGGTAGGTAGGCGGTATTTATTGCAACGCCCTTGGCGGTCGGCGCTGGCGCGCCTCCCTTCAACGGGCATTGCGGCGATCGCTGGCATCGCTCCGGCTCGCCCAGGGGCTCGCTGCGCGATCAGGTTCTCGCTTCGCTTGAACCTGGCTTCGCACGCGATCGCAGCGCTGGGCTTGTTGATCATTGAGGTGAGTACGGGCGACGGCTGAGGTCTTCGCTGCGTCCGGGCTGCGGGGGCGCGGCGGCGAGGGGCTTAGGCGAGCACGTAAGCTCGGGCCGGGTTTTGTTCTCGCGGTGAGATGAGGAAGGCGCATGGCTGCTGAGGTGGAGATCGGCCGGGGTAAGAGCGGCCGGCGGGCGTACGCCTTCGACGACATCGGCATCGTGCCGTCGCGCCGCACGCGCGACCCGGAGGAGGTCAGCGTCGCCTGGCAGATCGACGCCTACCGCTTCGAGATGCCGCTGGTCGTCGCGCCGATGGACAGCGTCGTCAGCCCGGCCACGGCGATCGCGGTCGGGCGGCTCGGCGGGCTCGCCGTCCTCGACCTCGAAGGGCTGTGGACGCGGTACGAGAACCCGGAGCCGCTGCTCGCGGAGATCGCGTCGCTGGACGACGTCCGGGCCACGAACCGGCTCCAGGAGATCTACGCCGAGCCGATCAAGGAGGAGCTGATCGGCCGCCGGATCGAGGAGGTCCGCGAGTCCGGCGTGACCGTGGCGGCGCGGCTGTCGCCGCAGCGGACGGCCCAGTTCCACAAGGCCGTGATCGACGCCGGGGTCGACCTGTTCGTGATCCGGGGCACCACCGTGTCCGCGGAGCACGTGTCCGGGCGGCACGAGCCCCTCAACCTCAAGCAGTTCATCTACGACCTGGACGTCCCGGTCATCGTGGGCGGCTGCTCCACCTACACCGCCGCGCTGCACCTGATGCGCACCGGCGCGGCCGGGGTGCTCGTCGGGTTCGGCGGCGGCTCCGGCCACACCACCCGGACGGTCCTCGGCGTCGCGGTGCCGATGGCGACCGCGGTCGCGGACGTGGCGGCGGCGCGGCGCGACTACATGGACGAGTCCGGCGGCCGCTACGTGCACGTGATCGCGGACGGCGGCATGGTCAACAGCGGCGACATCGCCAAGGCGTTCGCCTGCGGCTCCGACGCGGTCATGGTCGGCTCGCCGTTCGCCCGCGCCACCGAGTCGCCCGGGCGCGGCTACCACTGGGGCAGCGAGGCGCACCACGGCGACGTCCCCCGCGGCACCCGGCTCGACCTCGGGACGATCGGGACGATGGAGCAGATCCTGTACGGCCCCTCGCGGGTGGCGGACGGCTCGATGAACCTGATCGGCGCGCTCCGGCGGGCGATGGCGACGTCCGGGTACACCGAGTTGAAGGAGTTCCAGCGGGTACAGGTGGTCGTGGCGCCGCGCAGGCTCAACGACTGAGAGCGGGCTCACCGAGAATCGGGCGTTTCCAGGGTGGTCCCGTCCTTACTGTTGGGTAGGTACGACTGGTAACCCATACCGCTCTGGGGGGATTGCGATGACGGGATCACCGGTGACGGGCCTCGGCAGCTCACGGCTGGGCCCGGCGGAGCGGGCGGCGGCGCTGGACCGCATGGCCCGCGAGGAGTTCGACGTGGTGGTGGTCGGCGGCGGGATCGTCGGCGCCGGCGCCGCCCTCGACGCGGCGACCCGCGGCCTGTCGGTGGCGGTCGTCGAGGCGCGCGACTTCGCGTCCGGGACGTCGTCGCGGTCCTCGAAGCTGATCCACGGCGGTCTGCGCTACCTGGAGCAGTACAACTTCGACCTGGTCCGGGAGGCGCTGACCGAACGCGGGCTGCTGCTCCAGCAGATCGCGCCGCACCTCGTCCGGCCGGTGCCGTTCCTCCTGCCGACCACGCACCGCGTGTGGGAGCGCGCCTACATCGGCGCGGGCGTGGCGCTGTACGACGCGCTGGCGTTCCAGATGGGCAGCACGCGCGGCGTCCCGCACCACCGCCACCTGACGCGCCGCGGGGCGCTGCGGCTGGCGCCGTCCCTGCGCAAGGACTCGTTCGTCGGGGCGATCCAGCTCTGGGACGCGCAGGTCGACGACGCCCGCTACGTGATGACGGTGCTGCGCACGGCCGCGGAGTACGGGGCGCAGATCGCGTCCAGGACCCAGTGCCTCGGCTTCCTGCGGGAGGGCGAGCGCGTCACGGGGCTGCGGATCCGCGACCTGGAGGCGAACACGACCAGCGAGGTCCGCGCCAAGCAGGTCGTGAACGCGACCGGTGTCTGGACGGACGACATCCAGGAGCTGGTCGGCGGCCGGGGCCAGATTCACGTGAAGGCGTCCAAGGGCATCCACCTGGTGGTCCCGAAGGACCGCATCCACTCCGCCACCGGGATCCTGCTGCGCACGGAGAAGTCGGTCCTGTTCGTCATCCCCTGGGGACGGCACTGGATCATCGGGACCACCGACACGGCTTGGGACCTCGACAAGGCCCACCCCGCCGCGTCCAAGGCGGACATCGACTACGTCCTGGACCACGTCAACGCCGTGCTCAACACGCCGCTCACCCATGACGACGTCGAGGGCGTCTACGCGGGCCTCCGCCCGCTCCTCACCGGGGAGACCGACGAGACCTCGAAGCTGTCCCGCGAGCACGTCGTCGCCCACCCCGTGCCCGGCCTCGTCCTGGTCGCCGGGGGCAAGTACACGACGTACCGGGTCATGGCGAAGGACGCGATCGACGCCGTCGCGCACGGCCTCGACGGGAAGGTCGCCGAGTCCTGCACCGACCGCATCCCGCTGGTCGGCGGCGACGGCTTCCAGGCCATGTGGAACGCCCGGCACCGCCTCGCGGCCCGCTCGAAGCTGCACGTCGCCCGCATCGAGCACCTCCTCGGCCGCTACGGCACGCTGCTGGACGACGTCCTGGAGCTGATCGCGGAGAAGCCCGACCTCGCCAAGCCGCTGGCCGGCGCCGACGACTACCTCCGCGCGGAGATCGTCTACGCCGCCTCGCACGAGGGCGCCCGGCACCTCAACGACGTCCTGGCCCGCCGCACCCGCATCTCCATCGAGACCTGGGACCGCGGCGTCGGTGTCGCCCAGGAGGCCGCCGACCTCATGGCGCCCGTCCTCGGCTGGACGAAGAAGCAGCGCGACCGCGAGATCGAGTACTACCGCAAGCGCGTGGAGGCCGAACGCTCGTCCCAGACCCAAGTGGACGACCAGGAAGCCGACGCCCACCGCAAGGGCGCTCCCGACATCGTTCCTGTTTTTGGCGACACCCTCGGCGTCAAGCCCTAGCGGGCTTTCCTTCAACGGGCATCGCGGCGATCGCTGGCATCGCTCCGGCTCGCCTAGGGGCTCGCTGCGCGATCAAGTTCTCGCAGGCTCGAACTTGGCTTCGCACGCGATCGCAACGTGACCGGTCGGAGCCTGACCACCATGGCTCAGCTGCCTACACCGAGGGCCTTGCGGCCGACCGTATACAGGTCGGCGGGGACGCGGTCTGGGTCTAGTAGGTGTTGGACGGCCAGGCCCAGGTCGAGGGCCATGGCCAGGGTGGCGCGTTCGGTGGGGGCGATGCCGTCGGCGTCGTCGAGGTCGCTGGCCAGGCGGGCGCGCTGCTCGGCGTACCAGTCGGCGATGCGCCAGCCGGCGGCGTAGTCGCGCATGCCGTAGAGCCAGAACTCCATGAGCAGGAGCGCGGGGAGGCGGGCGCGGTCGCCGGGGTGGGCGCGGGAGGCGGCGCGGCCGGTGCGTTCGAGGCCGTCGTCGCGGGTGTGGCCGGCGGCGCGGAGCTCGTCGCAGACCTCGGTGCCGATGCGGTCGCTGGTGAAGCGTTCCAGGAGGGCGAGCAGGAGGTCGGTCTTGCCCGCGAAGTTGGAGTAGACCGCCCCCTTGGTGAGCCCGGCGGCCGCGGCGATGTCGTCGAGCGAGGCGCCGTGGATGCCGCGCTCGGCCCAGAGCTCCTCGGCGGCGCCGAGGAGCGCGGTGCGGGTCTGCTCGCGCCGGTCGCGCCGGCCCGCCGCGGATCCGTTCGCCGCCGCGTCACCCTCGGGCCGATGGTCGCCGTGGGCGTCGTCCATGTGCGGTTCCTTCCGGGTGGAGGGGCGGGAGCGCTCCGCTTCCGGGCGCGCGGCAGCGGACGTCCGGGGACCGGCGGAGGCCGGCGCCGTTTCTCCTCCCGGAATACACCGGCCGGACATGGTCAATCCGCGAGTTCCTCAAGTCCGCCGTACTTGGAACGTTCCGTTCGGCGCGGATCCGCGCCTGCGGAAGGAGAAGCCGGGCATGTGCGGCATATCTCTGCAAGCGGCTCGTTACCTGTGGGTAGCCAGAAGTGGCCGGGGGGTCATACTCTGCCTGCATGGCAACCCCGACGGTCCCTGCCCGTGGCGCGGCAGAGCACAGGCTCCCTGAGACCCTCATCGACCGGCTGGCCTCCCACGTCTCCTCCGGCGGCGCCGAGACGGTGACGATCCCCACCCCGTTCACGGGCGAGGACCTCGCGACCGTCCCGCTCTCGTCCGCCGACGACGTCCGCGCGGCCTACGAGCGGGCCCGCGCGGCCCAGCGCGCCTGGGCCGCCAAGCCCGTCGGGGAGCGCGTCAAGCCGTTCCTGCGGCTCGCGGACGCGCTGGTGGCCCGGCGCGAGGAGATCCTCGACATCATCCAGCTGGAGACGGGCAAGGCCCGCCGCCACGCGCTGGAGGAGTACCTCGACGTCGCGCTGTGCTCGCTGTACTACGCGCGGCGGGCCGGGAGGCTGCTGAAGCCGCGCCGGCGGCAGGGCATGATGCCGGGGCTCACCCGCGTCCAGGAGCTGCGGCACCCGAAGGGCGTCGTCGGGCTGATCGCGCCGTGGAACTACCCGTTCGCGCTCGGCACCAGCGACATCGCGCCCGCGCTCATGGCGGGCAACGCCGTCGTCCACAAGCCGGACACCCAGACCTGCCTGTCGAGCCTGTGGGTCCTGGACCTGCTGGTCGCGCTCGGCCTGCCGCGGGACGTGTGGCAGATCGTCGTCGGGGACCCGGCCGAGATCGGCGACCCGCTGATCGAGAACGCCGACTACGTCTCGTTCACCGGCTCCACCCGGGGCGGGAAGGCGATCGCCGCGAAGGTCGCGCCGCGGCTCGTCGCGTACTCGCTGGAGCTCGGCGGCAAGAACCCGATGATCGTCATGCCGGACGCCGACGTCGAGCGCACCGCCCGCGGCGCCATCCGGGCCTGCTTCACCAACGCCGGGCAGCTGTGCATCTCGATCGAGCGGATGTACGTCCACGAGGACATCTACGACCGGTTCGTCCCGCGGCTCACCGAGCTGGTGAAGGGGATGCGGCTCGGCACCGGGCTCGACTTCGACGCGGAGATGGGCTCGCTGACCCACGCCCGCCAGCTGGAGGCCGTCACCCGGCACGTCGACCAGGCCGTCAAGGAGGGCGCCACCGTCCTCGCCGGCGGCAGGGCGCGTCCCGACATCGGCCCGCTGTTCTACGAGCCGACCCTCCTCACGGACGTCAACGGCGACATGGACCTGTGCGCCAGCGAGACGTTCGGGCCCGTCGTCGCCATCTACAAGTACCGGGACGAGGACGAGGTCATCGCCCGCGCCAACGACACCCCGTACGGGCTGAACGCCTCCGTCTGGACGAAGGACGTCGCGCACGGGCGCCGCGTCGCCGCCCGGATCCAGGCGGGCACCGTCAACATCAACGACGGGTACGGGGCGGCGTACGCGTCCTACGACTCGCCGATGGGCGGCATGAAGCAGTCGGGCGTCGGCCGCCGGCACGGCGCCGAGGGGCTGCTGAAGTTCACCGAGGTCCAGACGGTCGCGAGCCAGCACCTCATGGACCTCGAACCGCCCGGTTCCATCGGCTTCGACACGTTCGCGGACGTCATGTCGAAGAGCATCACGCTGATGAAGAAGCTCCGGATCAAGTAGGGATCGATCGGGTGAAGCATGACTTCGACGTCCTCGTCGTCGGATCGGGGTTCGGCGGCAGCGTCTCGGCGCTGCGGCTGACCGAGAAGGGGTACAAGGTCGGCGTGATCGAGGCGGGCCGCCGCTTCGACACCAACCCGTCCGGTGCCCCCGGCTCGCGTTACCCGGAGCTGCCGAAGACGAACTGGCGCGTCGCCCGCTACCTGTGGGTGCCCGCGCTCGGCCTCACCGGCATGCAGCGGCTGCACCTGATCAGGGGCGCCAAGGCCAGCCGCGTGCTGGTGATGGCCGGCGCCGGCGTCGGCGGCGGGTCGCTCAACTACGCCAACACGCTGTACGTCCCGCCGGAGCCGTTCTTCAGGGACCGCCAGTGGGCGCACATCACCGACTGGCAGGACGAGCTGGCCTCCTACTACGACCAGGCCAAGCGGATGCTCGGCGTCGTCCAGAACACGACGACGACCGCGGCCGACGAGGTCATGCGGAAGGTCGCCGACCGGATGGGCGCGGGCGACACGTTCGTGAAGACCCCCGTCGGCGTCTACTTCGGGCGCGGCGCCGGCGTCGAGAGCGCCGACCCCTACTTCGGCGGCGCGGGCCCGCGCCGCCGCGGCTGCCTGGAGTGCGGCGAGTGCATGACCGGCTGCCGGCACGGCGCCAAGAACATGCTCACCGAGAACTACCTGTACCTCGCCGAGAAGGCCGGCGCCCGGATCATGCCGCTGAGCCGGGTGACGTCGGTGTCGCCGCTCGCGGGCGGCGGCTACGCGGTCGAGATCGTCCGGACGGGGTCGTTCGGCCGCAACCGCAAGACGCTCACGGCCCGGGAGGTCGTGTTCGCCGCCGGGACCTACGGAACCCAGAAGCTGCTGCACAAGCTCAAGTCGACCGGACGCCTGCCGCGACTGTCCGACCGGCTCGGCGAGCTGACCCGCACGAACTCCGAGGCGATCCTCGGCGCCGGGCGTCGCAACGGCGGCCCCGGCCCCGACTACTCCCAGGGCGTCGCGATCACGTCCTCGTTCCATCCGACGCCGGAGACGCACATCGAGCCCGTCCGCTACGGCCGCGGCTCCAACCTCCTCGCCGGGCTCCAGACGCTCCTCGTGGACGGCGACCGCCCGGGGGAGAAGCACGTCCCGCGCATCCGCAAGTTCGCGCGCGAGGTGGTGCGGCGGCCCCGCGACCTCATCCAGCTCTTCGACGTCCGGCACTGGTCGGAGCGGACGGTCATCGCCCTGGTCATGCAGACCCGCGACAACTCGATCACCCTCCGGCCGAAGAAGGGCCCGTTCGGCTGGGACGTCCGCGCGGGGGCCGGGCACGGCGAGCCCAACCCGACCTGGATCCCGGAGGGCCACGAGGCCACCCGGCTGATCGGCGAGGAGATCGGCGGGATCGCGGGCGGCACCTGGGGCGACCTGTTCGACGTCCCGATGACCGCGCACTTCCTCGGCGGCTGCGCGATCGGCGACTCCGCGGAGTCCGGCGTCATCGACCCTTACCACCGTGTCTACGGACATCCCGGCCTGCACGTCGTGGACGGTTCGGCGGTCTCCGCGAACCTCGGCGTCAACCCGTCCCTGACGATCACGGCGCAGGCGGAGCGGGCGATGTCGTTCTGGCCGAACCGCGGCGAGGAGGACCCGCGCCCCGAGCTCGGCCACGGCTACCGGCGGATCGCCGCCGTCCCGCCGAAGAACCCCGTGGTGCCGGTGGACGCCCCGGCCGCCCTCCGCCTGCCCATCGTGGGCATCACCTGACCGGCCCCGGGCATGGCGGAGCCCCCGACCGCCATGCCCGGCGGCCTTCACCCGGCCGCTTCGCCTGGACGGTTCGTTCAGCCGGTCCGCCTGGCCGGTCCGCCTGGCCGGTTCGCCTGGCCGGTTCGCCTGGACGGTCCGCCTGGCCGGTCCGCGTGGAAGGTCGGCTAGGTCGGGACACGCCGTAATCGCTCCTGGCAGGCAGGCGGTGCCCGGCGTCCCTAGCGTGCGTGCATGCTCAAGCTCTCTCCCCTCGCCGCGGCGCTGAGCGTCCCCGCCGTCCTCGCCCTTGCGGGCGGTCCCGTCCAGGCCGCCGAGCCGAAGCCGCAGGTGCTTCCGATGACCGCGGAGCTGCGCGCCGAGCTGGCCCGGCTGTTCGAGCGCGTGCACAACCCCGGCCACCACCACGATCTCGTCGTGGAGAGGAAGGGCGCCCACTACGGCCGCATGGGCGCCCGCCACTACGCCGTTCTCGGCCTCTGGTACCGGGACGGCCCTACCAAGAACACCGACGCCGGGACCGCCTTCACCAGAACCGGATCGAAGGGCTGGACGGTCAGCATGGTTGACGGCGCCTACGACCCGTGCGCCCGGCCGGCGCCGGAGCCGATGATGCGCGCCTGGGGCATGCGCGTCGCCAAGTGCTCCGGCGCCGCGAGACGTCCGGCGGGGGGCCGCTGATCGGCCCCCCGGCCGGTCACGTGGTCAGGCCCGGTAGGCGGCCCACTGGTCGCGCATCCGCTGGGACTGGCCCGGCGTGAACTCGTACATGCACGCGTCGTAGCTGTAGTCCATGAAGTTGTGGATCGGGTCGGCGCCCGCCGAGGAGCAGGTGTCGCGGCCGGTCGGGCAGCCCTGGGCGGGGCTCTGCTCGGCGGGAGTGTCGGAGACGCGGTCGCCCTGGCCGCTGCACCCGCCCTGGAACGTGTGGTACAGCCCCATCCAGTGGCCGACCTCGTGGGTCCCGGTGTCGCCTTCGTTGTAGTTGGTGAGGGCGCCGCCCGGCAGGCTCTGGTAGTGGATGACCACGCCGTCCATCTTCGGGGACGAGCGGTACTCGCTCGGGAACGTCGCCCAGCCGAGCAGCTCGTCGCCGAGGTCGGCGGTGTAGAAGTTGAGGTCCTGCGCGTTTCCGGTGTGCAGGGCGTTCTTCATCTGGGTCTCGTAGCCCTCGGGGTCGGAGAACCACGAGGCGTTCTTCGTCCGCTTCGTCTCGGCGAGCGTGAAGGTGACCCCGCTGGACGCGTAGGCGCTGTTCATGACGTCGAGCTGCTTCTTCAGCGTTGCGTCGGACACGTTGCCCGCGCTGCCGTAGACGACCTGGAAGTGGACACGGACGGTGATCGCGGCGGCGGCCTTCGTCCTGGCGGACGCGCCGAGCCGTCCGATGCGGCTCTGGAAGTCCTTCTCCATCGCGGCGACCTTGGCGGTGCCTGGCTGGTGCCGTTCGGTGGCCGTGGAGCCCGCGCGGACGCGGGCGTGCGCGTCCGCCGCGGGGGCGCAGTCGCGGGCCGCCGCGGCGGCGGTCCTCGCGGGCGCGGCCGGGGCGGCGGAGACGGCGGGTGCGGCGGCGGGCGCGTAGGCGGTGAACCCGGCGAGCAGGCCCGCGGCGGCGGCGATTCCAGCGCGTTTCATGGAACTCCTTGGGGGGCGGCGTGCGGTGGGGACGCACGCGGAGGGGAGCGGAGTCGTCACTGGAACCAGGGTGATAGCCGAAAACTGCCACGTCTTTGGCAATGCTGGACAAACAGGGGCAAGCAACGCTTAATACGGCGACCTGGCGCCGACGGGCCGGCGTTGTCGGTGGTCGCGCGTAACCTGCGGTCCATGGACGTGGAGGGAGGGGCGGCGCGGATCGTGGCTGGCCTGCGCGCCCAGGCCGACCCGGCGCGGGCCGAGAAGGAGAGGGCCTACCTCAAGAGCGACTTCGCGCACATCGGCGTGCCCGTCCCCGCGCTGCGCACGGTGGCGCTGCCCGTGGTGCGGGAGGTCCGCACCCGCGACGAGGCGCTCGCCCTCGCCGAGGCGCTGTGGACGGTCACCGACGGCGGCCGTCCCGTGCACGAGACCCGCATGGCGGCGGTCGAGGTGCTCGTCAGGAGTGCGAAGCTGCTGGAGTCGCGTGACGTCGGCGCGGCGGAGCGGTACGTCCGCGACTCGGCGAGCTGGGTGTACGTCGACCACCTCGCCGAGAAGGTGGTGGGCGCGCTAGCCGTCCGCTTCCTGGACGTGGGGGCCGTCCTGGACGCGTGGGTCGGCGACCCCTACATGTGGATCCGGCGCACGGCCGTCCTGGCGCTCCTGTACGGAATCCGTAGGGACGCCCCGGACCTGGAGCGGATCAGCCGCTTCGGGGACGTCCTCATCGGGGAGGGGGAGTTCTTCATTCGCAAGGCGCTCGGCTGGGTCCTGCGGGAGCTGTCGAAAACCGACCCGGACTGGGTCGCCGGCTGGGTGGCCGCCCGTATCGGCGCCATCTCGGGCGTGACGATGCGCGAGGCGGTCCGGCGGCTCCCGCCCGAAGACGCCGAGCGCCTCCTCACCGCCTACCGCTCCCGCTGAGCCCCGCGCCGGTTAGGCGCGGTAGGCGGCCCAGACCTTGTGGATGCGGACGCCCTGCCCGGCGGTGAAGGACGTCATGCAGGTGTCGTAGCTGTAGTCCATGAAGTTGTGGACGGGGTCGGCGCCCGGCGCGGGGCAGGTGTCCTTGCCGGTCGGGCAGCCGTTGGTCGGGTCGCGCTCGGCCGGGGTGTCGGCCACGCGGTCGCCCTGGCCGCCGCAGCCGTCCTGGAACGTGTGGTAAAGCCCGAGCCAGTGCCCGACCTCGTGCGTGGCGCTGAAGCCCTTGTTGAAGTGTTCGATCGAACCGCCCGGCATGCTGGCGTAGTGGATGGTGACGCCGTCCATCCGCGGCTCGGCCTTGTACTTCCACGGGAACGTCGACCAGCCGAGCAGGTCGCCGCCGATGTTGCCGCTGTAGAGGTTCAGCGCGTTCTGACCGCCCCGGCGGAGCCTCGGCTTGTAGGTGCCCTCGTAGCGCTCGGGATCGGCGTACCAGGACGCGTTGTCGGTGCGGCTGATCCTGTCCAGCCGGAACGCGACGCGGGTGTCGGCGCCGCCGAGCCGGCCGCCGTACGAGGCGTTCAGCACGTCGACCTGCTGCCGGATCGTCGCGTCGGGCACGTTGCCCTTGGCGCCGTCGTGCAGGACGTGGAAGTAGACCGGCACGGTGACCGGCGCCGTCGCGCGGGCCTCCGCGGCCTCGTCCGCCGCCGAGGCGGGGGGCTCCTCCGTCTCGTCCCGCGCCAGGACGCCGAGGCCGAGGGCCCGCAGCACCTGGTTGAGCTTCAGCTCGGCGGCGGCGGCCTGCGCCGGTGTCAGGTCGTTCGGTTCCCGCACCTGCGCGCCGGGCCGGAGGCGGGCCGCCGACGCGGCGCAGTCGCCCGCGGCCTGGCGCGTGCCCGCGGCGGCGTGGCG
>NZ_CAACUY010000178.1 GCF_900659615.1 Actinomadura fibrosa | reverse complement strand
AGGGCCGCGTCGGACAGGCCGCAGCGGGCGGCGTCCGCCCACCGGTCCGCGACCGGCTCCGTCGCCGCCTCGGCCACTGCGGACGCGGCCGGGTCGTCCAGCAGCGCGGCGGCGACGGCGACCGGGACGGGCCAGTACCGCGCGGGCAGCGCGTCGATCATGCGCAGCTCCAGCCAGCCGCGCGGGCGGACGGGCGGGAACAGCGTCGACAGGTGGTAGTCGAGGTCGGCCTCGCCCGGCTCCCCCTTGTCGATCCACTCGCGGAACGACATGCCCGGGTCCGACACCCACGTACCGGCCGCCGTCTTCACGAGCATGACCTGCGCGTCGAGGGCGTAGCGGGTCCACGCCTCGGCGGGATCGGCGTCCGCGCCGTCCCGCAGGACGGGCAGGGTCCGGGCCGGGTCGAGCTCGGTCCAGATGCCCTGCCGGGACGAGCGCAGCCCGGTGCGGCGCCCGGCGCGCAGCGGCGAGTTCGCGAACGCGGCGACGAGCACGGGCCCGAGCGCGTGCGCGAGCCGCCAGCGGCGGGCCGCGTCGGCGGTGTCGGCGCCGATGTCCAGGCACACCTGGACGGACGCGGTCGAGCACATCATCGCGAGCCCGGCGTCCGCGTAGCCGCTCGCGGTGAAGAAGTCGCGCATGCACTGGTAGCGGGGATGCTCGGCCTGGAAGTACGGCCGCCGGACGGGGTCGACCCCGTGGCCGGCGAGCGCCAGCCCGGCCGGTGCGAGCGCGTCCCGGACGTGCGCGATGTCGCCCGCCAGCGCGGCGTGCAGCGGCGCGAGCCCAGGGAACGGCGCGGAGCTCAGCTCAAGCTGCCCGCCGGGCTCGTAGGTGATCCGGCTGCCGCCCGCGGGCGGCCCGGCCGCCTCGACGAGCGCCCGGACCCGCCGCGCGGGCACGTGCGCGGACGGGTCGGACGCCTCGACCACGAGCCACTCGGTCTCGGCCCCCACGGTCCCCGGCGGACCGGTCTTGAAACAGACGCCGCATATGTACTGGTAGACGTCGTCCACGGTCAGGCGCGTCACCGTCGGCCCCCCTCCGAATTCGATCACGGGTTCGAATCCTTCCCTGGTGAACCGGATCAGGAATCCGACAAATCTCGTGAAGTTGTTTAAATTCGTGTGAACCGTCACGCTCAGCAGTGGATCCGGTCACGGTGGGTACTATTCGACACGCTGTCCGGTCCCGGACTTCTCACCTGTTGACGGAAGACGCTAGAGTCCCGATACCCGCCGGTATGTCCTGGTGTTCGCGGACGGACCGGCACCGGCAGCGACGAACCGGGAGGTCACATGCGCGGAGACCTCGGCTCCCTCTACGACGCGCACGCCGCCCGCCTCTACGCCCACTGCTGGTCGCTGCTCGGCGACGAGGGCGCGGCGGCGGCCGTCGCCGACACCTTCGCCGCGGCGGTGCACCAGCCGCCGCGGGGCGACAGCGTGCTCTGGCTCTACTCGCTCTCCCGCTCGGCCTGCGCCGAGCGCGGCGCCTTCGCCGACCGCGGCGCGCTCGGCGGCCGCGGCGGCCTGCTGTTCGCCGGGCAGGACCCGCTGCTGCGCGCCGCCGGCACCCTCCGCGCCGACCACCGCGAGGTGCTGCTGCTGTGGGCGGGCGAATGGCTCGAACCGCACGACATCGCCCGCGTCCTCGGCATCGCCCCCGACACCGTCGCCCAGCTCCTCAACGCCGCCCGCACCCGCCTGGAGCGCTCCGTCCTCGACACCCTCATGCGCGGGACGGCCGGAGCGCAGCCCGAGCTGATCACGGCGTTCGAGAAGGGCAGGCTGCCGCAGCTCCTCGCCCGGCGGGCCCCGTCGCAGGCCCCCGGCTGGCTGCGCGACCAGGTCCTCGCCGCCTGCGAGGAGGAGGCCGTCCGGCCCCTGCCGAGCGTCATCTCGCCGAGCCCGCTCGTCGTGATCGGCCAGGGCGACGCGTCCCGCAAGCACGGCGCGCAGCGGTCGGGCAGGCGCGGCGCGTCCGGCGGGATGGTCTCCAAGGGGCTCGGCGCGGTCGCCGGGATCGCCGCGTCCGCCGCCGCCGTCGTCGGGCTGCTCGTCTCCTGGCCCACGGCCAAGGGCGGCGGCGCCGCGTCGCTGGTGCCCACCGCGAGCAACGGCCACACCGAGCCCGCGTCCACCGGGACGAACGGGCAGCAGAGCCCGCCTGCCCTCACCGGTTCCGAACGCTCGACGGGCGGGACGAAGACCGACGCGTCCGGCAACCCGGTCACGAGCGCGTTCGACGGCCAGCCGGAGGCCGCCGGAGGATCCACCGGGAGCACCGGCGGCACCGCTCCGGGCACGCCCGCGCGGAAGCCCGCGGCGGACCCGTCCGCCGGCAAGAAGCCGGCGTCGAGCACCCCGTCCAAGCCGGAGAAGCCGACCACCCCGCCCGACGAGACGCCCACCACCCCGCCGGACGACACGCCCGACCCCACGACGCCTCCGGACGACGGCCCGGGCACCACGGACCCCGCACCGCCCACCACCCCCGAGGACCCGCCCGCGCAGGACCCCGGAACGCCCAGCCCGAATCCGACGACGAACCCCGCGCCGAGCCCCGACCCGAGCTGACGCCGTCCGCGGACCTCAGGACTCGGAGGGGACGGCCCTACCGGTTCCGTGCGGGGTGGCGGCGTCCACGACCCCGGTGACGGCCCGCGCGACCTTCGCCTCGGCCGCCCCCGCGACCTCGATCGCGTGCGCGACCTGGGCGGACGCGCGCCCACCGGCGCCCGCGCGCCGCCGCTCCAGCAGCAGGAGCAGCCCGCCGACCAGGGCGCCCGTCACCATGGCGACGAGATGCCCGACCGCGGCGACGTCCAGCGACAGCAGCCCGTCGAACAGCACCGGGACGAGCGCGCACCACCCGGCGAGCGGCACCAGCCGCCGCCAGCGCCCCGGACCGTACAGGAACGCCGCCACGAGCGCGGCGCACAGCACGTAGGACGGGCCGACGTCCGGGATCGTCCGGATCGAGTCGGACAGGAGGCCGAGCTCCAGCCGGACGAACGCGATCCCCTGGCTGACGACCGTCCCGAGCACGTGCGAGATGGACACGAGCAGCACCGTGCGCGCATTGCCGAACCGGCGCGTCACTGGGAACAGCCCGACCGCGGCCAGGACCAGCAGCACCCCCTGCGACCCCTCCGCGACGAACGCCGACGCGACCATCGAGCCGACGGGGTTGACGGCCAGGTTGGCGAGGTTCGTGCTGGCCCACGCGATGACCGCGTGCCGGTCGCCCGGCGGCAGGACGCAGACCTGCACCAGCCACATGGCGCCGAACAGTCCCAGGAAGGCGAGCGGTGCGGGATACCGCCTCAGAAATCCGTGCATCGTCCCGAGCCTAGGTGCTCATGAAGTGTCGGACGGCCGATACCCGGAACGTCGATCGGAAACCATGCGTCGCGGCCACGCGTCCATGCCTCTCGTGCGAGGAGCGCAGCACGCCGTCCCGGGGCGGCCTTACATGGGACGACGTGCCGCTGTATTTGTGCAATCCCGGCCCGCGATGCTCGCCTTGCGGCTCGCATCGCGACCGTGCTTGGGCGAGCGCTGCATCGCTTCGCGATCTCCGCGGGGAGGCTCGCCTCCGGCGTCGCCTCCCCGCGTCGTCAACGCGCTCGCGTGCGTGGCCAGGGCCTCCGTGCGCCGGCCAGACGCCTTCGTCCGCCTGCTAGGCGACGGCGGCGCCGTCGACCGGGGTGCTGCCGCGGCGGACGAGCAGCGCCGCGAGGATCGCGACGACGGCCACGGCTCCGGCGACGGTCAGCGAGGTCTGGAAGCCGTCCATGAACGCGAGGTGGCTGCCGTTCGTGATCGCCTCCGCGGTCGGCGCCGGGGTCCCGGGCGGGACCGGGGCGACGCCCTGCGACACGATGCCGCCCTGGCCGGACAGCTGCTGCGCCGCAGTGCCGGGCACGCCCGCGCCGGTCAGCCGGTCGACCAGCACGTCCCCGACCTTGGTGGACATCAGCACGCCGAGCACCGAGGTGCCGAGCACGCCGCCGATCTGCGACGCCGTCTGCTGGAGCCCGCCCGCGACGCCCGCGAGATGCGCCGGGGCGTTGCCGACGATGGCCTCCGTCCCCGCGACGATCACCATGCCGAACGCCAGCCCGACCAGCACGAACCACGGCCAGAGCTGCACGTACGGGGCGTCGACGCCGATCCGCGCGAGCCCGAACATCGCCGCGGCGGTGAAGCCCATCCCGAGCGCCAGCGGCAGCCGCGGCCCGAACCGGTTCGTCAGCGCGCCCGCGATCGGCGACGCCACGATGAAGATCCCGGTCATCGGCAGCATCCGGACGCCCGCGTCCACCGGGCTCATCCCGTGCACCTGCTGGAGGTACAGGGTGATGAAGAAGATCGTCCCGAACATCCCGAAGAAGCCGAGGACGATGAGGCCCGTCGCCGCCGACAGCGACACCGAGCGGAACAGGCCGAGCGGCAGCAGCGGGCTCTCGGCGCGCGTCTCGTTGGCCACGAATGCGGCGAGCAGCACCGCGGCGGCGGCGAACGACACCAGCGGCACCGCGTCGCCGAAGCCGTGCTCGCCGGCCTTGATCAGGCCCCAGACCAGCGCGAACAGCGCACCGGTCAGCAGCGCGACGCCGGGGATGTCGAACGAGCCCCGCGCCTCCTCGTCCCGGGACTCGCGGATCACCCACAGGCCCACGAGCAGCGCGACCACGCCGAGCGGCGCGTTCAGGAAGAACACCGACTCCCAGTTGACGTTCTCGACGAGCAGCCCGGCGACGATGGGCCCGCCGGCGATCGAGATGCCGACCGTGGAGCCCCAGATGCCGATCGCGGCGTTCAGCTTGTCGGGCGGGAACGTGTTGCGCAGGATGGCGAGGCTCGCGGGCTGCAGGAGCGCCCCCGCGAACCCCTGCACGACCCGCCAGAAGATGACCATCCCGAGGCCGCCGGACAGCCCGATGAGGACCGAGGCGGCGGCGAACCCGATCACCCCGGCGAGGAAGGTGCGCTTGCGCCCGAACCGGTCGGCGATCTTCCCGGCGGGGATCAGCGTGACGGCGAGCGAGAGCAGGTAGGCGTTGGTGACCCACTGGAGGCCGGACAGGTCGGCTCCGAGGTCCTTGGCGATCGCGGGGTTGGCGATGGACACGACGGTGGCGTCCAGGCCGACCATCATCACGCCGAGCGCGACGGCCACGAGCGTGAGCCACGGGTGCCCGTACCCGGAGCGCGCTCGCCGGCCGGGCGGCGCGGAGCGTTGGACGGGGCCCGAGTTGAGCACCTCGGCGCCCTGCGACTGAGTCATCTTCGGCCTCCGTACGAGGGGCTCGACGTTGCGGATGCCTAAAACTGTCACACCACGACACTTGTCGTCAAATGCCGACCGACACACCAGGACATGATTCAGATCACGACATCAGTCGTCACCTGCCGGTTGGCTGGAGGTCTTCGGATCGTTACACTTCGCACATGACCGCGACCGCCCCCGAGGCCCACCCCGCGGGTCCCGGCACCCAGCCCCCGGGCAGGCGCGAACGCAAGAAGCAGCGCACCCGCGAGGCGCTCGTCGACGCCGCGTTCAGCCTCTTCGCCGAGAAGGGGTTCGACGCCACCACCGTCGAGGAGATCGCCGACCGCGTGGACGTCTCGTCCCGGACGTTCTTCCGCTACTTCGCCTCGAAAGAGGACGTCGCGCTCACCTTCCAGGAGGAGCAGACCCGCGCCGTCATGGCGGCGCTGGCCGAGCGCCCCCCGGACGAGCCGATCATGACCGCGCTGCGCCACACCGTGGTGGAGATCGCCCGCGCCTGCGAGCGCGGCGAGCTGGGCTTCGACCCGAGCCGCTTCCAGTGCCTGCTCACGATGATGGCCGAGAGCCCCACCCTCATGGCCGGCAGCCTGGAGCACGCGCAGAAGAAGCAGCAGATCCTGACCGACATCATCGCCGAGCGCATGGGCCTGGACGCCGCGTCCGACCTGCGCCCGCACGTGATCGCCTCAGCCGCCACCTGCGGCTTCCAGGCCGCCGCCGACGTCGCCCGCCGCTACGAGAACGCCTTCGGCACCCTCTCCGAAACGGTGGACGCCGCCTTCGCCATCATGGAGGAGGGCCTGAACCTCCCCCCAAACCAAGCCGGCAACGCCAACTAACACCTGCGGACGCCCCGGCTCACCAGCCAGGCGATGGCACCACCCTGCCGCCGTCCAGGGGAGGTGCTACAGGTCGAGCGCGCCGTGCTTGATCCGCCCCACCAGCGCGCCCCAGGCCGCCCCGTCCAAGACGAGGGCGCCGTCGTGGGGGTCCTTCGAGTCGCGGACGAAGTGCTGGGAACCGGCGGCGCAGACCTCCACGCACCCGTTGCCGCCCTCACTGTGGCTGCTCTTCCGGAAGGCGGTCTGGATGAGATCGGACATCGTGCCACTCCTAACGATCACCGTCGTCCGAGCCGTTCGGGCATCGCCAGCGGCGATGCAGCGAGGGACGTCCGATGATGACGTGGCTACCAGTCCAGCGCGCCTTGCTTGATCCGTCCAACCAGCAGCTTCCAGGACGCCCCGTCCAAGACGAGCGTACCCCCATGCGGATTCTTCGAGTCGCGGACGAAGTGCTGGGAACCGGCGGCGCAGACCTCCACGCACCCGTTCGCGCCTTCGCTGTAACTGCTCTTTCGGAACGTGGCTCGATCAGGACGAAGGTTGGACACTTTGCCCCTCCTTGTGCGTCATTGTCCTGCTAGCTGTTCGATCATAGCCAGCGACTCCCGGGGACTCAGTGCCATGGCCGCCATCTGCTCGAACGCCAGCGCGTACGTGTGGACCTCCCGCTCCTCCTCGATGTACAAGGCGCTGGTCATGTTCTCCACGTACACGACGTCCGGCGTGAAGCGCTCGGGGAAGCCGAGGATGGCGAAGCTGCCGACGACGCCAGGATGGCCGCCCGCACCGAACGGCATGATCTGCAACATCACGTTCGGCAGGTCGGCCAGCTCGATGATGCGCCGGTACTGGGCACGCATCACCTCGGGGTCACCTATGACTCGCTTGAGCGCCATCTCGTCCAGGACGGTCCACAGTCGCGCCGGTTCCTCACGTTCCAGCCATGCCCTCTGGCGAGCCATACGGGCGGCGACGCGTCGTTCCACTTCAGAGACGGGGGCGAAGCGCATCAAGATCGACTTAACTACGTGGAAGGTGTAGTCGTCGGTCTGCATCAGCCCGTGGACGAGCCCCATCGTGTACGAGTTGAGCCACTCCGCTTCGGCCTCAAGCCCCATATAGGTGGCATAGTCCGTCGGGAGACTAGCCTCGTAGGTGTCCCACCAGCCTCGCTGCCTGCTCGTCTTGCAGAAGTCGACCAGCGCGTCACAGCGCGGGCCGCTCAACCCGTAGAGCGCGAGCATCTCCTGCACCTCGGCCGAGGTGACTCGACGGATCGCATTCTCGATCCGAGACAGCTTGGTTTTGCTCCAGCCGAGCCGCTCGGCGGCCTCCTCCAGGTTGAGGGGCGTGGTCGTCTCACGGAGTCGCCGAAGTTCACCGGCGAGACGGCGTTCGCGGATGGTGGGCGGCCTGGCTGACATGTGACCGAGCATGCCCGCTCCGTAGTCGGCCCACAAGCGGAATCCGCGAGCCAACTCAAAACGATCACAGATTTCTTCCTTAAAACAGTTGCGCCCTAGAGGGCCACCGGCGCACCATGTGAACCCGATCGAGCACACAGAGTGACTGATTGATCACCATATGCGCGGAGCTGGTCCGCCGACGAAAGAGCTCACGATGGACGATGCGAAGATGCCCGAACTGGCCACGGGTGGGGTGTGGGCTTGGCGGCTTCCTTTGGACGAGAGCGGGCCGGCGGCGGCTCGGGCGTTGCTGGGGGAGGCCATGGCGGGGCTCGGGCTCGGCCGGGACGTGATCGAGGACGGCAGGCTCGCCGTGTCCGAGACGGCCACCAACGCGTTGCGGTACGGGCGTCCCGTCCTGGGCGTCGGGCCGCCTACATCGCCTGAGCTTTGGGTTTGGGCGCGGACCGTGCCCGCTCCTCAGCTCGTCGTCTCGGTGTTCGACGGCGCGCGGGACGCGCTCCCCCGCGCGTCCGGGGCGGGGTTGCTGGACGAGCACGGCAAGGGGCTCGGCCTGCTCGGCGGAGTCACCTCCGCGTGGGGCAGTTCGCCGACGCGCTCACGCCTCGCCGAGCAGGTCGTCCGAGGGAAGACCGTCTGGTTCGCGTTGCCGCTGCCATGCCAGTGGGCGGGACGGTCGTTCGAGGTCCATCCGGGGACGGCCGCGCAGTGCCTCCTCCTCAACGTCACGCGGCGGGGATTCCAAGGGACGTGCGGCAGCGAGGATCGCGGAGTCTGCCTCGTCGCCCTACAGGGCCTCAACGTCTGGGTTCACCGGCAGCACTTCTGCTGGTGGGCCTCCCCGAAGCGCTACGTCCGGCGCCCGCTCATCGACCTCCAGGAGACCGCCGAGGAGATCGTCCGCCACCTCGACCGCTTTCCTTCCGCGCACTAGTCAGACCTTGCCGGTGCCTCGGCAGCCTGAGCAGGACCTGTGTTCGGTCTTGTTGTCCATGTTGACGGTCTGCTGCCCCGTGCCGTTGCACATCGAGCAGTCCTCCTGCTTGCCGTGTTTGCCCATCACACGCTCCTGACAGGATTCTTTGGGTCGTCGAGCCATAGGTGCAGGCCGTCTCGGGTCACGGTTGCGCCGTATCGCTCCGGGCTCGGGCAGTTGTGCTGCTTCCACCAGCGGAACGCCTCTTGCAACTCGTTCCACAGGTTGCGGGGGCCGCGTTGGCGCACCAGCGTTTCACCCGTGCCTGGACTGCGGACGGCCAGTGCGTGCGAGGTCGCTGAGCGGGCTGCCACGCGGAGGGTTCCATCCGCATGCTGGCCGGCGCTGCCGGAGACGCCTGGGAGCAAGCCCGCGACGGCGAGGGCGAGCCCACCTTGCTCAGCGAAGAACACCCCGAGATCGAAGCCGGTCGTGGATTCTCGTGCTTCGCCGGTGAGCGGTTTCACCGTGGGACGCTGATCGCGTAGCAGCATGAAGCCGCACTGCCCCGCCATGCGTCCTCTTGCCGCGCCGTCCTGGACGGTGAGGTTGAGCAGGTGGCCTGCGCCGTCCCAGCCCGGCATCCACGGCAGGACGATCACTCCGCCCCGCCTGGTCTGCTCCACCCACGCATACGGGACCGTCGCCGCTCCGGCGGTGACGTGCACTCGATCGTAGGGTGCGGCGTCCGGCCATCCGTGTGCGCCGTCGCCCACGACCACGCGTGGCGCATATCCGGCGGATTCCAGGTTGGCGGTCGCACGTGCGGCCACGGCTTCATCGATCTCTATGGTGACGACGTTCCCCTGCCCTACCTGGCGGGCCAGCAGCGCGGCGGTCCAGCCGGTTCCGGTGCCGATCTCCAGAACTCGATGGTCGGGAGCGGCGTCCAGGAGGGTGAGCATCTCCGCCACCAAGCGCGGCGCTGAACATGAGCTGGTCGCCATCGCCGCTGGATCCGCCTTTGTGGTGGCGGTCAGGTCGACGGTTCCGTCGTCGAGTTGGGTCCCGATCGCGAGGTCGCTCCGCACCATGGCCTGCCATCGGTCCGGGTCTTGGCGGCGGTCGATCCAGGACGCCGGGTCGTCCAGCACCGGCCCGATCAAGCCGATGTCCGGGATGAAGGGCTCGCGCGGCACCAGCTTCAGCAGCTCACGCCAGTCCAGAGGTGTTGGAGCTTCTCGACCGGTGTCGTGCGACCGTCCGATGCCCGACGTGCATTTCACGTCACTTACCGTAAGGGGCTTCGGCGCTGTCTTCCTATCGCTGGTGACGTCAACGTGGCGACGCCGGGCGGGTGTTAGTTGGGGGTTGTGAGGATTAGGCCGCTGGTCGGGACGCCTGTGCCGGCCGTCACCAGGACGTTCTCAACGTCCGGGACCTGGTTCGCCGAGGTGCCGCGGATCTGGCGGACGCCCTCGGCGATGCCGTTCATGCCGTGGATGTACGCCTCACCCAGCTGACCCCCGTTGGGGTTGACCGGCAGCCTGCCGCCGAGCTCAATGCCGCCCTCCTTGATGTAGTCCTTGGCCTCGCCGCGTCCACAGAAGCCCAGTTCCTCCAGCTGAACCAGGACGAACGGGGTGAAATGATCGTAGAGGATCGCGGTCTGGACGTCGGACGGGGCCAGGCCCGACTGGCGCCAGAGGGTGTCGCCGACGTTGCCCATCGCGGGGAGGGTGGCGATGTCGCCCGTGTAGTAGCTGAACATCATCATCTGGTCGGGGCCGGTGCCCTGCGCGGCGGCGGCGATCACGGCGGGCGGGTGCGGGAGGTCGCGGGCGCGTTCGGCGGACGTGACGAGCAGGGCCACGCCGCCGTCGGACTCCTGGCAGCAGTCCAGGAGGTGGAGGGGGTCCACGATCCAGCGGGACGACTGGTGCTCGTCCAGGGTGATCGGGCGGTCGTGGAACCACGCGGCGGGGTTGGTGGACGCGTGGCGGCGCATGGCGACGGCGACGCGGCCGAAGTCCTCGCTGGTCGCGCCGTATTCGTGCATGTAGCGGCGGGCCTGCATCGCGACCCAGGCGGCGGGGGTGGCGAGGCCGAAGGGGAGGTGCCAGGAGAACTCCAGGCCGGTCGAGTCGGCGCGGCCGGACGCGTTGGCCTGGCCGAAGCGGTGGCCGGAGCGCTCGTTGAACGCGCGGTAGCAGACGACGGCGTCGGCCTGGCCGGTGGCGACGGCCATGGCGGCGTGCGCGACGGTGCCGCAGGCCGCGCCGCCGCCGTACTCGACGCGGGAGAAGAACCGCAGGGCGGGGATGCCCAGTTCGCGCTGGACGGCGATCTCCGCGTTGGCGTCGGCGGAGAAGGTGACGAGGCCGTCGACGTCGGCGGGTTCGAGGCCGGCGTCGCGGATCGCGGCGAGGCACGCTTCGGCGGCGAGCTGGAGTTCGGAGCGGCCGGACTCCTTGGAGAACTCGGTGGCGCCTATCCCGGCGATCGCCGCCTTGCCGGACAGGGTCATGAGGTCTCCTTGAAGGTGACGGTGGCCGTGACGTGGTCGCCCAGGCTCACCCGGCCGCGGACGGTCAGGGTGCGGTCCCCGGTCGGCTCACCGGTCAGGACGAGCGTGTCTCCGGCGTAGGCGGGTGCGCCGAGGCGGAGCGCGATGTTCTCCAGTGTGGCGCCGGGGTGCTTTTCGAGGGCGTAGCGCTGGACGAGCCCGATCGTGGTGAGGATGTTGAGGAAGATGTCCTTCGAGCCCTGCGCGCGGGCCAGCGCCGTGTCGTGATGGACGGGCGTGAAGTCGCGTGTGGCCAGCGCGGTCGAGATGACGAACGTCGGGGTCAGGTCGATGGCGAGGGCGTCGTCCGGGATGGGGGCAGGTTCGGCGGCCGTCCTCGTCTCGGGTGGTGGCGCGTCGGCCGGGATCCACTGCGGGAGGGTCAGGTCGTCGTCCATGCGCTCGAAGGCGAGGCGGACGGGCATGCCGATCCGCACGTCCTCGGGTGCGCAGCCGTTGACGTTCCCGACGATCCGGACGCCCTCCTCAAGCTCGACCACCGCGACCACGTAGGGCGGCGTCCGGCCGGGGACGGGCGGGTGGTGGTGAACGACGTAGCTGTACACCTCGCCGTTTCCTGAGGCGACCACGTGGTCCCGGTTCAGGGAGTGGCAGGACGGGCACATCGGTCCCGGCGGGTGGCGCAGTGTTCCGCAGTCGGCGCAGCGCTGGATGCGCAGCTCGCCCGCTTGGACGCCGTCCCAGAAGAACGCGGTGTCGGGGCCGATCGCGGGACGCAGCGGGTAGCGGCCGCTCTTCGCCGCCGGTTTCGCGGGGCGCTTGCGGGGTTTGAACTTCAGGACGCGGAACAGCATCTCGGCGACGCGTTCGTCGTTCTCGTCGTACCAGCTCTGGAACCAGGTGACGAAGTAGCCCTCGCCCATCGCGGTGTTCTTCGGGCCCGCGACGCCGCCGAACCGCATGGTGGAGTGGAGCCGCTCGCCGACCTTGACGTACCGGTCGTAGGTCTGCTCGCAGTTGGTCGCGACGACGCCGGTGTAGCCGCTGTCGTCCAGCAGCCGCAGCGGCTCGTCCGCGACGCCGCCGGCCTTGCGTTCGAGGCCGGGCATCGACCACACCTGGATCATGGCGGGCGGCGCGACGTCGTCCCAGGTCCTGGGGTCGCCGAGAGCCTGTGTCCAGTTGCGGATCATCGCGGCGTTCACCGGGTCCTGGCACGGCGGCGAGGGTCGCTCGCCCGCCGCGGCCAGCCGCTCGGCCAGTGCGGTCAGTTCGTCGTGCACCTGGGGTCCTCTCGTCAGCGCGGGGCGCGGGGCAGGCCGAGGCCGAGCATCGCGATCAGCTCGCGCTGGATCTCGTTGACGCCGCCGCCGAAGGTCAGCACGACCGCGCCCTTGACGCTGTGGTCGAGCGTTTCGAGGAACTCGGCGGTGGCGGGGTCGCCCGGGTCGCCGTAGCGGGCGAGGACGTCGCCGACGATCCGGCCCACGTCCTGCTTGCGCTCCGAGCCGTAGATCTTCGTGGCGGACGCGTCGGGCGCGCCGAGCCAGCCGAGGTCCTGGTTGGCGGCGACCTGCCAGTTCAGCAGCTCGTTGACGCGGAGGTACGCGCGGACCTGCGCGACGGCGCGGCGGACGGCGGGCTCCTCGATCAGCGGGCGGCCGTCGCGTCCCCTCGTGGTGCGGGCCCACTCCGCGAACCGGTCGTAGGTGCTGCCGATGTTGCCGGCCGGGCCGAGCGTGACCCGCTCGTGGTTGAGCTGGTTGACGATGAGGTCCCAGCCCTTGTTCTCCTCGCCGATCAGCATGTCCGCCGGGACGCGGACGTCCTGGTAGTACGTCGAGTTGGTGTGGTGGCGGCCGTCCATCGTGACGATCGGCGTCCAGGAGAAGCCCGGGTCCTTGCAGTCGACGATGAGCATCGAGATGCCCTTGTGCTTCTTCGCGGCGGGGTCGGTGCGGGCGGCGAGCCAGACGTAGTCGGAGTAGTGCGCGCCCGACGTGAAGATCTTCTGCCCGTTGACGACGTAGTGGTCGCCGTCCTTGACCGCGGTGGTGCGCAGGGACGCGAGGTCGGTGCCCGCGCCCGGCTCGCTGTAGCCGATCGCGAAGTGGCACTCCCCCGCGAGGATCCGGGGCAGGAAGTACTCCTTGTGCGCGTCCGTCCCGTACTGGAGGATCGTCGGCGCGACGGAGTTCAGCGTGATGATCGGGTACGGGACCTCGGCGCGGGCGATCTCGTTGGCGAAGATCTGCTGCTCCAGCGGGCCGTAGCCGCGGCCGCCGTACTCCTTCGGCAGCGCGACGCCGAGCATGCCGTCGTGGCCGAGCCGCTTGCAGTGCTCCATGTAGGACGTGCCGAACGGGTCGTCCGCGATCGCGGCCCGCTGGTCGGCGTCCAGGCAGTTCTGGAAGTACTCGCGCAGCTCGGCGCGCAGCCTCTTCTGCTCGGCGGTCAGGTCGATGAACATTTCAGGCCTCCTGCGCCACGAGCGCGCCGAGTGAGTCGAGGCGGTCTTCCGCACCGCCGAGGAGGTGCCCGAGCTGCTTGCCCCAGGCGAAGTAGCGGTGCAGCGGGTAGGTGACGTCCAGGCCGATGCCGCCGTGCAGGTGCTGGCAGGTGTACAGGGCCTTCACGACGGGGTCGCAGGCGTTGTACGCGGCGATCGCGAGGTCCTCGTCGGCGTCGGCGGCGCCCTCGGCGAAACGCCACACGCCCGCCCAGACCGCCACGTCCAGGGCGCGCTTGGCGATGTAGACGTCGCCGATCTGCATCGTGACGGCCTGGAACTGCGCGAGCGCCCGGTCGAACTGCTCGCGCGTCTTCACGTACTCCTTGGTCAGCTCCAGCGCGCCCTCGATCACGCCGGACGCGAGCGCGACGGCGCCCGCGACGGCGGAGCGGCGCAGCGTCTCCCAGGCGGCGCCGTCGGCGGTGCCGCCGAGCAGGGTGTCCGGGCCGACGCGGACGCCGTCGAGCGCGACCCGCGACAGCGGCTCGGTGGTCGCGGACGGCTGCGGCGTGATCGTCACCGCGTCCGGCTCCACGAGGAAGACGCCGATGCCGCCGCCCTCGACGCGGGCGGGGATCAGGATGCGGGCCGCCTCCCGCGCGTACGGCACGAAGGTCTTGACCCCGTCGAGGACGTGGCCGTCCCCGTCCGGGCGGGCGGTCGTGTTGACCTCGCCGGCCGGGCCGACCTCCCGGTAGGCGCCGGTGAGGACGGTCTCGCCCTCGGCGAGCGGGGCGAGGAGCGCCCGCTGCTCCGCCGTGCCGTGCCGCCCGATCGGGACGGCCGCCAGCGCCAGCGACGCGTACAGCGGGACGGGCGCGGTCCGCGCGCCGGCCTCCCGGAGGATCACCGCCAGCTCGACGGGCCCGAGCCCCGCGCCGCCGGCGTCCTCGGGCAGCACGATCCCGAGCAGCCCCGCCTGCGCGAGCGCCTTCCAGGCCGCCACGTCGTACGCCGGATCGTCCTTCCCGCGCTTCTCGAACGCCTCCAGGCGCTCATGCGAGGACTCGCGCGCGAGCAGGTCCGCGGCGAGCCCCCTGATCTCTTGCTGGGTCTCGTCGAGGTTGAAGTCCACTCATCCGCTCCCTTCCAGGAGGTGCAGGCGGCCGCGCCGCTCGAACTCGGTCCGCAGCCGGGCCGCGTCGTCGGCGGTCATCCGGCGGTAGGCGAGGTCGCGGCCGGGCCGCCACCACACCGGGTCGTCGGTGCGCCAGCCGTCGCCCGCCAGCCGCCGCTTGAGGATCTTGTTGGACGCCGTCGCGGGCAGCTCCCGCGCCACCCGCACGTACCGGGGCGGCCACTTCGGGCTCAGGTCCGCGCGCCCGCGCAGGTACGCCGCGAACGCCTCGGGGTCGAAGTCGTCGGCGGCCAAGGCCAGCATCACCTGGTCGCCGGACGCCGCGTCCGGGACCCCGTACACCGCGAGCTGGCGGACGCCGGGCAGCTCCGCCAGAACGCGTTCCACCTGCGCGGCGCCGAAGTTCTCGCCGTCCACGCGGAGCCGGTCGGCCGATCGTCCGGCGAAGAAGACGTAGCCGTCCGCGTCGGCGTAGGCGTGGTCGCCGCTCCAGAACATGCCGTCGCGGAGCCGGTCCGGGGCGTCCTCGTTGTAGTAGCCGTCGAAAAGCCCGAGCCCCGCCGTGTTGACCAGCTCGCCGATCGCCTCGTCGCCGTTCAGCAGCCGTCCGACGTCGTCGAACCGGGCGGGCGGGCACGGCTCACCGGTCGCCGGATCGAGGATCGCGATGCCCTCGGTGAGCCGTCCGAGCGCCCCGGGCGGGCCCTTCGGGTCGGCCGACAGCGCGATCGCCGTCTCCGTGGACCCGTAGCCGTCGACGACGACGCAGCCGAACCGCTCGCCGAACGCCTTCTGCTCCAGCGGCGCGGCCTCGTTCCCGAACGCGAACCTCAGCGGGTTGTCGCGGTCGTCCTCGCCGGGCGGCGTGGCCAGCACGTACGACAGCGCCTTGCCGACGTAGTGCATGTAGGTGCAGCCGTGTTCCCGCACGTCGGGCAGCACGCCGGACGCCGAGAACCGGGCGCGCAGCACCAGCTCGGCACCGGCCGCCAGCGCGGGCGCGTACGCCGCCATGACCGCGCCGGAGTGGAACAGCGGCATCGGGCAGTAGACAACGGACCCGGCGTCCAGCATTCGCCCGGCGAGGTTCTCGCCGGGCACGACCACCTTCCGGTGCGTGACGCGGACCGCGCGAGGCCGCCCGGACGTGCCCGACGTGAAGATCAGCATGAGCAGCGTGCCGGGGCCGATCGCGGACGTGTCGGGGAGCGGCGCGTCCTCGAAGCCCTTGAACAGCGTCCGGTACTCGTCGCCGTCGATGTCGTGGACCGGAATGCGCTCCCGGCGCCGGTCCGCCCGATGGTCTGGTCGGGGGTCTTCACCACGATCCGTCCGGTGATCTTCAGCGCGGTCCGTCCGGCGATCTCCGCCACCGTCGCTCCGGCGGTTCTCGTCGCGGTCCATCCGGCGGTCTTCGCCGCGGTCGGCGTTCTGGTTGGCGCCGCGGTCGGCGTTCTGGTTCGCGCAGCGATCTTCGAGGAGCTGGGCGAGCGCGGCCGCCCGTGCGGCGTGACCGGCCTGGGTGACGATGAGGTCGCAGTCGGCGCGCTCGGCGTCGTCCGCCAGTTCGGCAGCGCTCCGCGTCGGGTTGAGCGCGACGACGACCGCGCCCGACAGAGCCGCCCCGCCGAGCAGGAACACCAGCTCAGGCACGTTGTCGAGGAGAACGCCCACGTGGACGGGACGGTCCGCCCGCGCCTGCCGGGCCATCCAGGCGGCCCGGACGGCGCACTCGGCGACGACCTCGCGCCACGTCCAGGACCGTCCGTCGTCGGCGGACCGCAGCCCGGCGCCGTCGTCGGCCGCCCGCGCCTCCAGCCATCCCGCCACGCTCACGGGGCACACCTCCCGCCTGGCCGCGCCGCCCGCCCTGCCCGCCACTCTCAGGCGAAAAACTAGAACAGATTCTAGTCTGTGTCCAGGGGCGTGATCGGGACCGCCGGAACCCCGGTTCTCCTCGTTCGCGGCGGTGCGCCGGACCCGGCGCCCGGCCCGGCGGCGTCCGGCGCGCCGTCCGCTCAGATAACACGTTCTCGCATGGGCTGTACGCTAGGGGGCAGCAGGCGAACGAGGCGGGCCGCCGCCCGCCCATGGAGGGATGACGACCGTGACCGCAGAGCCGACAGTGACCGAGGACGACGCCTCCGGTCAGCCCGCGGTGGACGACCCGGCGGCCGACGCCCCCGGGCGGGCCACGGGCCCCGGCGCGGGAACGGGCGCGGGAGCGGGCGCCGGGCAGAGCGTCCGCTCGCGGAGCCAGCACCAGCGGCGGCGCCGCATCGTCCAGGCGGCGGCCGCGCTCGCCTCGCGGGGCGGCATCGAGGCGATGCAGATGCGCACCGTGGCCGAGCGCGCCGGGGTCGCGCTCGGCACCCTGTACCGCTACTTCCCCTCGAAGATGGACCTCGTCGTCGCCGTCGTCAGCGAGGAGCTCGACCTGCTGGAGGGCAGCATCGAGCGCCGCCCGCCGCGCGCCGGCGCCTCGCCGCACCGGGCGGTGGAGGTGCTCATGCGCGCCACCCGCGGCCTGATGCGCGAGCCCGAGCTGGCCGAGGCGCTGATCCGCTCACTCCTGCTTTCGGACGTCAAGACCGACTTCGGCGACCGCATGACCGGCCTGCTGCTGCGCGCCGCCGTCGGGCCCGAGAGCGAGATCCCCGCCGACGACCCGCGCCGCGTCGTCGCCAAGGCGCTCACCAGCGTCTGGACGATGGAGATGATCGAGATGCTGCGCGGCCACGCGACCGCCGACGAGATCCAGGCCCGCCTGGAGATCTCGTCCGCCCGCCTCCTCACCGACCCCTGACCCGACCCACAGCCCATCGCTGATCCGCCCCGCGACACCGCCGCACACCGACCAGGACGGCGCGCGGACCGGGCATGCGGGAGCGGCCGGGCGCACGGAACGGCCGGGCGGACCCGACCAGGACAGCGCGCGAACCGGGCTTGTAGAGCGGCCGGTCGCGTCTGCCCGGCCGCGTAAGAGCGGCCGGGCAGACGCAACCGGTTGGACGCGGACAGGCGGGAGTGGGCGTGATGGAGCGGCCGGACTGGGGCCGGCCGCTTCCGTTTGGCGTCTTAGATCAGGGGCGTTGGCCTGGTTTGTCTACGATGCCTGCGTTGAGGCGGACGGTGAGGTTCTGGAGTTCTCCCTTCCGCACCGACAGGGTTCCGTCGTCGCCGCGGCTCGTGTGGTTCTTCAGGGCCACGGACCGTTCGCCGAGGTAGGCGTACGTCTTCGGGTCGAGGAGCAGCTCCTCGTGGAGCCAGCCCTCGGCGACGCGGCCGAGCCCGATGGCCGGACGGCCCGCGGCGTCGGCGCGTCCCTTGGCCAGGGTCACGCCGGGGATGAGCTTGATCGCCCGGAAGACCGCCGCCTCGATGCGCGGCGGCAGCATCTGGTCGCGCAGGATCGCGCCGAGCATGCCGTAGGCGGTGCTGTAGCGCCCTTCGGGGGTGTCCCCGAGCCCGCCCACGTCCGTGTAGATCCGGTCGAGCAGCGCCTTCGGATCGGTGGGGAGCGCCGAGAGCGAGGCGTAGTCGGACGGCGGCGTCGTCGGCAGCATGCCCGACAGCACGAGCCTGCCGTTCTCGTAGCCGGCGCTCACCTTCCCGTCCGCGCGCTGCCAGCGCCGCACCACGGCGGTCCTGGCCGGGTCCTTGTAGCGCGAGCCGTTCGGCTTCTTCCCGGTGCGCATCCGGGACTCGACGAAGATCCACTGGTCGGGTCGCGGCGGCGTGAACGGGCGCGTCTCCGCGGTATGCGCGGCGCGTTCGAGCGCCTCGGACGCGTTGGCCACCGGTCCGGCGGGCACGCCGGGCACGACCGGCCGGGGCCGCCCGTGCTCGTCCGTGCCCCCGGACGACTGCACCACCGTGACGCCGGTCGCGATCGCCGCGGCGAGCACGCCGACCGCGGCGAGCCGCACCCCGGTCCGCGGCATCCGCATTCCCCACCGGCGCCGGGCAGCGGCGGCCCGCCCGTCCGCGGCGCCGGTCTCGGCGAGGGCGGCCCGGCTCGGCGCGATGGCCTCCACGTCGACCGTGTCCCGGCTCGGGGCGGCGCCACTCCCGAAGGCAGCGGCAGCGGGCTCGTGGGAGGCGTCGCGGTACGGCGCGGGCGTGGCCTCGGTGGCCACGCCCAGCGCACGCCCGGCCTTGGCGACGA
>NZ_CAACUY010000177.1 GCF_900659615.1 Actinomadura fibrosa | reverse complement strand
CGGCTCGTTCGTCGCGATCAGCACCTGCGGCAGGGCCGATGGGTTCACATACTTGGCCGGCGCAAGCGTGGCTGTGCCGACTGCGCCGCCCGCGCCGCAGGCCGCGGTGACGACGGGACCGATGGCGGCCGCGGCCTCGCCGTTCGGGGCGCCCGCGTACGCCGAGTCCCCCTTCGCCGAGCCGGTGAACGCGGACCCGATGTTCGCGCACGGGACCGGTCCGGTGCCGCTGGTCCAGTCGGTCTACCCGACCCGCTGACCCGTCGTTCCGGGCGCGGGCCTCGCGGGCGGGACGGCTACTCGTAGGGGTTCTTCGGCTTCGCGACCCGCCGCACCGAGCTGCCTCGCAGCTCGTGCACGCCCGTCTCGGCCTTGCCGGACGTCGGCGGCAGCCACGTGCCGTCGACCTGGACCCAGCTGTCCGCGGGTGGTCTCGGCAGGCCGCGGACGATCACCGGGAACGGGATCGCGTCACCGGCGCAGCAGGCCATCTTCAGCCGGGTCACCTGCCAGCCGCCGCCCTCGCGCGGGGTGACGAAGCCCGTGAGGCGCACCGGGACGCCCGTGAAGGACGCCGGGTCCCCGGTCTGGGCCTCGTAGGACCGTCCGATGAACTCGCCCATGGTCATCGCGATCGGGCCGCCCGTGCGGGGCAGCGGCCCGAAGCCCTGGGCGGGCGGCGCCGGCGGGGGCGCCGCGCGGCCGGCGCCGCGGGACGCGGTGAACGACCCGAGCGCCGGCGGGGCCACCACGAAGATCGCGAGGACCGGGAGGCAGAGCAGCCACGCGACCCGGGGACCACGCGAATGATCATGGCCGTGCCCGTGACCGCCGTCGTGCGCGGCAGCGCCGCGGGCCTCATCGTGCCGGACGGTGCCGTCGTGTCCGGCGCCTTCGCGTGCGGCGTCCTCATGCGCGGTGTTCTCGCGCCACTCGCGGCGCAGTCCGGCGGCCCCGAGCGCGATCAGCGCGGCCCCGGCGGGCGCCAGCAGGTAGCGGAAGCCCGGCTTGACGTAGTTGACGTACTCGCCGCTGCCCAGAGTGATCCACAGCACGGCCGCACCGACCGTCATGAGCAGCAGGTTCTGCGCGGAACGGGTCACAGCAGGACGCCTCCGACGAGGGAGCTGGCCATGACGGCGAGGACCAGCGTCAGGGGGACGAACCGGATCGCGAAGCGCCGTCCGAAGAAGCCGGTCTGCAGGGCGATGAGCTTCAGGTCGACCATCGGGCCGACGACGAGGAACGCCAGCCGGGCGGTGGGGGAGAACTGGGTGAGGCTGGCCGCGACGAACGCGTCCGCCTCCGAGCAGATCGACATCAGCACGGCGAGCAGCGCCAGCACGAGCACCGGGACCCACGGGACGCCGGCGACGCCGTCCACCCACGCCGCGGGCACCGCCACGTTGATCGTCGCGGCGGCGGCGCCGCCGACCACCAGGAAGCCGCCCGCGTGCATGATGTCGTGCCGCATGGCCTGACGGAACGCCTCCCAGCGGCCTTCTCCGGCGCCGTGCGGCGGGGAGGGGACGCGGAGCCACTCGCCCTTGCCGAACAGGGCCCACGCCCAGCCCGCGAGCACGGCGACGAGCAGTGACGCGGCGAACCGCCCGGCGACCATCTCCGGGGCGCCGGGGAAGGCGACGGCGGTGGCGACCAGCACGACCGGGTTCACGGCGGGCGCGGCCAGCAGGAAGGTCAGGGCGGCGGCGGGCGCCACCCCGCGGGCCATGAGCCCGCCCGCGACGGGCACCGAGGCGCACTCGCAGCCCGGCAGGACCGCGCCCAGGGCGCCCGCGACGGGAACGGCGGCCGCGGGACGGGCGGGCAGCGCGCGCCGCCAGAACGTCGGCGGGACGAACGCGGTGATCGCCGCGGACAGGGCCACGCCGAACACCAGGAACGGCAGCGCCTGCACGCAGATAGCCACGAAGACCGTCGTCCAGGCGTCCAGGGCGCGGGCGTCGATCAGGGGTGCGGCCCAGGCCCGGCCGGAGACGAGGACGAGGGCGAGAAGGGCGAAGATCCAGGCGGCCCGGGTGCCCGGTGCCAGGGTGCGCCTCGGCGCCCAGTCGGCGGGGGGAAGGAGATCGTCGTCGGCCGTCCGCAGGCCGGCGGGTTCGGTCATGGCCATCATCGTGCCATACGCGGACGACCCTCCGAGTCGGCCTCAATCCCTTGTGGGAAAGGCGCTGAGGGCCAGTTCGGACACAAATGATCTACCTATGGAAAGGTAAAGAAATCGCCCGTTTGGCGATATGGGCGTAATGACGGATATAGTTCTCGTCAGGTCGAGGTCAAGCACCGTTGACCTGGCCGAACGCCAAGCCGTCGCCTCCCGCCCGCCAGGCGGGATCCTTTCGCCGAACGCGGCCGCAACCATGCGGCGGCCGCACCGTGCGGGGCCCCACGTGCCCCCGGTCGGCATTCTTCCCGCTTCATAGAAGCCCGCGTCGCGGACGCGCCCGAGAAGGGCGCGCCGATCGGCGCGAGCGCGGCCCGCCATGCCCGCGGGCCATTCGCAGGAATTCCTGCGGCGGGTCTCCCTCGCGGCGGCATCTCCCGAGTCCCGAGTCTCGGACCCGTTTCCGCGTGCCCGGAGCGCCCCCTGGTGCTCCGGCGCGGAACGGCAGCCCTGTACCCCGAACGAAGGAACCCCATGCAGCAGCGAGCGATCAATGCCGTCCTGACCGGCGTCACCGGTACCGCCCTCGCGGGCATGCTGGTCGCCGGTGTCGCAGCCGCCAGTGACGACTCCGCTCCCAGCCAGAAGCTCCTCGTGGACCAGGCCACCGCGCAGGAGAGCACGACCCAGACGTCCGCCGGGCACGGCGGCGCCACCTCGAAGTCCGGTTCCAAGAGCAAGGCCAAGGCCAAGTCCTCGGACGTCAAGCGCGAGACGAAGGCGCGGAGCGCGCTCCTGTCCGGCCGGACCACCGCGTCCTACTTCTGGGACGACGGCTCCGGCGTGAACGGCGACACCGGCGCGCCCGCCAGCGGCAAGCCGATGCAGAAGGGCATGTTCGCCAGCCCGAGCTGGCCCATGAACACCAAGGTCCGCGTCACCTACAACGGCCGCAGCGTCACCGGCTTCGTCGGCGACCGCGGCCCGGGCTCCCCGTCCCACCGGGGCGTCATGCTGGACCTCGACACCTACACCTTCCGGTACCTGCTGGACGGCAAGAAGCCCGCCAGCAAGTACAACTCCGGTACCGGCGAGGGGCACCTGAAGGGCGTCAAGTGGGAGGTCCTCTCCTGGGGCTCCGGCGCCGGCAAGCGCGGGAATCCGCAGCCCCTGGGCTGATCCGGCCCGTCCCGCCCGCGCGGGCGGCCATGAGACCCCGGCAGGGCTGCCGGACGCATGGGAGGTGATGCCCCGGAGATCGAAAAGATCCCCGGGGCATCACCTTCAGCGTCTCCGAAGGGCACCGCACCGCAGCAGGCCACACAGGGCCTCGATCACGCCGCCGAGCCCGCACAGCCACCATCACCGGCCCGTACGTCGGGCTCACGGGCCACCCCTGTGGATGCAGACGGCGGTGCCCGCCACCTCGGCCAGCGCGTTGCGCCCCAACTCGGCCCGCGACTCGTGCGCAGACACCCCCACGGTCGCCTTCAGCCAGAGCGGCGAGGGCGGGATGGGCGCCAACGCCCGGTTCGCCAGCGTCGTCGGCTCGGACGAGGCCAGCACCGCGTTTCTCGCCGTGAAGGCCGCGGACGGCGTCGGCACCGCTTGAACGGCCCGCACCGGGAGCCTCGCCATGGCCGTCGTCCTGCTCACCCCGGACGGGGAACGCTCCATCATCAGCCAGGACGACGAGGTCACCACCGCGCACGTGGCGGAGGCCGCGCGGACCGTCCGCGACGCGGGCACCGGATGGTTCTACCTGGTCGACTACCGCTTCCCCGAGGCCGCCGAGGCCGCCGCCCGTGATGGTGCCGGCGTCGTCTACGGCTGGCGGTTCGACCGGGTGCTAAGGCCCCTGGAACAGCTTGTTCTGGGGGCGTTCGCCTGGTTCCGATGGGCGCTTAGGTTCTTCTTAGTTTTCTCTTCGGTGCATGTCAGACGCGTTTGCCGATCGTCATCAACTCGGCCCGTAACTTCGTTTCTGCAAGGCCGCGAACGCGGCGGAAGAAGCAGAAAGGAAAGCCGATGAGCTTCAAGAAGATCGCTCCGAAGCCCCGCAAGCGTCCCGCCAAGCCGCCGGTGCCGCCGAAGAAGAAGCGCCACGCCGCCAAGAAGAAGCACGCCCGGTAAGCGCCGCGGCGACCGGCTGACAGAACCGGGCGGGAGCCGGCGGGGGAGCGACGATCGCCCCCGCCGGCTCCCGCCCTCGTCTGCGCGGACCGCGGGTCCGCGCCGAGTGGAATGGAGGGGACGTGGCCCGATCACCGATGTCGGCGGCCGCTCCCGTGGTGTCCGTCCGCACGACCTTCCGGCACTTCTGGCCGCTCATGCGCGGCGACCGGAGGCTGCTGGCGCTCGGCGGCGGCCTGGCCATCGCCGCGGCGGCCTGCGAGGTCGCCGCGATCTGGCTGTTCGGCGTCATCACCGACGACGCGCTCGCCGCCCGCGACCTCGACGCCTTCTGGACGCCGGCGGGCGCATGGCTCGGCATCGCGCTCGTCACGGCGCTGATGACGTTCGTCGGCGACTACCTGACGACGCTCGCGGGCGAGCGTTTCCTGCTGCGGCTCCGCGACCGCGTGTTCGCCCACGTCCAGCGGCTGTCCCCGGAGTTCTTCGACCGGGGCCGACTCGGCGACCTGATGGCCCGCCTCACCGACGACATCGAGGCGATCGAGGAGCTGGTCGCCTCCGGGCTGGTGCGGCTGGTCACGGCCGTCGTCAGCGCCGTGTTCTTCCTGGCCGCCGCGTTCTATGTCCGGTGGGACCTCGCGCTGGTCGCCTGCGCCCTGGTGCCCGTGTTCCTGCTGGTGACCCGAGGATTCTCCGGACGGTTCCGGACTGCCGCGGGCGCGGAGCGGCTCAGCAACGGCGCGATGACCAGCACCGTCGAGGAGAGCCTGTCGAACCAGCCGCTCGTCCAGGCCTACAACCGGCAGGAGACCGAGGCGCGGCGGCTGCATCGGGAGGGGCGCACCTGGTTGGAGGCGAAGATGGCCGAGACGCGGCTGTCCAGCCTGTACGGGCCGCTCGTCGAGGTCGTGGAGACCGTGTGCGTGCTGGTCGTCCTAGGCGTCGGCGCGTGGGAGCTCCAGGCGGACCGCATCACGCTCGGCGGGCTGCTGGCCTTCGCCGCCTATCTGGGCTACCTGTACCCGAACGTGCAGAGCCTCGGGGAGATCGCGCTGACCGCGTCGGAGGCCGCGGCGGGCGCCGACCGCGTCCAGGAGGTCCTGCGGGCCCGCCCGGCGGTGGTCGAGGCCCCGGCGGCGCGCACGCGGGTCGCGCGGCGCGGCCGGATCGCCTTCGACGGGGTCACCTTCCGCTATCCCGGCGCCGAGCGCCCCGTGCTGCAGGACCTGCGGTTCCGGGCGGGCCCGGGCGAGCTCGTGCTGATCACGGGGCCGAGCGGGTCGGGCAAGTCCACCATCACGAAGCTGCTGCTGCGCTTCTACGATCCCGAGTCGGGCGGCATCCGCCTGGACGGCGTCCCGATCCGGGAGCTGTCCCTCGCGACCCTCCGCGACACCGTGACCGTTCTGCAGCAGGAGAACCTGATGTTCTCGGGGACCGTCCGGGAGAACATCGCCTACGGACGTCCCGGCGCGACCGAGGCGGAGATCGTCGCGGCGGCGGTCGCGGCGGACGCGCACGACTTCATCACCGCGCTCCCGCAGGGCTACGACACCGACATCGGCCAGCGGGGGCGGCTGCTGTCGGGCGGCCAGCGCCAGCGGGTGGCGATCGCCCGCGCCATGGTCCGCGACGCGCCCGTGCTGGTCCTGGACGAGCCGACCACCGGCCTGGACGCGGAGACGGCCCGCAACGTGCTCGGCCCGCTGCGCCGACTGATGGCCGGGCGGACCACCATCCTCATCACCCACGACCTGCACCTTGCGCCCGAGGCCGACCAGATCATCATGCTGGGCCGGGGCGCGCCGCGGCAGGGCCGGTTCCGCTGGGAGCCCGCGTCCGCGGCGCGGTGACGGCGCGTCACGCCGGAGCGGGCATCCAGGTCCGGGCGGCCGAGACGAGGGCCTTGACGCCGGTCGTCAGCGTGGGCTCGATGACCGGCGCGAAGCGGGAGGAGTGGTTGGACGGGAGGCCGTGGGCGATGCGCTTCAGCGCCGCGAAGTCCTCGGCTCCGGCGAACGCCTGCGGGTCGGCTCCGCCCAGGAGCCAGTAGACGCAGGGGACTCCGGCGGCGTCGGCCAGGATTCCCACGTCCTCGCTGCCGGTGACGGGCCCCGGGTCCACGACCAGGCCGGGCCCGAGGTCGGCGCCGAACCCCTGCTCGGTGCGGGCGCACGCCTCGGGGTCGTTGATGACGGCCGGGAACGACTCGGTGATCGCGATGTCGGGGTCGCGCGGCGCGCCGGAGGCCGCGGACTCGGCCCGGACGATCCGCTCGACGGCCGCCAGGACCGCGTCGCGGACGTGCGGGTCGAAGGTCCGGACGCTCAGCAGCAGCTCGGCCCGGTCGGGGATGACGTTGGGCCGGCTGCCGGCGTGCAGGGCCCCGACCGTCACCACCGCCGTCGAGCCGCCGGCCACCTCGCGGGACACGACGCCCTGGAGCCGCATCACGGTCGCCGCCGCCATGAGCACCGGGTCGACGGTGGCCTCCGGCCGGGAGCCGTGCCCGCCGCGGCCGTGCAGGACGACGCGCAGCGAGTCCGCGGAGGCGAAGGCCGGTCCGCGGCGAAGGCCGAGGAAGCCGGCCGGGACCGGCGCCACGTGCTGGCCCAGGACGACCGCGGGCCGGCCGAACCGCTCGTACAGCCCGTCGTCGACCATCGCGCGGGCACCGCGGCCGACCTCCTCGGCGGGCTGGAAGACCAGCATCGCGGTGCCGCGCCAGGCGGACCGGTCGGCGGCGAGGACGGCGGCCGCGCCGAGCAGGCACGTCACGTGCATGTCGTGCCCGCACGCGTGCATGAGCGGGACGGTGTCGCCGCCGTCGACGCCCTCGGCGGTGCTGGCGTAGGGCAGGCCGGTCTCCTCCCGCACGGGCAGGGCGTCCATGTCGGCGCGCAGCAGCGCCGTGGGACCGTCGCCGTTGCGCAGCAGCCCCACGACGCCCGTGCCGCCGACGCCGGTGGACGTGTCGTAGCCCAGGGCGCGGAGCCGGTCGGCGACGATCGCAGCGGTCCGTGTCTCGTGGAAGGCGAGCTCCGGATGGGCGTGCAGATCGCGGTAGACCGACGCCAGGTCCGCTGCCGTGTCGCCCGCCTCGGTCGCCGTCGCCATCTGCCGTGCCTCCGTGATCCGTGCCGCGTCCGGGGGACCGCCGCGCCGTCGTGGGTGACCGTCGCTATGACGCGATCATGGCAGAGGTGCGCGGACGACCGGCCAGCCGGGGTGGACCGCCTGCGCCGGTCAGGCGGGAGCTCAGACGTGCGAGGCGCCGGGGAGGCGGAGGCGCAGGACGGCGCCGCCGCCGGGGCGGTTGCCCGCCGAGACCGTGCCGCCGTGCTGCTCGGCGGTGTGCCGGACGATCGCGAGGCCGAGCCCGGACCCGGGGAGCGCCCGCGCCTCCGGAGCGCGGTAGAAGCGCTCGAACACGTGCGGGAGGTTCTCCTCGGGGATGCCCGGCCCCTCGTCGGCCACGATGAGCTCGCCCTCGCGGAGGACGATGTGGACCGTGCCGTCCGGCGGGCTGAACTTGACCGCGTTGTCCAGCAGGTTGGTGACGGCCCGGACGAGATCGGGTTCGGAGCCTTGGACGAGCCATGGCTCCAGGTCCGTCCGGAAGGTCGCCGCGGGGGCGCGCAGCCGGACGCGGTCGACGGCGAACGGGACGAGCCGGTCGAGCCGCACCCGCGTGCGGGCCGCGGCCTGCTCCTCGTCCTTGGCGAGCTCGACCAGGTCGCCGACGAGGTTCGTCAGCTCGCGGAGCTGGGCCTTGAGGTCGGCGAGGAGCGCGTCCATGCTGCCGTGGGGCAGCGCGCGCTCCGGGTGGGCGCGCGCCGCGATCAGCAGGTCGATGTTGGTGCGCAGGCTTGTCAGCGGCGTCCGCAGCTCGTGCCCGGCGTCGGCGACCAGCCGGCGCTGCCGCTCGCGCGAGCGGTTCAGCGCGGCCAGCATCGCGTTGAAGCTGCCGGCCAGCCGGCTGATCTCGTCGTCGCCGGAGATGCGGATCGGGGCGGTGTTCAGGTCCTGCGTGCGGGCGATGCCCGCGACGGCCCGGGTGAGCCTGCGGACGGGCTGGAGCCCGGCGCCCGCCACGGCGATCCCCGCGCCCGCCGCCAGCACCGCCGCGCCGAGGCCGACCGCGATCGTCAGGTAGCCGAACCACGTGACGGTCCGGTCGACCATGGCGAGCGAGCGGGCCAGCACGATCACGGTGCCGTCCGAGGCCCGGACGGTGATCACCCGCATGTGGGCGCCGCCGGAGTGCCCGTCCGCCAGCACGTAGCGGGGACCGCCGGGCGCCGACACCCGGCCGACGGCGGCCATGTCGACGGGGACGGCGGCGTGCGTCCCCGGCGGCGAGGTGACCTGGCCCTGCCGGACGATCGCGACGCTCATGTCCAGCGCCGCGAACAGGTCGGCGTCGTGGCGGTCGCCCGGACGCCCGTTGACGTTGTCGGCGATCGTCCCGGCCTGGGCGACGAGCGTCTGGTCGATCTCGTTGTGGAGCCGCCCGGTGAACATGGTGAAGGAGACGATCGAGGTCATCAGGATGGCCGCGATGACGGTCCCGGCGGCGAGCAGGGCCACCCGCGCCCGCAGCGAGAGCGTCCACCGCCGGTTCCGGAACCCCCGGCGCGGGGCCCTCACGAGGGCTCCTCGCGGAGCGCGTAGCCGACGCCCCGCACCGTGTGGATCAGCCGCCCGCCGCCGTGCTCCTCGGTCTTGCGGCGCAGGTAGCCGATGTAGACGTGCAGCGAGTTGGAGGCGCGTCCGAAGTCGAAGCCCCAGACCTCCTCGTGGATCCACGCCCGCTCCAGCACCCGGCGGGGCCGGCGCATCAGCAGTTCCAGGAGGTTGAACTCGGTGCGCGTCAGCCGCAGGACGCGCCCGGCGCGCCGCACCTCCCGCGTGTCGACGTTCATGACGAGGTCGGCGAACCGGAGGATCTCCTCCGGCGCCTCGGCGGACGGGGCCGGACCGAAGCCGTGCGAGCGGCGGAGCAGCGCCCGCAGCCGGGCCATCAGCTCCTCCAGCTCGAAGGGCTTGGCGATGTAGTCGTCGGCGCCCGCGTCGAGGCCGGCGATGCGGTCGCCGAGGCCGTCGCGGGCCGTCAGCAGCAGGACGGGCAGGTCGTCGCCGCGCCCGCGCAGCATCCGGCAGGCGCCGAGCCCGTCGAGGTGCGGCATCATCCAGTCGAGGACCACCGCGTCGGGGCGGGCGCGGTCGATGGCCTCCAGGGTCTCCAGGCCGTCCTCGGCCAGCTCGACCTCGTAGCCGTTGAAGCGCAGGACGCGCTCCAGGGCCGACCGCACCGCCGCGTCGTCGTCGGCCACCAGGATCCGTCGCGGTTCGGCGCTCGGCATGGTCATCGTCGCCTCCGGTCGGTGGGGTGTCGTTCCTCCCACCGTGGGCGCGGTGCGTGAGCGCGGAATGAGAGCGGCCTAAGACGCCTCTCAGGAGGTCGTTAACGCAGGTCGGAAACGTCGATGGGGGACGGCCGGGGGCCGTCCGCGCCCTCCCGCGCCAGCTCGCGGGACAGTGCCCGCGCCGCCGTCCGGACGGCCGGGGCGAGCCGGTCGAGGTCCAGCCGGCAGACGTTCCCGGTGATGGAGATCGCGGCGATCACGCGGCGCCGGTGGTCGTGGACGGGCGCGGCGACGGCGGACACCCCGGCCTCGGACTCCTCGCGGTTGACGGCGTAGCCGCGGGCGGCCGTGCGGGCCAGCTCCCGCTGGAGCAGGCCCGGCATGACGATCGTGTGCGGGGTGTAGTGGACGAGCCCGGCGGAGAGCACGTGCTCCAGCCGCTCGGGCGGTCCGAGCGCGAGGAACAGCTTCCCGGTCGCGGTGCAGTACGCCGGCAGCCGGCCGCCCACGCGGGACACGATCGGCATGGAGCGGCGCCCGCTGACCTTCTCCAGGAAGAGGGTGTCGGTCCCGTCCAGGACGGCGAGGTGGATGTTCTCGTGCGTCGCCTCGTACAGGTCCTCCATGAACGGCAGCGCGGCCTCGCGGAGCCCGCGCGGCCTGGGCGCGCGCTGGCCGAGCACGAACAGCCGCATGCTGAGCCGGTAGCCCGCGTCCGTCCGCTCGACGCCGCCCCACCGCGCCAGCTCGGCGAGCAGGCGGTGCGCGGTCGGCTTCGGCAGCCCGGTGCGGGCCGCCAGCTCGGTCAGGCTGAGCTCGGTGTCGGCGGAGCCGAAGGCGTCGAGCAGGCTGAGCCCGCGCGCCAGCACCGACTTCGGCGGCAGCCCTTCCGCGGCGGGGGTGTCCATCCGCCGATGGTTCCCGTGGTCGCGGCCTTCGGCAAGGGCCGGGAACCGCGGGGCCGCCCGGCTCACCGCCCGGTCCCGCGCGCCGCGATCGGCGCCTCGATCAGCAGGGGCCCGTCCGCGTCCTTGACCGCGGCGACGGCGTCCCGCAGCTCGGCCGCCGATCCCGCCCGCACCGCCTCGACGCCGAAGAGGCGGCCGGCGGCGCGCCAGTCGAGCGGCGGCGGCGCGAGGTCCATGCCGACGTAGCGGCCCCGCTGCGCGGACGTCCCGCCGCCCTCGTCCAGGGTGTCCTTGAGCGTGCGGTACTCGCCGTTGTTCATGACCACGAACGTGACCGGCACCTCGTACCGGGCGGCGCTCCACAGCCCCTGGAGGCCGAACATCGCGCAGCCGTCGCCGAGCACCGCGACGACCGGCCGCTCCGGGTCGGCGAGCCGGGTGCCGACGGCCGCGCCGATGCCCCAGCCGAGCCCGCCGCCGACCGTGTGGACGTAGGAGCGGGGCCGGTCCTGCCGCAGGACGGCGCGCAGCAGCAGCCCGGTGGTGATCGCCTCCTCGACGACCACCGCGTCCTCGGGCAGGCCCGCGGCGACGGCGTGCGCGGCGGCGCGCGGGTCCAGCGGCGACGGGCCGTAGGCGCCGCGGGCCGCGGCCTCCGTCTCCGCCCGGGCCCTGGCGTGGACGGCGCCGAGCCACTCGGCGCGCGCCCGCGCGGACGGCACGCGTCCCTCCAGACGGTCGGCGAGGGCCCGCAGCGTCCCGGCGAGATCACCGGTCACGCCGTGCCGGACGGGGAAGTTGCGGCCGATCTCCGCCGGGTCCTCGTCCACCTGGACGATCGCCAGCCCGTCGGGGACGGCGGGGCCGGGCGTGTAGTGGTGCGGCATGAACGCGTGGCACCCGGCGATCAGCGCGGCGTCGTACCGGCCCAGGGTCTCGCGGATCACCGCGTTGCGGGGGAGCAGCATCCCCGCGTAGAGGGGGTGCCCGCCCGGGAAGTCGACGCCGTCGTTCATCGGCTGGTGGTAGACGGCGGCGCCGAGCGACTCGGCCACGGCGACCAGCTCCCGCACCGCCCCGGCCCGGCCCACGCCGTCGCCGGCGACCACCACGGGACGCTCGGCGGCCGCGAGGAGCGCCGCCGCGTCCGCGACAACGTCTGCGGCCACCCCCGGCCCGGACACCGGCGACCGCGCGGGGACGGCGACGTCGATGTCCTCCTCCAGCAGGTCCATCGGCACCGACACGAGCACCGGCCCGGCGGGCGGCCGCGCCGCGAGCGCGAACGCGCGCCGCAGCACGAGGGGCAGGTCGGAGGCGTGCTGCACCTCCACGGCGGACTTGGTCGCCGCCGACGCGAGCCCCACCAGGTCGCCCGACAGCATCGGGTCCTGGACGAGGTGGCGGCGGTCCTGCTGGCCCGCGACGATGACCATCGGGGTGCGGGAGCGCCGCGCGTTCAGCATCCCGATCAGCCCGTTGGCGACGCCCGCCGCGACGTGCAGGCTGACCATCGAGGTCCGCCGCGACGCGCGCGCGTACCCGTCGGCCATGCTCACCACGGACCCCTCGTGCAGGCCCAGCACGTACTCCGGGTCCGGTGCCCCGGCGAGCGCGTCCATGAGCGGGAGCTCCGTCGTGCCGGGATTGCCGAAGACCCGGGTCACGCCCTCGTCGCGGGCGATCTCCAGCAGCGCCTCGATCGGCCTCATGTCGTCGCCGTCCTGCCCTTCCGCTCGTCTGGTCCTGCGCTCGTCCCGGGGGGCGGTCAGTGCATGGCGGAGCCGCCGTCCACGTTGATCGTCTGGCCGGTGAGGAAGCCGCTGCCCTCGTCGCAGACGTACAGCAGCGTCGAGACGAGGTCGCGCGGCTCCTCGACCGCGGGGACCGCCTGGAGCCCGCGGACCCGCTCGAACCCGCCGTCCGCGCCGGTCGTCCGCGCGGCGGTCTCGGTGCGGGTCAGGCCGGGCGCGATGGCGTTGACCGTGATGCCCTGGGCGCCGGTCGCGTTCGCCAGTGCTCGGGTGAAACCCACGAGCCCCGCCTTGGACGTGGTGTAGGCGACCAGGTCCGGCGGCCCGAGGAACACCACGGCCGAAACGATGTTCACGACCCTGCCCCAGCCCGCGGCCCGCATGTGGGGGAGCGCCGCCCGGGTCACGAGGAACGGCCCGTCCAGGTTCACCCGCATGATCCGGCGCCAGTCCTCCAGCGCCGTCTTCTCGAACGGCAGCGGCGGGTAGATCCCGGCGTTGTTGACCACGATGTGCAGGCCGCCGAACCGGGCGGCGGCCTCCTCCACCGCGGCCCCCACCTCCTCGGGGTCCGTGACGTCCGCGCGGACGGGATGGAACCGGTCCGGGCCGAGCAGCTCCGCGGTGCCCGACATGTCGGCGAGGTCGAGGCCCGCGACCCGGTGCCCCCGCGCGGCGAGGGCGGCGGCGAACTCCCGCCCGAGCCCGCCCGCGGCGCCGGTCACGAGGGCCACCCGCCGCGCTCCGTGCCCGGACGGCGCTTCGCGCGTGGCCGGGCTTCCGTGCATGGACGGCGTCTCGGTCATGGACGCCAGCGTGGGCCCGGCGCCGCCGGACCGACAAGGCGCCGTTTTCACTCATTGAAACGGGTTCCTTGTCGCGGCCTCCCGCCGTGCACATGCTCGCCGCATGCCCGCTCCACAGCCGTCGGCCGCGCCGGCGTCCGCGAACGAGAACGGCGGTCCGGCCGCGCCGCGCCGCAGGGTCCGCCGCCCGGTCCCCGACGAGGCCGGCGTCGTCGGCGTGCTGGTGCTGCTCGTCCTCGGCGTCGGGCTGCTCCAGCCGGACTTCCTGCGCACCGGCAACCTGCTGACCACCGCCCACAACTCGGTGTACGTCGGGCTGATGGCCTGCGGGATGGTGTTCGCGCTCGCCATGCGGGAGGTCGACCTGTCGGTCGGCGGCATGTACGCGATGGGGATCGTCGTGGGCGCGCTGCTGATCCGCGACGGGATGAGCACCTGGCTCGCCGTGGCGGTCGTCCTCGCTATGTCGGCGCTGGTCGGGGCGCTGAACGGCGCCGTGACGACCTACCTGCGGCTGCCGTCGTTCATCGTCACGCTCGCCACGTCGATGCTGCTGCGCGGCGTGGGGCTGGCGCTGGCCGAGGGCAAGCAGATCACCGACCTGCCGCAGGACGACGCGTTCTTCCGCGTCCTCGGCGGGGACGAGCTGCTCGGCGTCCCGAACGCGGTCTGGGTGTTCGCCGCGGCGGTGGCCGCGCTGACCGTGCTGTTCACCCGGACGCGCTTCGGCGCCCGGGTGCGGGCCATCGGCTCCAACCCCGAGGCCGCCGAGTTCGGGGGCCTGCCCGTCACCCGGACCCGCATCGCCGCGCTGGCGCTGTCCGGGCTGATGGCGGGCCTCGCGGCCGTGCTGGCCCTCGCGTTCTTCATCGCGGGCGACCCCACGATCGGCCAGGGCTACGAGCTCACCGCGATCGCCGCGGCCATCATCGGCGGCACCCCGCTGAAGGGCGGCAGCGGCTCCGTCCTCGGCGCCGCGGCCGGCACCCTCATCCTCGGCGCCGTCACCGCGGCGCTCGTGTTCTTCGAGGTCCCCATCAACTGGACGACGTTCGCGACCGGCGGCGTGATCCTCGTCGCCGTCGGCGCCGCGCCGCTGCTGCGCCGGGTCCGGAACCTGCGCCCGGCGCGCGAGCCGCGCGGCGGGCCCGCCCCGCGTCCCGTCCGGGAGGGGCGCTCACCCGGCTCACCTGGGAGGAAGCCATGACCCCGCGTTCCCGCGGACCCCTCACCGCGGCGGCGGCCCTCGCCCTCGGCGCCGTCCTCGCCACCGCCTCGTGCGGCGGCGACGGCGGCTCGGGCGGGAACGAGCGGCTGAAGATGGGCATCGCCGTCGCGAACTACAGCCTCAACTTCGCCCGCGAGATGTACGAGGGCGCGACGGAGGCGTCCAAGCGGGCCGGGAACATCGACTTCAAGGTGGTCGGGCCGCCGAACACCGACGGGCCCGCCGAGCAGCAGCTCTTCCAGAACCTCACCGTCACCCACCCGGACGGGATCGTGCTGCAGAACCTCGACCCGCCGATCTTCACCCGGCCGGCGGCGCAGGCCGTCGGCAAGGGCATCCCGGTCGTCGCGCTCGACACCTCGCCGACGGACGGCAGCAAGGTCGGGTTCTACGTCGGCAACGACAACTACGAGCTCGGCGCGATGCTCGCCCAGGAGACCGTGAAGAAGCTCGGCGCCGGCGCCAAGGGCACCGTGGTCGTCGGCGTGCCGAACCCGGGCGCGCCCGTCCTGGACAACCGCGCCAAGGGCATCAAGGACACCCTCGCCAAGCAGGCGCCCGGCATCCGCGTGCTCGGCCCGTTCCAGACCTACAGCGACCCGGCGCAGAACTACGGCGCCTGGCAGTCGCAGGTCAACGCCAACCCGAACGCGCTCGCGTTCCTCGGCGTCGGCGACGCCGACAGCTACAACCTCGCGCGGCTCAAGGAGCAGCGGAAGGGCAAATACCTGACCGCGGGCTTCGACGTCGACCCGAAGACGCTCGACGCGATCAAGAGGGGCACGAACTTCGTCGGGATCGACCCCGAGCACTACCTGAAGGGCTACGTGTCCACCGCGATCCTCATCGACAGCGTGCGAAAGAACGACGGCAAGCTCCCGCAGGGCTGGTTCAAGACCCCCGGGCTCGTGATGAGCGCGTCGAACATCGACGAGATCGTCAAGCGGCAGCAGTCCGTCCAGAACGCCTACGCCTGGTACAAGCCGCAGCTGGACCGGCTCCTCGCGAACACCGGCGCGAACATCAGGCCGCTCAAGGAGGCCCGCTGACATGCTCGTCGCCTCCGGCCTCGTCAAGCACTACGGCGGCGTCACCGCGCTGGTCGGCGTCGGCATCACCCTGGCCGCCGGCGAGGTGCACGCGCTCGTCGGCGAGAACGGCGCCGGCAAGTCCACCCTCGTGAAGATCATCTCGGGGGTGGTGCGGCCCGAGGGCGGCACGATCGAGCTGGACGGCGTCCCCGTCCGCTTCGCCGACGCCCGGCAGGCCGCCGGGCAGGGCGTCGCGATCGTCTCGCAGGAGCTGATGACCTACGACGACCTCACCGTCCTGGAGAACCTGTTCCCCTACGGGGCGCCGCGGCGGGGCGGCCTCGTCAGCACCAGGGAGATGCGGCGGCGCGCGCAGCCCGTCCTGGACGAGCTCGGCCTCGACCCGCCCCCGCACGTGAGAACCGGCGAGTTGCCCCTCGCCGACCGGCAACTCCTGGAGATCTGCCGGGCGCTCCTCCAGGAGCCCCGCGTGCTGATCCTCGACGAGCCGACCTCCGCGCTGCCCCGCGACGCCGCCGCCCGGCTCGCGGAGGTTACGCGGGGCCTCGCGCGCCGGGGCCTCGCCGTCCTCTACATCTCGCACTTCCTCGAAGAGGTCATGCGCGTCGCGACGAGGGTCACCGTCCTGCGCGACGGCCGGACGGTGCTGGACGGCGTCCCCACCGCCGACGTCGGGCTCGACTCGCTGGTCACCGCGATGCTCGGGCAGCCCGCCCGCGACACCGCGCCGCCGCCCGCCGTCCCGCGCCGCCCCGGCGGGACGGCGGTCGCGCTCACCGGCGTCACCGTCCCGGGACGGCTGCGGTCGGTGTCCCTGGACGCGGCGGCCGGGGAGATCGTGGGGCTGGCCGGGCTCCAGGGCGCGGGCCACCTCGCCGTTCTCGACGCCGTCTGCGGGCGCGCCCGCCCGTCCGCCGGGACCGTGCGGCTGCCGGACGGCCGGTCGCCGCGCTCGGCCCGGCACGCGGTGACCGAGGGCGTCGCCTACATCTCCGGCGACCGCAAGGGCCGCGGCCTGATGCTCGACAAGCCGCTGTGGGAGAACATCACGGCGGTGAGCTGGCTCGGCCAGGGCCGCGGCGGGCCGATGCCGCGCCGCTCCCGGCTGGTCGAGCGCTCGCGCGGCCACCTGGAGCGGCTGCGGATCCGCGGCGACGTCCACGCCCGCGCGGGCGACCTGTCCGGCGGCAACCAGCAGAAGGCCGTGCTGGCCAAGTGGCTGGACGCCGCGCCCGCCGTCCTCGCGCTGGACGACCCGACCCGCGGCGTGGACGTCGGCGCCCGCACCGAGCTGCACGACCTCGTCCGCGAGCTGGCCGCGTCCGGGCGGGCCGTGCTGATCGCCTCGACCGACCTCGCCGAGCTGGTCGAGCTGTGCCACCGCGTCCTCGTGTTCCAGCACGGCCGCGTCGTCGACACCCTCGCCGGGGACCGGCTCACCGAGGCCGAGCTGAGCCTGTCCATGAACGCCGGGTTCGCCGACTCCCCGCACTGACGCGGGCGGGGGGCCGGCCCGGCGCCCCGCCGCCGCTCGTCAGCCGAGAAGGGCGATGACCGGGGCGAACTCCTCCATCGCCGAGTCCGGAATGAGGTAGTAGGTGAACCCGTAGCGGTCGCGGCGGGCGAGCATCTGCTCGGCCATGTCCTCAGGGCGGCCGACGAACTGGGACGGCATGTCCAGGACCAGGTCTGCGGACGAGGCGCCCCAGCCGCGCAGCACCGCCTGGCGCGCCGCGGCTCGCCGGGGGTCGGCGCCGAACACCGGGTACACCATCATGCTCAGCTCGACGTCGCGTCCCGCGGCGGCCTCCCGGACCCAGCCGACCTTGCGGGCGACGGTGTCCGGGAGCCGCTCGGTGATCTCATCGGAGATCGTCCCGTCGGGCAGGGCGCGGGGGAGGATGCCGGCGATGTCGGCGTGCCGCCCGGCGATGCCGAGCATGCGGCGGCTCCCGGCGCCCACCAGGATCGGCGGACGCCGCTCCGGGACGGGGAACACCGTCAGGCCGTCGATCGCGTAGTGCTCCCCGCGGAAGGAGGTCTTCTCACCGGAGAGCAGCGCCTTGAGGATCTGGAGCGACTCCTCCAGGCGGCCGACCCGCGTCCCGGCCGCGTCGAACGGCATCCCGGCGCGGTCGTACTCGTCACGGAGCCAGCCAGCGCCGATGCCCAGCTCGAAACGCCCCCCGGACACGTGATCCAGGGTGGCGGCCTCCTTGGCGAGCATCACCGGATGCCGGTAGTCGTTGGCCAGGACGAGCGTGCCGAGGCGCAGCGCCGTCGTGGCGCCCGCGGCGGCGGCCAGCGCGACCAGCGGCGCGAGCTGGTCGCCGAACCCGGCGTGCACGAAGTGGTCCCGCAGCGTCAGCGTCGCGTACCCGAGCTCCTCCGCGCGCCGCGCCGTCGCGAGCAGCTCGGGCGCGGTCCGGGCCGATTCGGCCACGACCCCGAAACGGAAAGACCGTGTGTTCTCCTCCATGACGACGAGCATGCCCCCCACGAGGACGGTCCGCTGGCGGGAATCCGACACGGCGCTCCGACGCGGCGCTCCGGTGCGCGGACGGCGGGAGAGGCGTCGACCGGTGGATCCGGGCGAGCGGCTCGGTCGCCGTCCGTGCGGCGTAAGGGCGTCACCGACTGCCCGGTTCCACCGGTCACTTCAAGGCTGCGCCCGCCCGTCCCGATCCGCAAGCCCCGCCCGCCGCACCCGGCTCAGGAGGCCGGAAGGGTCAGGCCGGGGCGGGCACGCGCTGGGCCAGCACGCGGCCCGGCCAGTCGCCGACCGTGAACTCGGCCACCGGGTCGAAGCCGTTGCGGCGGTAGTACTCGACGAGGCGCCCGTCGCCGCCGCCGTAGCAGTCGACCCGCAGCAGCCCGGCGCCCTTGGCGCGCGCCTCGCTCCGGGCCTTGTCGATCAGCTCGGCGCCGACGCCGAGCCCGGTGAATGCGCGGTCGGTCACCAGCAGCGTGATGTACAGCTCGGGCTCGGAAGCCGCGTCGACGTACGCCGGCGGCTCCGGCGAGACGGCCAGGACGCCGGCGGGGCGCCCGTCCACCTCGGCGACCCAGATCTCGTCGGACCGGGCGATGCCCTCGATCCGCTCCACCCGCCGCGGGCTGCCCGACCACGGCTCGCTGCCCCACTGCCCCGCGCGCCCGCGCGCCGCGAGCCACGCCACGGCGCCGTCCATCATCGCCATGATCAGCGGCACGTCCGGCGTGCCGCCCCTGCGGATCTCCATCGCACCTCCTCGTGCGGTCCGATCCTGGCAGAAGCCGATCACCCCGGCGACACGGGACGGCGGTCGCCCTCCGGGTCCCGGTCGAGCTCGCCGCCGGCGAACAGGCGGGCCAGCGGGCCGTGCGGCGGCGCGGCGGGCGGCGCGGGCCGGCGGAGGC
>NZ_CAACUY010000176.1 GCF_900659615.1 Actinomadura fibrosa | reverse complement strand
TGCTGCTCTTCCGCCAGATCATTCTGGAAAGGTCCATATCGGTCACTCAATCATCGTTGCGAGGTAAGCGCTAGTTGCGGCTGCGTCCTGAGCCGCGCCCGCTCGACCGGCAGCATGGGCCGGAGCACCTCCGGCAGCGGCTCGGCGTCCGGGTCGGCGGGCGGGTCCATCCGGTGGATCATCCAGTTCTTGCCGCCCGTCCTGAACAGCACGTAGCGGCCCGAGACGCGCCCGCCGTGCAGCACGATCTTGACCTCGCGCTCGTTCCACTTCTCGGTCTCGTAGGTCCCGCGGTCCCAGACCGTCATCGTGCCGCCGCCGTACTCGCCGGCCGGGATCTCGCCCTCGAACGCCGCGTACTCCAGCGGGTGGTCCTCGGTGTGGACGGCGAGGTGGTTGGTCTCCGGCGTCCAGGGGAGGCCCTTCGGGACGGCCCACGAGACCAGCACGCCGTCGCGTTCCAGCCGCAGGTCCCAGTGGAGGCTGGTCGCGTGGTGCTCCTGGACGACGAACGTGTCGTCGTCGCCGTGGGGGAGCGCCTTCTCGTCCGGGACGGGTTCGGGGGTCCTGCCCGGGTCGCGCTTGCCCCGGTACTCGGCGAGCGGGTCGCGGCCGCCGGAGCCCGCGCTCCCGGCCGCGCCGTCCTTCTTCCCGCCGTCCCTCTTCCCGCCGGTCTTCCTCTTGCCGCCGTCCTTCGTGCTGTCCTTCTTCGCCGTCACGCCCCGCTACGTACCCGCCGTCAGCGGATGAAGACGGCGTAGTCGGCGATATCGCCCGTGAGCGCGGGCGGCAGGCCCGCCACCGCGGACAGCTCCTCGGCGGACACGAACCCGCCCGTCTCGGCGCGCACCCGCTCGATCGTGGCCGCCAGCTCCGGGGTGATGCCAGGCAGCAGCGTCAGCGCCTGCGCGGACGCGTGGTTGACGTCGACCAGCCCGCCGTCCTGGTACTGGCGCGGCAGGTCGGGGCGCCCGATGCGCAGCTCCTTGGCGAGCCCCGGGTCGGACGCGGCCAGCTCGCGCGCCTTCTGCCGCAGCAGCCGCTGCCGCCGCACCCGCTCCACCACGGCGTCGTTGTCGACGCCCGACATCCCGTCGGGGTCGAACACCCGGAGCCGGATCAGGAACGCGTGCGCGCAGCCCACGACCGCCAGCAGGAACATCAGCACGCCCACCGCGCTGCGCGGCCCCTCCTCGTCGCCGATGTCCGGCAGCAGGAAGCACATCACCGCGAAGATGCCGATGTAGGCGGCGGAGGCGACCAGGAGGTGCAGGCTGCGCCGCCACAGCGCCGCCGCCGCGAACGTGAACGGCGTCGCGTACCCGAGGGTCAGGAACGGCAGCGCCGCCCACGTCACGCTCAGCGCCGCCCGCCCCGGGGGCATGCTGTCGGACGGGACCTTGGGCTCGTACGGCGCTGGCGCGTTCATTCAGGGATTCTCCCGGCCGGGGAGTGGGGCGATTCGGACTCTGGATCGAGAGTTGCGTTACGGCAGGGTGAGGATCTCGTGGCCGTCGTCGGTCACCAGGATCGTGTGCTCGAACTGCGCGGTGCGCTTGCGGTCCTTGGTGACGACGGTCCAGCCGTCCGGCCAGATGTCGTACTCGAACGTGCCGAGCGTCAGCATCGGCTCGACGGTGAACGTCATCCCCGGCTCGATGATCGTGGTCGCGTTCGGGTCGTCGTAGTGCGGGACGACGAGGCCGGAGTGGAAGGTCGTGCCGATCCCGTGCCCGGTGAAGTCGCGGACGACCCCGTACCCGAACCGCTTCGCGTACGACTCGATCACCCGGCCGATCACGTTCAGCGCCCGTCCCGGCCTGGCCGCGCGGATGCCGCGCATCATGGCCTCGTGCGTCCGCTCGACGAGGAGGCGGGACTCCTCGTCCACGTCGCCGCACAGGAACGTCGCGTCGGTGTCGCCGTGCACCCCGTCGACGAACGCGGTGATGTCGACGTTGACGATGTCGCCGTCGCGCAGGACGGTGTCGTCCGGGATGCCGTGGCAGATCACCTCGTTGATCGAGGTGCACAGCGACTTGGGGAAGCCCCGGTAGCCGAGCGTGGACGGGTAGGCGCCGTGGTCGAGCATGAACTCGTGCCCGATGACGTCCAGCTCGTCGGTGGTGACGCCCGGCCGGACGTGCTTGCCGACCTCCTCCAGCGCCTGCGCGGCGATCCTGCCCGCCACCCGCATCCTCTCGATGATCTCCGGCGACTTCACGTCGGGCTCGCCGGTGCGGGGACGCTTCTTCCCGACGTACTCCGGACGCGGGATGTGCGCGGGGACCTTCCGCATGGGGGAGACGTGGCCGGGTCGGAGTAGCTGGGTCGTCATAGTCATGGAGTGTAGTCAGCGGGATCGGGGCACGAATGCCGTGCCTTGACAAGATCGAGGGCACGAGCGAGGGAGGGTCGATGGCGGCCGACGACGGTGACTGGTGGTTCTGCCTGAAGCACATGCGGGTCGAGCACGGGGCGGGCTGCCCGAACAAGGACCGGATGGGCCCGTACGAGTCCGAGAGCGCCGCGGCGGGGGCGCTCGCGCTGGCGCGGGAGCGCAACGAGGCCTGGCGCAAGGGCGACGAGGAGTAGGACGCCCGGGCCGATCGCGGTTCGGCGAGCGCCCCGGGCGGGATTCGGCGGGAGCCCGGCCGTCAGTCGACGGTCGGGCCGCTGACCGCTTCGAGGAAACGGGCGAGGCGGGCGCGCAGCCCGCGCGGGGACCGTCCGGCCTCCTCGCCCGCGGCGGCGCTCACCAGGTGCTGGGCGCCGTCGAAGGACACGAGCGGCTCCTCGGCCGGGACCGTCAGGGCCTCGTGCGCGAGGCCCTGGAGGTCGCGGTCGCCGCCGTCCAGGGCGAGGATCCGCGCGCCGACGCGGCGGGCGTCGTCGACCCGTTCGAGGAGCGGGACGGGCGCCCGCTCCTCGGCGACGACGAACAGCGTCTCGCCGCGCTCGGCGGCCTCCAGCCGCTCCAGCCCGACGCTCAGGTGCGGCGGCGCGTCGGGCGGCGGCGACCAGCGCACCAGCGTCGGCGCGAGGCCCGGGGCCCCGCCGAGGCGGCTCTCGTCGTCGAGGTGGGCGGCGAGGTGCCAGGGGTCGTCGCCGGGCGTGCCGACCAGCAGCAGCCCGCCGGGGGTGCGGGAGGTGACCCGCAGCGCCCGCCCGAACTCCCGGGTCCGCTCCAGCCACCCGGTGGCGGAGAGCACCTCGCGCAACATCGTGACCTGCTCGGCGTCCACGCCACCATGGTGCCGCACGGAGCGCGCCGATCAGCCGGTTCCGCCGACGCGGGAGGCCGGATGGGGGCGCCCGGGGGGCCGCCTGGCAGACTCGGCGGCATGACTGAGCAGCAGAGGACGCCCTACGACCTTCCGGACGCGAGCGGCGTCACGATCGGCATCCTGGGCGGTACCGGGGACCAGGGGAAGGGCCTCGCGCGGCGGTTCGCGCTCGCCGGGCACCGGGTGATCATCGGTTCGCGCAGCGCGGAGCGGGCGCAGCAGGCCGCCGACGACCTCGGCGCGGACCTGCCGGTCTCCGGCGCGGAGAACCCCGTCGCCGCGACCGAGGGCGACGTGGTGATCGTCGCGGTGCCGTGGGACGGGCACAGGGCCCTGCTGGAGTCGCTGCGCGCGGAGCTGGCCGGGAAGATCGTCGTGGACTGCGTGAACCCGCTGGGCTTCGAGAAGGGCAAGGGCGCCTACGCCCTGCCGGTCGAGGAGGGCAGCGCCGCCGAGCAGGCCGCGGCCGTCCTGCCCGACAGCCGCGTGGTCGCCGCGTTCCACCACGTCTCGGCCGTCCTGCTGCTCGATCCCGAGGTGGACGAGATGGAGCTGGACATCCTCGTGCTGGGCAACGACCGCGAGGCCACCGACCTGGTGCAGGCGCTCGCGGGACGGATCCCCGGGATGCGCGGGGTCTACGGCGGGCGCCTCCACAACGCCCACCAGATCGAGGCGTTCACGGCGAACCTGATCTCGATGAACCGCCGCTACAAGGCCCACGCGGGACTGCGCATCACCGACGTCTGAGCGCCGCCGCCCGATCCACCCTCCGCTCACCGGCGTCCGGCGGCATCCGTTCACGGGCGACGGCCCGGCGCCGTTGGGGAATACCAGCGGGAAACAAGGAGCGGCGGCCGGGCCGGCTGCGTCCTAACTCCTGACGTTGGAGCGCGGCGGAGCCGGGCGGCGGGCGCGATGGGGCGCCGCCGCCCGGCTCGCGGACATATCCGGCCATCCCGCCGCGCCGGCTCCGGCGCGGCTTATGATCGGTAGGGCGACAGGGCAGGTGGAGATGAGAGAGATCCGATCGGCCGACCCGTGGAGCGCGTTCCTCGCGCCGCCCGGACGGGACGCCGGGATGAAGCCCCCCGGCGCGGGGCCGGCCGGCGAGCCGGGCCGCGCGCGGGGCCACGCCGCCGGGGGCGGTGACGACCCCGGCGCCGCGGACGCGTACCGCCGCGTCCTGGACCAGCTCCGCGCCGCGGGCGGCCCGCTGTCGCTGGAGCAGATCCACCACGCCACCCGGCTCGGGCTGCTGGAGGTCGCCGACGCCGTCGAGGCGCTGCGCGAGCGCGGCCTGGTCGCCGTGGAGCGGGAGGTCGACGAGGTCGTCAGGCTCACCGAGCACGGCCGCTGAGACCCCCGACCGATGATCGGAGCCGGATGATCGGGTACGTGGTCGCGGTCTCGCTGAGCTGCCTCGTGGGCGTCGCCGAGCTCGTCAGCCGCTACCGGGACCGGCCGACCACGCTGGTGCGGGTGCCGAGCACCTGGGCGTACGTGCTGATCAACGGGGGCGCCGGCGCCGCGTCGCTGCTGCTCCTGCACACGTTCGACTGGCGGTTCGGCGTCCAGGCGGCGGACGTCGCCGCGGCCACCCAGGTGCTCGTGGCGAGCCTCGGCTCGATGATGGTGTTCCGCAGCGCGGTGTTCACCGTCCGGGTCGGGGACGAGGACGTCGCGGTCGGCCCGAGCACGCTGCTGACCTCGCTGCTCGCCGCCGCCGACCGCGGCGTCGACCGGATGCAGGCCAAGACCCGCGCCCAGGAGGCGGGGGAGATCATGCGGGGCGTCTCGTTCGCCCGGTCCCGGCTCGCGCTGCCGACCTACTGCCTCGGCCTGCTCCAGAACGTGTCCGCCGAGGACCAGGCCGACCTGCGCACCGCCGTGGACGCGCTCGCGGGCAGCGAGATGACCGACGGGCAGATGGCCTTGAACCTCGGGCTGCTGCTGATGAACGTCGCCGGTCCCGACGTCCTCCGGTCGGCGGTGGAGACGCTGCGCGACGAGATCGCGGTGGACGCGGGCCCGCGCCGCGTCCCCCCGCCCCGCAACGGCCAAGGCCACGAGGCCGACGGCGAGACCCGCGCCGAACCCGTCCGAGCAAACCCCGACCGCTAAACCCCCGCCCGAGCGTCCTCGAACACGCACGGCCCAGGGGGCGAGCCCCCTGGGCCGTGATCGACTTAACTCAGCGGTAGGAGTGTTCCGGGGCCGGGTAGATGCCGCGGACGACCTCGTCGGCGTAGGCGCGGGCGGCGTCGCCGAGCACGGTGTTCATGTCCGCGAACTTCTTGACGAACTTGGCGGTGTGCGGGGTGAGGCCGGCCATGTCCTGCCAGACGAGGACCTGGGCGTCGGTCTGGTTGCCGCCGCCGATCCCGATGGTGGGGATGGACAGCGACGCGGTGACGCGGGCCGCGAGGTCCTCGGGGACGCATTCGAGCACGACCGAGAACGCGCCGGCGGCCTCCAGGGCCTTGGCGTCGGCCATCAGCTCCTCGCCCGCCTCGCCGCGGCCCTGGACGCGGTAGCCGCCGAAGGCGTTGACGGACTGCGGGGTGAGGCCGAGGTGGGCCATCACCGGGATGCCCGCCTCGACCATCGCCTCGACCTGCGGCAGCACCCGGCGGCCGCCCTCCAGCTTGACCGCGTGGGCGCCGGCCTCCTTGAGGAAGCGGGTGGCGGCCGCGAGCCCCTCGGCGACGCCCGTCTGGTACGAGCCGAACGGCAGGTCGGCGACGACCATGGCGCGCTTGGAGCCGCGGACGACGGCGGCGGTCAGCGGGAGCAGGTCGTCGACCGTGACGGGGATCGTCGAGTCGTAGCCGTAGACGACCATCGCGGCGGAGTCGCCGACGAGCAGGACGGGGATGCCGGCCTCGTCGAAGACCCGCGCGGTGAGCGCGTCGTACGCGGTGAGCATGGGCCACTTCTCGTGCCGCTCCTTGGCGGCCGCGATGTCGCGTACGGTGACCCGCCGTCCGCCCTTACCGCCGTACAGGGCGGTCGGCTGTGCGGGCGCAGCAGAAGAAGACATGGGTGTGAACCTCCGGTCTCGAGGCGCCACGGTGGCGTACCCGGACGGAACCGATCGTGCCACTTTCGCAACGATTCGGGAACCCCGCGCCATTCCCGATCTCCCGCCTCCCGGCCGGCCCGCGGACCTCCTGGAGCGGGGCCGCCGGCCATTGCGAAACGATACGGTTGCGTATCGCCCGGAACGGTCGTACGCTCATTACGAAACGCGGACGTATCGATCGTCCCCCCGCGACCGCGATCCGGAGGAGCGCACGTGGACCCCACGACCATCCAGCGGCGCCGGTGGTACATCCTCGGCGTGCTGACCATGAGCCTGCTGGTGGTGGTGCTCGACAACACCATCCTGAACGTGGCGCTCAAGACCATCGCCGACCCCGAGAAGGGCCTCGGCGCGACCCAGAGCCAGCTCGAGTGGTCGATCAACTCCTACACGCTGGTCTTCGCCGGCATGCTGTTCACCTTCGGGGTGATCGGCGACCGGCTCGGCCGCAGGCGCGTGCTGATCGGCGGCATGGCCGTCTTCGCGCTCGCCTCGCTGGCCTCGGCGTACGCGCAGTCGCCCGACCAGCTCATCTACGCCCGCGCCCTGATGGGCCTCGGCGGCGCCGCGGTGATGCCGCAGACGCTGTCGATCATCACGAACGTGTTCGAGCCGCACGAGCGCGCCCGGGCCATCGGCATCTGGGCCGGCGCGGTCGGCCTCGCCGTCGCCATCGGTCCGCTGACCGGCGGCCTGCTGCTCGCCCACTTCTGGTGGGGCTCGGTCTTCCTGATCAACGTGCCGGTCATCACGCTCGGCATCGTGCTGATGGCGCTGCTCGTGCCGGAGTCGCGCAACCCCGAGCCCGGACGGCTCGACCCGCTCGGCGTGGCGCTGTCGGTCGTCGGCCTGGTCGCCCTGTCGTACGGGATCATCCAGGGCGGCGAGAAGGGCGACTGGCTGGTGCCGGGCGTGCTCGGCCCGATCGCCGCGGGCGCCGCGGTGCTCGCCCTGTTCGTCCTGCACGAGGCGCGGACGGCGTCGCCCGCCTTCGACGTCCGGCTGTTCCGCGACCCGCGGATGTCGGCCGCCGTGGCGTCCATCGCGCTGTGCTTCTTCGCGGCGACCGGCGTTTTCTTCTTCTCCAACTTCTACATGCAGTCGGTGCGCGGGCTGAGCCCGCTGGAGTCCGGCGCGATGGTGCTGCCGTTCGCGGCCGCCCAGCTCCTGTTCTCGCCGCGCAGCGCCGCGATGGTCCGCCGGTTCGGCGCCAAGGCCGTCTGCACGACCGGCCTGCTGCTGGTCACCGTCGCGCTCGGGTGCTACCAGCTCGTCGGGACGGACACGCCGCTGTGGGTGCTCGGCGTCGTCTTCTTCGTGCAGGGCGCCGGCATGGCGAACGTGATGCCGCCCGCGACGGAGTCGGTGATGTCGGCGCTGCCGCGGGAGAAGGCCGGCGCCGGCTCGGCGATCAACAACACCGCCCGGCAGGTCGCGGTCGCGATGGGCGTGGCCGTGCTCGGCTCCATCGTCGCGTCCGTCTACCGCGGCGACCTGGCCGACCGGCTCGCGGCGCTGCCCGCGGGCGCCCGCGACGCCGCCGGGGAGTCCATCGAGGGCGCCCACGCGGTCGCGGCCCGGCTCGGCGACCCCGGCCTGGTCGCCCCGGCGGACGCGGCGTTCGTGCACGCCATGCACACCGCGTCGATCGCCGCCGCCGTCGTGTCGTTCCTCGGCGCCATGGTCGTGCTGAAGTGGATGCCGGGCCGTGCCCCGGCCCCGGACGCCCCCGCGAAGGACGGCGTCGAGGCGCAGGAGACGGCCGGGGTATGAGAGCGTGACGGGCGATGACCAGAACTGAGCAGCCGGTACGGGCGGCGGGACGGCCGCGCAGCGAGCGCGCCGAGCGGGCCATCGTGGAGGCCACGCTCGACCTGCTCGCCGCGGAGTCCGGGGTCGCGGGCGTCTCCATCGAGGCGGTCGCGGCCCGGGCCGGCGTCGGCAAGACGACGATCTACCGGCGCTGGCCCAACAAGGAGGCGCTGATCGTCCACGCGCTGGGCGAGGCGAAGGCGCCGATGGTCGAGCCGTCCGGCGGCTCCGTCCGCGGCGACCTGCTCGAACTCGCCAGGACGATCGGCGCCGAGCGGCAGCGCAAGTACGCGCGGTGCTTCTGGAACGTGGTGGGCGGCGCGGAGAAGCATCCCGAGCTGTACGCCCGCTACCGCCAGGACGTCATCGAGCCGCGCCGCGAGGTGATCCGGGGGGTGCTGCGGCGCGGGGTGGAGCGCGGCGAGCTGCGCGCCGACCTCGACCTGGAGATCGGCGTCATGATGTTCGTCGGGACGCTGGCCAACCGCACGCCGCAGGAGCCGTTCCCCGAGGGTCACGCGGAGGCCGTCGTGGACACGCTGCTGCGCGGAATCGGCGCTCCGGGGGCCTGACCGCGCCCCTCTCGCGCGGTTTTCCGCCCCTGGTAGACGTGATCTTCTCACCTGGATCCCGTGCCATGCACCATACTGTCGCTGGGTAATGCTAAGACGAACGGCTTTCTGGAGCGCGTCAGGTGAGATCCGTCATGGCGCCGCGAGGCGATGCGCCCGCCACCGATTCCGCGTCCAGGACCCTGGTCCTGGGCATCGACGGTGCCCGGCGGGTCGTGCAGTGCGGGCCGAACGTGAAGGCCGTCCTCGGACGAACCCCCGAAGACCTCCTCGGCCGGCCCGCCGGCGACCTGGTCAACGAGGACGCGAAGGCCGAGCTGGAGGGGCTGCTGGAGGCGATCTCCCTCGGCCAGGAGCGGACGGCCGTGCTCACGGTGGTGCGCGGCGACGCGGGCGCGCCCACCGACGGCGCGACCACCGACGCGGTCGTGACCGCGCAGCCGATGGTCGGCGGCGGCGAGGGCGCGTCCCCCGCGGGGCTGCTGTTCGTGCGGGTGGCGCTGCCGCCGAGCGAGCGCTACCAGGACCCGGCGCTCATGCGCCGGGCGCTGATGGACGACCCGCTCACCCGGTTCGGCGCCTCGCTCGACCTCGACCAGTCCGCCCGCGGGCTCGTCGACGTCATCGTCCCGCACTTCTGCACGGCCGCGTCGGTGCTGGTGCTGGAGAGCCTCGTCGCCGCCGACGAGGTGCACACCGAGTCGGGCTCGGCGGTGCTGCGCCGCATCGCGGTCACCTCCGACGACGGCAACCCGATGTGGACGGCCACGTTCCCCGTCGGCGAGGTGCTCGTGTTCCCCGAGGGCACCCCGTACCGGCAGGTGATGGAGACCGCCCGGCCCGTCCACCTCCCGCACATCGACATGGAGGCGGCCGGCGACATCGGCCGCCGGTGGCGGCGCACCCCGGCGGGCGAGCTGCTCAACGGCGTCTCGATGGTGCTGCTGCCGATGATCGCGCGCGACACCCTGCTCGGCTTCATCGCGTGCACGCGCGTCCCCGGGTTCCGCAAGTTCGACGCCTACGACGTCGAGATCGGCATGGAGTTCGCGGCCCGCGCCGCGATCGTCATCGACAACGCCCGGCGGTTCAGCCGGGAGCGGGCGACGGCGCTCGCGCTCCAGCGGAGCCTGCTGCCGAACCGGCTGTCCGCGCCGTCGTCGGTCGAGGTCCGGCACCGCTACCTGCCCGGCAGCAAGCTCGTCGAGGTCGGCGGCGACTGGTACGAGTCGATCGCGTTGCCCGGCGCCCGCGTGGCCCTGATCGTCGGGGACGTCGCGGGCCACGGCGTGCGCGCCGCCGTCACGATGGGGCGGCTCCGCACCGCCCTGCACACGCTCGCGAACCTGGAGCTGCCGCCGGCGGACGCCCTGCACGTCATGCACGAGCTGATGATCGAGCTGGGCGAGCAGGAGCCGCACTTCGCGACCTGCGTGTACGCGGTGTACGACGCGACCACCGGCACGATCGAGATCGCCTCGGCGGGGCACCTGCCGCCGCTGCTGGTCGGCCCGAGCGGCGCCGGGGAGTACCTGGAGATCCCGCCCGCGCCGCCGCTCGGCGTGTCCGGCGGCGCCGCCATCGAGAGCCGCGAGTTCACCGTCGAGGACGGCAGCGTCTTCGTCATCTACACCGACGGCCTCGTCGAGAACCGCGGCCGCGACATCGACGACGGCCTCGCGCGGCTCCAGGGCATCTTCGGCCCGGGCAGCACCGAGCGCCCGATGGAGGACCTCGCCAAGGCCACGCTCGCGGGCGTCTACGCCGACCACCACCGCGACGACATCGCGGTGCTGATCTCCAAGCTGCGGCGGCTGCCCGAGGACCGCTGCGTCTCGTGGACGCTGCCCGCCGACCCCGCCGCCGTGCGCCGCGCCCGCGGCCTGGTCCGCGACCGGCTGGAGGTGTGGGGGCTCGGCGACCTCGCCTACACCACCGAGCTGCTGACCTCGGAGCTGATCACGAACGCGCTGCGGTACGCGCCCGGCCCGATCGAGCTGCGGCTGCTCCTGGAGCGGACGCTGGTCTGTGAGGTTTTGGACCGTTCTGCCGCCCTGCCGCGGCTGCGGCACGCCGAGGACGACGACGAGAACGGCCGCGGGCTCCTCGTCGTCAGCCAGCTCGCGCACCGCTGGGGCACCCGGCGGACGGCCGCGGGCAAGGTCGTGTGGAGCGAGCAGATCGTCCCGGGCGTGGACCCCGACCCCGCCGAACCCGCGTCCACCTGGCCGGGCGAGAACCACCACCGCGACTGACGGGCCAGGGGTCGGACGGGCCGTTGGGCGCTCGCCCAGCGGCTCGTCCGGCGCTCGTTCGGCGGCTCCTAGCCGCCGTCGCCCTTGCCGTCGGCGCCGGGCGGGGGCGCGGCCTGCGGCGCGAGGTGGCGCATCAGGCCGCCGAGGCGCGTCCAGCCCGTCCCAGGTTCGGCGTCCGCGAGCCCGTACCAGACGCCCGGTGACGCGGACGGGCCGATCACGCGTCCCGGCACCTCCGCAGCGAGGGCGTGGTCCAGGCCCGTGTCCGCGACGCCCGAGGGACCGACGGCGAGTGCGAGCGGGTCGGGCCGTCCGAGCCACCGCGCCGGGTAGGTGAGGTCGGCGCGGCCCGGCGTCCACTGCGCGGTCATCGTCAGGAGCGTCCCCTCCGCCGCGTGCCGGGCGGCGAGCGCCTCCAGCGCGTCCAGCGGCGGCGGGGCGTCGCCGGGGAGCGCGACGGCGAACGTGATGCTCTCCTTCACCCCGGACGTCACCCGCGACACCCGGACCGTCCCGCCGAACGACGCCTCGCCCTCGCCGTGCCCGCCCATGAACACCAGCCACGTCGCCTGCGGCGCGCGGCGGCGGCACAGCGCGGTCACCTCGGCGCGGTCCCAGCGCGACAGCGCGGGCTCCGCCGTCCCCCAGCAGGCGGGCGCGGCCCCGGCGAGCGCCTCCGCCGCCGACTCCACCACCGACCCGAGCTCCAGGCCGGTCGCGGCCTCGTGGACGACCCGCAGGTCGACGACGAGGTGGCGGCCCACGTCCCCGTCCGGCCGCAGGAACGTCTCGGACGGGCCGTCCTTCGCCTGGGGCGCCAGCACGAACGCGGCGCCGTCCCAGGTGAGCGGGAGGCCGGAGAAGCCGTCGAAGTAGCCGTCGCCCGGCTCCTGCACGACCCACCGCGCCCGCGGCCCGCCGAGCACCATCCGCAGCGGCAGCGTGATCCGGCCGTCGTGCGGCGTCAGCACCTGCATCACCAGCCCGCCGTCCGCGGTCCGCGCCGCGACGTCGGACAGCCACGACGACATCGGCGTCAGCGCCCGGTCCTGGATCACGACGGCGCTCTTCGCCGTCACGATGTCGACCGCCGGATGCCCGCTCACCGCGCACCGCCGTCCGTGCCGCCGCCCGGCCGGGCCTCGGGCACGGGCCACACCGCGCCGCCGAGCCGGGCGACCATCGCGTCCGCGAACCGGTGCGCGATCGCGGGCGCGCCCTCCGCGCCGCCCGACGCCCGCGCCTCCGTCCACCAGTACGGGACCGTCAGGCCCGCGGTGACGCCGCCGCCGAGCAGCCGCTCCACCTCGCCCGCCACGTCCACGCGCTGCGCCGCCTCGATGCTAACGAGGGCGCGCCCGTCGTCGTCGCACAGCTGGATGACCGCGCCCTCGCCGGAGCCGCGCACGCGCAGCGCCTCGCCGGCGTCCACCATGCTGTCGACGACGGCCCGGACGTCGGGGGCGCGCTGCGTCAGCACGACCAGGTCATACGTCACGGCTCTCCTCCCCGGCGGCGGCCGGGACGGCGGCGGGACCGTCCGGCAGCGCCGCCTGCACCAGCCGCGGGGGCTCGCCGCGGCGGATCCACAGCCCGCGGCCCGGCGGCCGCGGATCGGCGTACACGCGCGGGAACAGCTGCCCCTCCGAGCGGTCGCCGGACATCAGCAGCACGCCGCTGCCGATCTCCCGCATCGCCTGGACGAGCGGGTCGTACAGGCCCCGGGACGCGCCCGCGACGCGGCGCGTCACCACGAAGTGCAGGCCGATGTCGCGGCCGCTCGGCACGAACGGCACGAACGGCGCGAGCGGCTGCTGGTTCGCGGTGGTCAGCAGGTCGTAGTCGTCGACGAGCACCACGATCCGCGGCCCGCCGATCCCGCGCCCGGCGCCCGCGTCCGCCTCGGCGGCGTCGTCGGGCATCCGGTCCTCCAGCTCCTTCGCCACGCCGCCCGCGAGGCCCGCGCACACCCGCGGCGTCGCGGCGTAGCCGCCGAGGTAGGGCTCCGGGACGACGTCGCGCAGCGACCGCCGCGGGTCCATCACCGCGAACACCAGCTCGTCGGGGGAGTACCGCGCCATCAGCCCCTGCGCGACGAGCCGCAGCAGGCTCGACTTCCCGCAGCCGCCGTCGCCGAGGACCAGCAGGTTCTGGTCGGTGTCGAACAGGTCCAGCGGCACCGGCGCGAACGACCGCTCGTCCACCGCGATGGGCACCCGCCGGGGCTCCTCGTCCGGGCCGGGGAGGCCCGCGGCGGGCAGCTCGTGCGGCAGGACCCGCACCGGCGGCGCCGTCGGGCCCGTCCACGCGCCCGCCACCGCGCGCACCGCCGACTCCGCCGCGTCGCCGAGCGCGGACGGGTCCGGCATCCGGCCGAGCGCCGGCACCGCGACGTGCCCGAACAGCTTCGTGTCGGTCAGCGCGCGGCCCGGCAGCTCCGCGCTGATCGTCTCGGCGAGCTTGCGGTCCACCGTCGAGTCGGACGGGTCGTTCAGCCGCAGCTCGATCCGCTGCCCGAACGTCGACTGCGCCGCGATCCGCACGTCGTTCCAGCGCAGCATCCCCGCGACGACGTGCACCCCGTACCCGCCGCCGCGCTGGAGCAGGTCGGACACCATGTCGTCGATCTCCTCGAAGTCGGTGCGGACGGCGCCGAACCCGTCCACGACCAGCACGACGTCCGCGCTCGGCAGCTCCGGCACCTGCCCTGCCGCGTGCAGCCGCCGCAGCCGCCGCACCCCGTCGATGCCGCGCCGCCGGAACACCTCCTGCCGGTGCTCCAGCATCCCGTGCACCTCCTCGACGGTCCGCCGGACGCGCTCCCGGTCGGCGCGCCCCGCGACCCCGCCGACGTTCGGCAGCCCGTCCAGGACCTGGAGGCCGCCGCCGAGCAGGTCGATCCCGTACACGGCGACCTCGGCGGGGGTGTGGGTCAGCGCGAGCGACAGCGCCAGCGTCCGCAGCAGCGTCGTCTTGCCCGTCTGCGGCCCGCCGATCACCGCGACGTGGCCGCCCGCCGCCGACAGGTCCAGCCGCCACACGCCCTGCCACTGCCGCCGCGCGTCGTCCAGCAGCCCGATCGGCGCCTGGAGCGGCAGCCGCTCCACGGGCAGCCGCATGCCGCCGCCGGTGACCGACACCGGGCCGCACACGCCGTCCAGCGTCGCGATCGCCGGCAGCGGCGGCAGCCAGATCGTCTGGATCCGCCGGCCGTGCCGCGCCAGCCCGCCGACCGTCACGTCCAGCAGCGTCGGCCCGGACGTCCGCTCCGGCAGGTCCGGCTCGTCGCCGCCGCGCGGGCCCGCCGCCTCCGCCAGGTTGTACACCGGGTACGGGCGGACGGGCGGCGCACCCGCCGTGACCTCCTCCGCCGCCACCAGCCCCCGGTACGGCCCGGACACGTAGCTGCCCTTGAACCGCGTGTAGACGCTCGTGTCGACCTTCAGGTATCCGAACCCGGGCAGAGCGGGCAGGTGGAACGCGTCCGGGCTGTCGAGGACGGTGCGGCTCTCCTCCTCCGAGAACGTCCGCAGCCCGATCCGGTACGACAGGTACGTCTCCAGGCCCCGCAGCTTCCCGCTCTCGATCCGCTGGCTGGACAGCAGCAGGTGCACGCCGATGCTCCGCCCGATCCGCCCGATCGACAGGAACAGCTCGATGAAGTCGGGCCGCGCCGTCAGCAGCTCCCCGAACTCGTCGATGATGACGAGCAGATGGGGCAGCGGCGCCAGGTCCGGCCGCTGCGCCCGCTGGTAGTTGTAGTCGCCGATGCTGGCGATGTTGCCCGCGTCGCGCAGCACCTGCTGGCGGCGCTGCACCTCCCCGGACAGGCTCGCGTAGACCCGCTCGATCAGGCCCGCGTCGTCCTCCAGGTTCGTGATGACCCCGGCCACGTGCGGCAGGACGCCGAACGGCGCGAACGTCGCGCCGCCCTTGTAGTCGACCAGCACCATGCTCACCTGCTCCGGCGCGTGCGTGCACGCCAGCGCCAGCACCAGCGTCCGCAGCAGCTCGCTCTTGCCGGACCCGGTCGCGCCCACGCACAGCCCGTGCGGGCCCATGCCGAGGCTCGCCGCCTCCTTCAGGTCCAGGATCACCGGACGGCCCGCGTCGTCCAGCCCGATCGGCACCCGCAGGAACGCCCGCTCGCTGCGCGGCGCCCACAGCCGCGCCACGTCCACGTCGCTCGGGTCCTCGACCCCCACCAGCGACGCGAAGTCCACGTCGCCGCCCTGCGACGCGCTCTCCTCCACCGACTCGCGGGACAGCCGCAGCGGCGCCAGCATCCGCGCCAGCCCGTCCAGCATCCCGTCCGGGACGTCGTCGAGCGTCCCCGTCATCGTCACCGGCGCCTCACCGCGCAGGTCCGCGACCTCGACCCGGTCGCCGTCCACCCGGATCCGCACGCCGACGTCGCCCGGCTCGTGCGACTGGTGCGCCACCAGGTGCACGACCGTCGCCGCCAGGTCCGCGGTCGGCACGGTCTCGTCCGGACGGACCAGGTCCGACGCCACCTCCCCGTGCGTGTCGTGCACCACCACCAGCCGCCGCTGGAACGCCAGCGACTCGCGCCGCCCGAGCCCCCGCCGCACCTCCGCCGCGACGTCCGTCCGCTCCCGGAGGTCGTCGGCCAGCAGCGCCGCCAGCCGCAGCGGGCTCGTCGCCACCAGCCGGACGGGCGCGCCGCCGTCCCGCCGGTGCGGGTCCAGCGCGTGCGGCAGCCACTTCAGCCACTCCCACTCGCCCGCCCGCGGGCCGCCGTACGCCACCGCCACGTCCTCCGGCGCGTGGAATGCCGCGAGCTGCGCCAGCAGCGCCCGCATCAGCCGCAGCGCGTCCTCCCGCTCACCCACCACGCTGATGTCGCCCGCCATGTCCAGCGGCACCGTCAGCGGCATGTCCGGCGCCGTCGCGAACCGCTCGACCAGCGCCCGCGCCTCCGACAGCATGAACGGGTCCGTCGGCGTCAGCGCCGTCCCCTGCTCGCCCACGACCAGCGGATGGCCCGGCATCAGGCCCGTCCCCACCCGCACCCGCAGGAAGTCCGGATGCCTCCGCCGCCGCTCCCACAGCCGCGCCGGATCGCGCACCACGTCGTACAGCGCCTCCGGCGGCGGGTCCAGCACCCGCGCCGCCGCCCGCCCGTCCCGCTCCTCGGCGGCGAGCGTCTCGCGGAGCTCCTCCAGGTACTCCAGGTACCGCTCGCGCTGGTTCCGGCGCTGCCGCCCCACCTGCCCGCGCCGCGACAGCAGCAGCCCGCCGCCCGCCAGCACCGCCACCACGAGCATCACCGCGCCCAGCCCGATGAACGCCGGGTTCCGCATCACGGTCATGATGGTCAGCGACCCCATCATCCCGACCATCGGCAGCACCGTCAGCATCTGGCTGCCCGTCCCGCCGGACTCGGGCAGCGTCGGCGGCGCCTCGACCTGCCGGGGCTCCCGTTCCCCCGGCGGGTACACGGTTCGGGCCGGTCGGTGCACTACCCGGGTCGTCACACCAGCTCCTCGACGCTCACGACTGGCCTACACCCTAATGTCGGAGAAACGGTGCGTAAGGGAGATGGCGACGCTCATGGACATGCGGATGATCGAGGTGTCCGGGGACGTGCACGCCCTCCTCTCCGACCTGCTCCCCGTCCTCTACCCGGACGCCTCCTTCGACCCCGGCCTCGCCCGCGTCGTGATGCCCGTCGGCCGGTTCCGCCCCGCCGCGTCCACCTGGACGCTCCTCGAACGCTGCGCCCGCGCGCCCCGCCCGTCCTGGCCGGGCCTGGTCGAGGAGTGGGTCCGTGAGAACGCCGACCGCGCCGCCCTCGCCATCGGCGACATCGAGCTGCTCGGCGACGTCCGCGAGCTGCTGCGGCTCCGCGTCGTCCCGAAGCTCCCGGACGCCGAGCGCCGCGCCCTCGTCGCGCTGCCCGCCGGCCCCCACTTCGACGCCCTCGTCATGATCGACCACCCGGAGTACGGCGGCCCCCTCACCGAGGCCCGCGCGCGCCTCCTCGGCCTCCGCAGGCTCGGCGAGATCGTCATGCCGAACACCTACGAGCGCGAGCTCGCGGACGTCGAGGTCCGCGACGAGCCCCTCACCCCGCACGCCGAGATCCGCGTCGTCACCAAGCCCGGCTGCCGCTACGTGTCCGCCCTGTTCACCGAACTGCCCCGCTTCCTCCCGGACGCCGGCGCCGACGGAGCCCTCTTCGCGATGCCCGCGCACAGCACGATCCTGCTGTACCCCCTAGGCTCCCGCGCCGTCCTCCCAGCCTTCGCCCAGACCGCCGCCCACCTCCACGCCACCGACCCAGACCCCTGCACCCCCGACACCTACCACTGGCACCCCAACCGCCCCCTGAAGAAGCTCGACCCCGGAAAACGCCGCCACCGCCGCTGGAAGTAGCCGGTCAGGCGGGGAGGGCTCGGTTTAGGGCGGCAGCGGCTATTGCTATTGCGCTGACCCGGGTCGTGTACGCGAGGCGGGACGGGTCCACCGTGGTGCCGATCGCGAGGTGGCGGTCGTGGTTCATGACGAGCGCGTCGGCGCCGACCTCGCGGAGGATCTCGCGGGCCTGGCCGACGTTGATCAGGCGGCGGGCGTTCGGGGTGGGGACGGTGAACACGACCACCGTGCGGGCGACGAGGTGCCGCAGCTCGCCCGCGGCGAGGTAGTCGAGCGCGCGTCCGGCGCTCGCGGCGCCCTCCGGGGTGGCGGGGGTGACGAGCACCTGCGCGTGCGCGGCGGCCAGGACGCCGTGGTGCAGCGGGGTGTGGACGCCGACGCCGCAGTCGGTGACGGTCACCCCGAAGAACCGGCTGAGCGGCAGGCCCGCCGCGCGGTAGACGTCCGCGTCGAGGCCCGCGCCGCCGACCGCGCCCTGCGAGCCGGGCAGGGCCCAGAGCCGCTCGCCCATCCGGGCGAGGTAGGGCTCGACCTCGGCGAACGACGCCGTCCCGAGGCCGGCGCGGGCGAGGTCGGCGAGGGAGTGCCCGGCGGGGATGCCGAGGCGCAGGGGCAGCGACCCGAGTTCGGGGTCGAGGTCGAGGGCGAGCACCCGGTCCTGCCGGTAGCGGGCGAACACCGCGGAGATCAGCGCCGCGACGGTGCTCTTGCCGCAGCCGCCGCGGATGCCGGTGACCGCGATGCGGCGGCCCGTGGTGACGGGGTGCTGGATCCACCGGCCGTGCTCGGCGAGCGCCTGGACGTCCTGCGAGGCCCGGAACGGCCGCGCGGCGCCGCGGCTCAGCCGCCGCAGCAGCGGGTCGCCGTGCACGTCGTGCCGGACGAGGTCCTCCGCCGCCGGCTCGGGCCGCCAGGGACCGCCGAAGGGCGCGGGAGACCGCCCCGGACCGTCCTGGTCGAGTTCAGCCAAACCGGAGCCTCTCAGAAGGTGTGGAGCAGGCGGTCGACGAGACCGAACGTCCCGATGGCCACCGGGACGACCAGTACGACGGCGACCGCCTCGATCCGGTTCACCACGCGGCGCAGCCGGGCGCGGACGTGGTCGGACTGCTCGGCGCCGAGCACCGCGACGGGGAGGGCGAGGCCCGCGACCAGCAGGCCGAGCGCGGGCGCCGCGCCCCAGGACACGTGCTCGGCCCAGTGGACGGCGAGGCCCGCCGCGATCACCACGGCGGACGCGAACAGGCCCGCCTTCTGCACGATCAGCGGGAACATCCGCGCGCGGCTCGCGACGACGACCGCGAGGAGCGCGGCGAGCGTGGCCGTCCAGCCGTCGAAGCGGGTGAGCGCGCCGAGCCCGGCGACGGCGGCGGCGACCGCGACCGCCACGGTGGCGATCATCATGGTGCGGTGCGCGTGGTCGATGGCGCGCAGCACGTCGCCGCGCGGCACCGCGCCGCCCGCGCCGCGCCGGTCGTCCAGCACCGTGAGCCCCGACAGGGTCAGTGCCAGCCGCAGCACCACGCTGAGCAGGACGACGCAGGCCAGCGCGAGGACGGCGGCGACGCGGGCCGTGTCGAGGCCGGACGCGGCGGACACGCCGCCCGCCGCCGCGAGCAGCCCGGCCTTGAACCCGAACATGTGGAAGTACGGATTGACCATGACGTAGCGGTCGTCCTCGGAGAGCCCGGTCATCGCGACCCAGTCGGTGGCGACG
>NZ_CAACUY010000175.1 GCF_900659615.1 Actinomadura fibrosa | reverse complement strand
CGCGGTACCGCCGCCCCCGCCGACCGGCTGCTGCCGGGGCGCGCTGCTCGCGGCGGGCAACGCGGGCGCCTTGCGGTCCCCGGTCGGCCGCGTGGACCCGACCGGCCCGGACGCGCCGATGGGGCCGCCTTCCAGCAGGGTCCGCTCGACGATGCCGAGCAGGGACAGCCCCACGACGGTCGACAGGACGATCGCGCCGATGCTCAGCCGATCCGCGGGCCCGCGCAGCCCCCGGGGCCGCGCCCGCGGACCGGGCGCCCGCTCCGGCGTCCGCTGCCTCCCGGGCGGCCGCTTCCGCGCCGCCGGCCGCTCCGGCTGCCGCGACGCCGCCGCACGCTCGGGCTCGCGCCTTTCCGGCACCCGCAACCCCTGGACCCGCGCGTCACCGGCCGGCTGCACCCGCGCGTCCCGCTCCTCCGTAGGCGCCTGGACCCGCGAGTTGAGCAACTCCAGGACGCGCGCGTCCTCCAGTTCCTTCAACCGCTGAGCGACCGGCTCGAACACGCGCTCCTCACGCGTCTCCCGCACCCCCGGATCCCGCACCTGCGAACCGCCGGCCTGCTGCCCCCCAGCCCCCGCCTGCACACGCCCATCCCCGGACGGCTGCATCCGGGCATCGCGAGGCTGCGGCACCCCCGCGTCCCGCGCTTCGGGCACCCGCGCGTCGCGAGGCTGCGAAGGCGCGCTGCGAGGCGGCTGCACGCGCGCGTCGCGATCCTGCGGCAGGCGCGCGTCGCGAGGCTGCCGGACGCGCGCGTCGCGCGATTCGGGAACGCGCGCATCACGCTGCGGCTGCACACGAGCGTCAAAAGGCGCCTGCACACGCGCATCCGTGGACGGCTGCACGCCGACCTCGCCAGGCTGCGGTGAACGCGCACCACGAGGCGGCTGCACGCGGGCGTCGCGGGGCTGCCGGGCGCGTGCGTCGCGCGGTTCGGGGACGCGCGCGTCGCGCTGTGGCTGCACGCGGGCGTCAAAAGGGGCCTGCACGCGGGCGTCGGTGGACGGCTGCACGCCGATCTCGCCAGGCTGCGGCGAACGCGCACCACGAGGTGGCCGCACACGGGCATCGCGGGGCTGCCGGGCGCGTGCGTCGCGCGGTTCGGGGACGCGCGCGTCGCGCTGTGGCTGTACGCGGGCGTCAAAAGGGGCCTGCACGCGGGCGTCGGTGGACGGCTGTACGCCGATCTCGCCAGGTTGCGGTGGACGTGCGCTGCGGGGCGGCTGCACGCGTGCGTCGTGTTGTGGCTGTACGCGGGCATCCGTTGGGGGTTGGGGGGTCCACGGCTTGCGTTGGCGTGCCGGTGCCTGCGGGCGTGCCTGGGGGCCGCGCGGTGTGGTTCCGCGCGGTGGGTACTCGCGGGAACGGTCCCCGCGCGGCTGCGGCCGCTCGGGGTCGTCCCAGGCCGGCTCGTTCCGCCGCGCCTTGCCCCGCTCGGGCTCGCGCCGTTCGGGGGCACGCCGTTCACGCTCGCGCCGCTTGGGCTCACGCCGCTTCGATCGCCGTCCGCGCTCGGCCCAGTCGGGCTGCTCGGACCACCAGGACCCTTCGGGCCACTGGAGCTCCTCGACTCGGGGCCCCTGCTGGGGCGCCGGTTCCGAGGACGGGCGCGCGGGCGTTTCCGCCCACGGTGAAGCATGCGTGTTGCTCCGGGACGCATGCCGGGTGTCGCGTCGCGCCATGCCCTCTCCTGCTGGAGGAGGTGGAGGGCAGGCGAACGCCGGCAGGCTCCGTCGCCGTCAGGGCGGGGCCCTGACGGGTGTTCCGTTGAGACATCGGGATCGCGGCACTGGGAACCCGCTCCGCTCCCACCGCTTTCCCACGGGTTCTCGCGAACCCGTTCAATCACCACCGGAGCATACGCCCCGGAGGCCACTCGGGTGAGATAGTGCCAGAAAATCGTTTCATTCGGCCAGGGCCGAACCGCTCACCAGAGCAGTACGGGCGCAAAGACTGCCACGTTCACCCGTCCGTGTCGACGGCTCGGAGGAAGCGGGCGGCCATGGGGGCGGCGACCTTGGGCCCGGAGCCGCCTGCGGAGACGAACGTCGCGAAGGCGAGGTCGTCGCGGAAGCCGATGAACCAGGCGTGGGCGCCGCCGTCGAACTCGGCCGTCCCGGTCTTGCCCGCGGTGCCGGCGGGGAGTCCGGCGGTGGACGCGGTGCCGCCGGTGACGACGGCCCGCATCATCGTGCGGAGGGCCGCGGCGCCGGGGACGGGGTGCGTGCGTCCGCCGCCTTCGCGGATCAGGTCCGGTGCGAGCAGCCGCGGGGGGCGCCAGGAGCCGTCGGCGACGGACGCGGCGACAGTGGCCATCAGCAGCGGCGAGGCCGTGACGCGGCCCTGGCCGATCGCCGCCTCCGCCAGTTCCGCGCCGCCGCCGGGGTCGGGGAAGCCGCCGCCGGACGCCTGGACGCCGGGGGTGATCCGCTCGCCGAATCCGAAGGCGCGGGCGCCGGCCGCCAGCTTCGCGGCGCCGAGGTCCTCGACCGCGAGGCGCGCGAAGGTGGTGTTGCAGGACGCGGCGAACGCGTCGCGGAGGGTCGTCCGCCCGAGGGCGTGGTCCTGGTCGTTGTGGATGGTGCGCTGCGCGGTGACGACGACCGCGGGGCAGTCGGTGCCGGAGCCTGCGGCCATGCCATGTGCGAGGAGGGCGCCCGCGGTCACGACCTTGAACGTCGAGCCGGGCGGGTAGTCGCCGTTGAACGCGCCGAGGCCGCCGAGGCCGTCCGCCACGGCCAGGATCTCGCCGGTGGACGGGCGGACGGCGACGATCGCCGCCTGCCGGACGTCCACGGCGCGTTCGGCGGCGGCCTGGACGCGCGGGTCGAGGGTCATCCTGATCTTCTTGCCGGGCTTGGCGTCCAGGAGTTTCACGCGCCGCCACGGGCCGGTGCCGTCGCGCAGCTCGATCGCCCAGCCGATCTCGTCCTCGCCCGCGAGCCCTTCGGTGAGCGCGGTGACGTAGGGGTCGAGCTGGCCGCCGGGGAGGGCCTTGCCGTTCCGGGCGGTCAGGGTGACGGACGGGACCGTCACCTTCATCAGCGCCCAGGTGCCCTTGCCTTTGAGTCCCGGGTAGAGGGTCGCGGGCGACCAGAGGACCCGCCACCGGCCCTTCACCCGCCCGAGCTTCAAGGTGGAGGTGAACGTCCAGTCGTCGTGCCCGGTGAGGCCGCGGGTGACCTTGAAGCCCGCTTCGGCGGAGTCGGGGCCGGTGCTGGTGACGGGGCGCGGTTCCAGGAGGATCGTGTTCACCGACAGGGGGCGTGTCAGGGCCCGGTGCTGGTCGGCGAAGTCCGGCGGCGGGTCCGCGACGAGCCCGCGCATCCGGCTGAAGGCGCCGTCGCCCCAGGCCGCGAAGTAGGCGGCGGCGACCTTCTCGGGGGTGCCCTCGTCCCGTGCCGGCAGCAGGAGCGCCGCGCCGACGCCGGCGGTAAGGGCGGCCGTCTGCGCCATCGCCAGCACCGTGATCCCCCGTGACCGCATGAGCCGTCTCCCGCCGCCCGTCCGGAGAACGATCATCTCAGTGTCCGGCGGGCCTGCCCAGCCCCCGGCGGACGCCCGTGCGGGGGGGTGGTCCCGGAATGACTTAGCGTCCGATGATGCGTCCCTTAAGTCCGGTTTAACGGGGGTGCCGGGGAGCGATCCGGGGCCTAGCTTCGGGATTGTCGGCGACCGGACCACGGCAGGAGGTGCCCCGCGATGGCGAACGCAGCGAGAGTGCTCGGCGCGGCGGGGCGGCCCACCCTCCCGCCCCGGCGCCGCCTTCCGGCCGCCGTCACGGCCGGACCACGCCGGGGCCGTGCCCCGCGCTCCCGTCCACGCGACATTCCGATCCGGTCCTGCGGGCCGGCCCTAGCGGCGCGCCCATCTCCAGGTTCTCCCCCACAGGGGCGCCGGGCCGGCGACCATCGGATCGTGACGACCCCACCTCGGCAGGGGCGCGTGGAACTGGTCTCCGGGAGCGGGGCGCGGCTCCGATCGGCCCGCCGGTCCTGAGGCGCGGACCCCGCCTACGACGCGGGGGCGGGGTCCGCGCCTCGGGACCGGTGCACAAGGCGCGCTAGCGCGTCCAGGGGAGGCGGAGGCCTTCCAGGTCGGGGTCGTCGAGCAGCGCGTCGATGAGCGCGGTGGGGCCGACGACCTTCGTCCCCCAGAGGTCCCAGTCGCAGTAGACGACCCAGGAGCGGTCGGCCGCCCACAGGTCGGACGGGCAGCTCGACATCGAGGGGTGGTCGTAGAGCCGGTCGGCGTCGCCGAGGCGTCCCGCGAGGACGGTCTCGGTGTCCCAGTCGGCGGTGACGAGGGGGCAGTAGTAGGCGAGGCAGCGGGTGGCGGCGCCGGCGGGGCTGTGCCGCAGCAGCACGCCGATGAGGCGGTACCAGCTCTCCCGGTCGAGGCAGCCCTCGGCGGGCGGCTGGATGGCGGCCGACCAGCTCCCGGCCGGATGGGCCTGCCGCAGGCAGCGGCTGCCGGGCAGCTCGCCCTCGGGGACGGCGGGCTCGCCGAAGCCGCGGGCGAGCTCCCGCCAGCGGAGGCGCCGCCATCCCGCGCCGGGGTGGCCGCTGCGGCCGAGCTCGGTGCCGGTGACGATCGCGCCCTCCAGCAGGTCGCCGACGTCGCCGGGCTGCTCGCCCGCCGCGTCGGCCGCCTCGGTCAGGCCCGCCGCCGTCATGGACTGGTGGACGTCGTCGTGGGTCGTGGTGACGAGGCCGTCCTCCCAGGCGTACATGGCGTGGAGGAGCCAGGCGGCGTCGGGGCGGCGCGGCGGCTCGAATCCCGAGTAGCAGTGGTCCGGATCGAGTTCGTGGAGCCAGTGGGCGGCCTCGCCCGGAGCCCGGGCCCATGCGCCCTCGATGTCCGCGTTCTCCATATCGGCATCCTGTCACCCTTGGCAGCGGCCGCGGTACGCGGCATGACCGCCCTCTCCCCCGGTTTCGGTCCCGCCGGAGCCGGACCGGGGAGCGTGGGGCCTCGCCCTCCCTCGGAAGGTCCTGCCCAGGGGGCCACATCTCACTCGCCGAGCAGCGATCCGAAGCGCGCCGCCTGGACGTCCCAGCGCCACTCGCGCTCGACCCAGGCGCGGCCGCGCTCACCCATCCGGCGTGCCCGGTCCGGGTCGCCGAGGAGGCCGGTGAGGGCCGCGGCGAGGCGGGGCACGGAGCGGCCCGGCACGACGAGCCCCGTCTCGCCGTCCAGGACGGCGTCGGGCGCGCCGCCGGAGTCGCCCGCGACGACGGGCAGGCCGGTCGCCGACGCCTCCAGGTAGACGATGCCGAGGCCCTCGACGTCCAGGCCGCGGCGCCGGGTGCGGCACGGCATCGCGAAGACGTCGCCGGCGTCGTAGTGCGCGGGCAGTTCCTCCCAGGGGACGCTGCCGGTGAAGACCACCGAGCGTTCGACGCCGCGGGACTCGGCGAGCCTCTCCAGGTCGGCGCGGTACGGGCCGCCGCCGACGAGCAGCAGCGCGGCGTCCGGGACGGACTCCAGCACGCGGGGCCACGCGTGGATCAGCGCGTCCTGGCCCTTGCGCGGCACGAGCCGGGACACGCACACCACGACGGGACGGTCGGACAGGCCGTGCCGGGTGCGGACGTCCGCGCCTCCCGCGCCGGGGCGGAACGCCTTCTCGTCGACGCCGGGCGCGAGGCGGGCCATCCGGGCGGCCGCCGCGGGCGACAGGGCCCGCGCCATCCGGGAACGCGTGTACTCCCCCAGGTAGGTGAGGACGTCCAGGCCGTCCCCGATGCGGCCGAGGACGGTCCGCGCGACGGGCAGCGACGCCCATCCGGCCTCGTGCCCGTGCGTGATCCCGACGAGGCGGCCGGCGCCGCGGCGGCGGAGCGCCGGCGCGAGCAGCCCGAGCGGCGCCGCCGCGCCGAACACGACGGAGTCGCACCGCTCGGCCCGCAGGACGTCCGCCGCGCGGCGCAGCACGCCCGGTTCGGGCAGCATCAGCGAGCCCGGGTGGCGGACGACCGGGAACGGCTGCTCCGCGTCGAACGCGGCGGCGCCCTTCCAGGCGGGGGCGTACACCGCCACGGAGCCGGGCGGGCGCCGGGACGCGAGGCCGTGCACGAACGCCTGGATGCCTCCGGGACGCGGCGGGAAGTCGTTGGTGACGATCAGGGTCTTGGTCATCGTCCAGCCAGGGATGGGAGCGGAAGGGCCCGCCACCGGGTGTCCGGTGGCGGGCCCTCACACGCGTGGCTCAGCAGCCGCTCAGTGGCTCAGCCGCTCAGTGGCTCAGCCGCTCAGTGGCTCAGCTGCTTGGGCTCCTTGCCCGCCTCGACCTCGTCGTGCCCGTGCCCGCCGTCGTGCGGCTCGATCGGGATGTCGTCGAAGGTCCAGGCGCGGGCGAGCCGCGACCGCAGGTGCCCGAGCGGGCCCTTGGTGTCGGGCGCGGGGATCCCGTTGGCGTCCCGCGAGGGCGCCTCCGGACGGGCGTTCTCCTTGGAGAGGATCACCGTCGACTCCTCCGCGCGGGCGGGCTCGTGCCGCTCGCTGTACCGGCCGTCGGGCGACATCAGGATGACGCCGCTCTCGACGCCGTGCGAGATGGTGTCGGCGTCCTTGCGCTGGAGGCCCAGGCAGATCCGCTTGGTGATGACGAACGCGAGGAACGTCCCGACGAAGATCGCGACCCGGAAGAACCAGGTCGTCGCGAACAGCGACAGGTGGAACTTGTCGGCGATGACGTCGTTCGCGCCGGCCAGCCACAGCAGCCCGTAGAACGTCACGGCGGCCATGCCGGTCGCCGTGCGGACGGGGGCGTTGCGCGGACGGGTGTTCACGTGGTGCAGGCGCCGGTCGCCGGTCACCCACGCCTCGACGAACGGCCAGGCCGCGGCGCCGCCGAACAGGATGCCGAGCGGCACCAGCGCGGGGATCAGCACGTTGAAGCTGACCGTGTGGCCCCAGGCGGTGACCTCCCAGTTCGGCATGATCCGCAGGGCGCCTTCGAGCACGCCCATGTACCAGTCGGGCTGGGAGCCCGCCGAGATCGCGCCGGGGTCGTACGGGCCGAACAGCCAGATCGGGTTGATCTGGACGAACGCCCCCATCAGCGCCAGCACGCCGAACGTGAACAGGAAGTAGGCGCCCGTCTTGGCCATGAAGACCGGGTAGAACGGGTAGCCGTAGACCTGCTCCTCGGTCTGCTTCTGCGTCGGCATCGCGGTGTGCTTCTGGTGCCACATGATCATCATGTGCGCGGTGACCATGCCGAGGATCAGGCCCGGGATCAGCAGGATGTGCAGCATGTAGAGCCGCGGGATGATCTCGGTGCCGGGGAACTCGCCGCCGAACAGGAACATGTAGATGTACGTTCCGACCAGCGGGATCGACTCCGCCACGCCCTGCGTGATCCGCAGTCCGGTGCCGGACAGCAGGTCGTCCGGCAGGGAGTAGCCGAACAGGCCCTCCAGCATGCCGAGCGTGAACATCCCGATGCCGATGAGCCAGTTCAGCTCGCGCGGCTTGCGGTACGCGCCGGTGAAGAACACCCGCAGCATGTGCGCCAGGATCGACGCCATGAACAGGATCGCCGCCCAGTGGTGGATCTGCCGCATGAGCAGGCCGCCGCGGACGTCGAACGTGATGTGCAGCGTCGAGGCGTAGGCCTCGGACATCTGGACGCCGTTCAGCTTCGTGTACGAGCCGTCGTACACGACCTCCACCATGCTCGGCTTGAACCAGAGCGTCAGGAACGTCCCGGTCAGCAGCAGGATGATGAAGGAGTAGAGGGCGATCTCGCCCAGCATGAACGACCAGTGGTCCGGGAAGACCTTCTTGACGTTGCGCTTGAAGAAGGTGGTCGAGCCGAGGCGCTCGTCGATGAACCCGAGCGCGCCCTCCACCGCCTTCGGCGGTTGTGCCGTCGCGTCGCTCATCCGCGCTCCCAGAAGCTCGGGCCGATCGGCTCGTGGTAGTCGCTGGTCGCGACCAGGTAGCCGTCCTCCACCGCCAGCGGAAGCTGCGGCAGCGGGCGCGCCGCCGGGCCGAACACGACCTTGGCCGCGTCGGTCGCGTCGAAGGTCGACTGGTGGCACGGGCAGAGGATGTGGTGCGTGGTCTGCTCGTACAGGGCCGCGGGGCAGCCGACGTGCGTGCAGATCTTGGAGTACGCCACGATCCCGTTGACGTGCCAGTTCTCCCGGCCCTTGGCGGGCTTGAACTCGTCCTCAGGGATGTTGATGAGGATCGTGACCGCCTTCGCGGTCTGGGTGAGGGCCTGCTCCTCGGGCACGTCCTCCTCCAGGCCCTCGGGCAGGACGGTGATCATCCCGCCGGGCGAGGAGAAGTCGGCGACGCGGAGCGGCTTGTTCGTGCCGTCCACGACGAGGCGGACGCCCTTCTTGCCCTCCGCCTGCGCCTTCTTGACGGCCTCGCCCCAGAAGGTGTGGCGGAGCCGCTTCTCCGGCAGCGGGCCGAGGTCGCGCAGCAGCACCAGCGGCGCCAGCCCGAGCGGGGCCGCGGCCAGCAGCAGCGTGCGGCGCAGCAGCGGACGCTTGGTGATGCCGCTGTCCTCGGCGCCCTGGACGAAGTCCGCGGCGAACGCGGCGCGGGTCTCGGCGTCGGCGGCCAGCTCGTGCCGCTCCTGGACGATCGGCTTGCTGGTCATCAGCCGCCGCACCCAGATGGTGACGCCGGCCGCCAGCGCCAGGAACGACAGCGCCATCATGCCGCCGAGCCAGAAGTTGGACTCCCGGGCCCGGGTGACGCCGTGCATGCCGCCGTCGCGGCCGCTCCAGCCGATGTAGTAGGCGATGAACGCCACGCTGCCGGCGAAGGCCAGCAGGAAGAACGCCGCGACGATCCGCTCGGCGCGCTTGGCCGACGCCTCGTCGAGCTGCTCTCCCGCGCCCGCGGGCGCCGGGTACTCCTCCTCGGCGAGCAGCGCCTTGTCCCTCGCCGGGGACGGCGTGCCGATCACGCGTCCGGGCGTGCCGCCCTCGCGGGGCTCCGCGGAGCCCGCGGTCTCCTTGTTGTCGTCGCTCATGACTTCTTCAGCTTCTTCGGCTTCTTCGCGGTGATCCACATGGCCGCCAGCACCAGCAGGCCGAGCCCGATCAGCCAGCCGGCCAGGCCCTCCGACACGGGGCCGATGCGGCCGAGGCCGTTACCGCCCGGGTTCGGCTCCTCGCGGGTCTGCACCAGGTAGGCGATGATCGCCTGCTTGTCCTGCGGCGTGAGGGTGGTGTCGTTGAACACCGGCATCGCCTGCGGGCCGGTCAGCATGGCCTCGTAGATCTGCGTCGGCGTCACGTCGCTGTGGGAGAGCGGAGGCGCGTACTTGCCCCCGGTCAGGGCGCCGCCCTGGCCGGTGAAGTTGTGGCACTGGGCGCAGTTGGTGCGGAACAGCTTGCCGCCGAGCGCGACGTTGCCCTTGGACGGGTCCGTCGCCGAGGCCGGCGGGATCTCCGGTCCGCCGCCGAGCGAGGCGATGTAGGCGGAGAGGTCCTCGAGGTTCTTCTCGGCCTGCGCCTTCTGCTTCTCGGCCGCCTCCCGCTTCTCCTTCTCCTCGTAGTCCGTCTTGATCTCGGTGTTGAACGGCGGGATCGGCTCCTTGCGGGGCATCTGCGCGCCAGGGTTCATCGCGGGCATGCGGCCCGTGCCCACCTGGAAGTCGACGGATGCGGCGCCCACGCCGATGAGGCTCGGAGCGATCGGCTTGCCCTTGGCGTCCTTCGTGCCCTCGGCGTTCAGCCCGTGGCAGCTCGCGCAGTTCTTGTTGAACAGCTGCTTGCCGTTCGCCAGGTCCTGCGCGGCCTGGGCCGTGCCCTCCGCCTCGGCGCGGTCAGTCTGCGGCGAGAAGCCGGCGTAGATGACGCCGATCGCCGCCAGGGCCGCCAGCACGACGGCGTAGCCCGCCCACGGGCGCCGTCGCCATGCGGTGAACCTTTTCACGGAAATCCCCGTTCGGGTCATGTCGTCTGGTAGGTCGAGCAGGTCACGGATCAGCGGCTCACAGGTCGAGCAGGTAGATGGTCGCGAACAGGCCGATCCACACCACGTCGACGAAGTGCCAGTAGTAGGACACGACGATCGCGCTCGTCGCCTGCTCGTGCGTCCACCGCTTGGCGGCGTAGGTGCGCCCGAGGACGAAGAGGAAGGCGATGAGGCCGCCGGTGACGTGCAGACCGTGGAAGCCGGTGGTCAGGTAGAAGACCGATCCGTAGGCCGAGGACGAGAGCGTGAGCCCGTCCTTCGTGACCAGGTTGTAGTACTCGAAGGCCTGCCCGGCGACGAAGTAGGCGCCCATGAGGAACGACAGCACGTACCACTCGCGCAGTCCCCAGCGCCGGAAGTTCAGCAGGCCGCCGTCCCGGCCGACCTTGCCCGCCTCGGCCTTGAACACGCCCATCTGGCACGTCACGGAGGACAGCACCAGGACGGTCGTGTTGACGGCCGACAGCGGCAGGTCCAGCTCGGCCCCCGGCCATGCGCCGTGCCCGTTCTGACCGATCGTCACAGAGCGGATCGTGAAGAACATCGCGAACAACGCCGCGAAGAACATCAGCTCGGACGACAGCCAGACGATCGTCCCCACGCTGACCAGATTGGGACGGTTCGCCCGAGCGTGAGGTGTTGTCTCTATCGCGGATGCTGTTGCCACGGGCAGCATTATTGCGTCCCTATCCGGGGACTGACGCATGACCCCCCTTCTAGAGTTCCCGAGCGTGTCTCCCGGAAGGCCGCCCGGTGCCGCCCCTGGAAGCGGCCCGCACCCCACGAGACCCGGCCCGGCCGGGGATCGCGGTCCGCGTCCCCCCGCGCACCGGCGCCTCCGGTCCGCGAACCCGGGCCGGGACCTCGTGCGCGCGGGTCCGACCCGGTAATCTTCCCTGCCATGAGCACCGCCCCGGAGAGCCCGATGAAGGTCCTCGTCTACAGCGACGACGCGAACACCCGCGCCCAGATCCGGCTGGCGGTCGGGCGGCGTCCCGCCGCGGACCTCCCGCGGGTCGAGTTCGTCGAGGTCGCGACCCAGCCCGCCGTCGTGAAGCGGCTCGACGAGGGCGACATCGACGTGCTCGTCGTCGACGGCGAGGCGCAGCCCGCCGGCGGCCTCGGCGTGTGCCGGCAGGCCAAGGACGAGGTCTACGACTGCCCGCCGGTGCTGGCGATCATCGCGCGGCGCGACGACGGCTGGCTGGCCACCTGGTCGCGGGCGGACGCCGTGGTGGGCCTCCCGATCGACCCGATGGGCCTCGCCACCGCCGTCGCCGGGCTCATGCGGCGGCGCGCCGAGAACCGCCTCCCGGCCCTCTAGGACCGGGGATGGACGCGCGCACCAGCTGGCCCGCACTGATCAACGCCCTGCTGGACGGCGAGTCGCTGACCGGCGAGGAGACCGCCTGGGCGATGAACCGCATCATGGCCGGGGACGCCACGGACGTGCAGATCGCGGGCTTCGCGGTCGCCATGCGCGCCAAGGGCGAGACCGTGGCGGAGGTCGCGGGCCTCGCCGAGGGCATGATGGACAACGCCACGCCGATCTCGGTGCCGGGCCGCATCGCCGACCTGGTCGGGACGGGCGGCGACCGCGCCCACACCGTGAACATCTCCACGATGGCGGCCGTGGTGGCCGCCGCGGCGGGCGTCCGGGTCGTCAAGCACGGCAACCGGGCCGCGTCGTCGTCGTGCGGCGCCGCCGACCTGCTGGAGCACCTCGGCGTCGCCATCGACCTGCCGCCGAAGGCCACCGCCCGGGTCGCCGAGCAGGTCGGCATCACGTTCTGCTTCGCGCCGCTGTACCACCCGGCGCTGCGGTACGCCGCCAAGGCCCGCGGCGAGCTCGGCACGCCGACGGTGTTCAACTTCCTCGGCCCGCTGACGAACCCGGCGCGCCCCGGCGCGCAGGCGGTCGGCGTGTTCCATCCGCGGATGGCGGGCGTCATCGCGGGCGTGTTCGCCGCGCGGGGCTGCTCGTCGCTGGTGTTCCGCGGCGACGACGGCCTGGACGAGCTGACGACCACGGGCACCTCGACGGTGTGGGTGGTCCGCGACGGCACCGCGACGGAGACGACGTTCGACCCGTCCGCCCTCGGCATCCCGCCGGCGCGGCCGGAGGACCTGCGCGGCGCCGACGCCGCCTTCAACGCCCGGGTGGCCCGCGAGGTGTTCGCCGGGACGGCCGGGCCCGTCCGCGACATGGTCCTGCTGAACGCCGCGGCCCTCATCACGGCCTACGAGGGCGCCCCGCCCGCGGACGCGCTCACCGGGACGCTGGGCGCCGCGTACGAGCGCGCGGCGGCGGCGGTCGACTCCGGGGCGGCGAGCACGCTGCTGGACCGCTGGATCGACGCCTCCCAGGCCCTGCGCCCCTGACCGCGCCCCCCGACCCGCGCCGCTGAACCCGCCCCCGGGGGGTTCAGGCGACGGTGCGGGCTCCGGCCGACAGGCGCTGGGCGATCCAGATCGGGACCACGCTCAGCACGATCAGCGCGGCGGCCAGCACGTTGACGACCGGCGCCTGGTTCGGCCGGAACAGGTTGCTGAAGATCCAGATCGGCAGCGTCTCGGCGCCCGGCCCGGCCGTGAACGTCGTCACGATGATCTCGTCGAAGGACAGCGCGAACGACAGCAGGGCCCCGGCGACCAGCGCGGACCGCAGGTTCGGGAAGGTCACGTAGCGGAACGTCTGGAAGGTGTCCGCGCCGAGGTCGGCGGACGCCTCCTCCAGGCTGGTCCCGGTCCGGCGGAGCCGCGCCAGCACGTTGTTGTAGATCGTGACGACGCAGAACGTGGCGTGCCCGACGATCACGGTGAACAGGCCGAGCCCGATCCCGAGCGGCTTCAGCACGACCTGGAAGGCGTTGCTGAGCGCGATGCCGGTGACGATGCCCGGCAGCGCGATCGGCAGCACCACGACCAGCGAGACGGCCTCCCGGCCGAAGAAGCGGTACCGGGCCACGGCGAACGCCGCCATCGTGCCGAGGACGAGCGCCAGCGCGGTCGCGCCGAGCCCCGCCTTCACGCTGGTGAGGACGGCCTCGCGGGCGCCCTCGTTGTCCAGCGCCTGGGACCACCAGCGGCCCGTGAACCCGGACGGCGGCCAGCCGAACGCCCGGTCGGCGTTGACCGAGTTGACCAGGACGACCAGCAGCGGCACGTAGATCACCGCGAGGCCGAGGGCCATGACGGCGCGCAGCGCGAACCGCGCGGCGGGCGAGAGGGTCATCTCAGAGCTCCCTGAGGGCGCCGGTGCGGCGGGCGGCGGCGAGGTAGCCGAGCATCACGACGACCGGCACGGTGGCGACGGCGGCCGCGAACGGCAGGTTGCCGGCGGCGCCGATGTTGTCGTAGACGACGTTGCCGATCAGCTGCCCGCGCCCGCCGACGATCTTGACGGTGATGTAGTCGCCGAGCGAGAGCGAGAACGTGAAGATCGACCCGGCGACCAGCGAGGGGTAGACGAGCGGCAGCACCACCGAGCGGAACGTCCGCAGCGGGCGGGCCCCGAGGTCGCCCGCGGCGTCCAGCAGCGAGTCCGGCAGCCGCTCCAGCCCCGTGTAGACGGGCAGGATCATGTAGGGCAGCCACAGGTAGGCCAGGACGATCACGGTCGCGGTGAGGCCGTAGCCGGGGCCGGACAGCCCGAACGGCCGCAGCGCCTCGTCGATCAGCCCGCCCTCCGACAGCATGACCCGCCAGGCGTAGGCCTTGACGAGGTAGGCGGCCCACAGCGGCGCCAGGATCGCGATCACCAGGTACGTGCGGTACCGCGGCCGCGCCACCTTCGCCATGTAGAAGGCCATCGGCAGCCCGAGCACCGTGTCGATCGCGGTGACGGCCGCGGCGACGCCGAGGCTGCGCAGCGCGATCGTCCGGTAGACCGGCTCGTCCCACAGGCCCCGGAAGTTGTCCAGCGTGAACGTGCGGACGACCTCGCCGGTGAACGTGTCGGTCGTCCAGAACGCGGTCAGGAAGATCGCGGCGAGCGCGCCCAGGTAGACGACCACCAGCCAGGCGAGCGGCGCCGACAGCAGCAGCGACAGCCGCAGCCGCGGCCGGCGGTGCAGCAGGGCGGCCGCCCGGCGCCGGAGACCCGGCGCCGGGCGGTCCGGCTCGCGCGCGGTCAGCCCTTGATCGTCGTCCACGCCTGGGTCCACTTGGAGTAGTCGACGCACTTGACGTCCTTCCGGCCGTCCAGGCACTGCGCGATCGGGGTCGTCCAGAAGTGCACCTTCGAGAAGTAGGTCTCGTCGGTGGCGTGGAAGGTGTCGCAGTGCTTCTTGTCGGCGGTCTGGTCGCACGCCTTGGCGTTGGCCGGGGCCTCACCGAACCACTCGGCGACCTGCGCGTTGGCCTTCGGGGAGACGATCCAGTCCATCCACTTGTAGGCGCAGTTGGGGTGCTTGGCCTTGGCCGCGACCATCCAGGTGTCCGACCAGCCGGTCGCGCCCTCCTTGGGCAGCGCCACCTCGACCGGCGCCTTCTCGGCCTTCGCCAGGTTCGCGATGACCTGCCAGGTCGTCCCGAGGACGGAGTCGCCGCTCTTGAACGCCTGGACCTCCTTGGTGTAGTCCGACCAGTACTCGCCGACCAGCCCGCGCTGGGTCTTCAGCAGCGCGACGGCCGCGTCGAACTGCTTCTGGTCCAGCGCGTACGGGTCCTTGATGCCGAGCTCGGGGCGGGCCGACATCAGGTACAGGGCGGCGTCCGCGATGTAGATCGGCGAGTCGTACGCCGTGACCTTGCCCTTGTACGGGGAGTTCGCGTCGAACACCGCGCCCCACGAGTCGGGGGCGGTGCGGACCTTGTCCGTCCGCCACATGAGCAGGTTCGCGCCGCGGCCGTGCGGGATGCCGTAGGCGACGCCGTTCACCGAGTTCCACGGCTTGAGCTTCAGGCCGGCGAAGACGTCGGCGTAGTTCGGGACGAGCGCGGTGTTGACCGGGGCGACGTCGCCGGAGGCGATCAGCCGCAGCGACGCGTCGCCGGACGCGGAGACCGCGTCGTACTCGCCGGTCTTCATCAGGGTCACCATCTCGTCGGACGTCCCGGCGACCTTGGTGTTGACCTTGCAGCCGGTCGCCTTCTCGAACGGGTGCACCCAGTCGACCGTCTTGTCGTTGGAGCCGTCCTCGGCGTACCCGGCCCACGCGACCAGGTTCACGCTGCCCTCGCCGGCGCCCAGCGACCGGAGCGCCGGGATCTTCGGGACGGTGAAGCCGCCCTGCCCGGCGCCGGTCGCCTTGCCTGCCGAATCCTCGCCGCCGCAGGCGGCGGCCAGTCCGATCGCCAGCGTCGCCGCGGCGGCGAGCGCCATGCGCGTGGACCACATGGGGAACTCCTCTGGTGGTTGGGGGGAAGTGGGTCGTGCCGGGTTCTGCCGTGCGGTGCGATCAGGCGGGCGCTCGGCCGGGACGCTCAGGAGCGCGCGTCCGGCACATGGAACTCGTGCGCCGAGTGCCAGCTGATCCGGACGCGCGCGCCGCGGTGGCGCATCACGTCCATGGAGGAGGTCCTGAGGTTCTGCTGGAGCGCCACGACCCGCTCGCCCGACTCCAGGTCGACCACGAACCGGGTCGCCGCGCCCGCGTACACGACCTCGGCGACCGTGCCCATCGCGTGCCGGTCCCCCGAACCGGTCCCGCGGGGCTCCGCGCCGTGCTGGTCCGCGTCCGCGGGCGCCGCGCCGGGCTCGGTGTCGACGTCGATCTTCTCCGGCCGCACGCAGACGCCGCCGATCCGGTTGGACGTGCCGACGAACCCGGCCACGAACGCGGTCGCGGGCCGCTCGTACACCTCGGCGGGGGTGCCGACCTGCTCGATCCGGCCGCGGTCGAGGACCGCCACCCGGTCGCTGAGCGTCAGCGCCTCCTCCTGGTCGTGGGTGACGAACACGAACGTGATGCCGGCCCGCCGCTGGATGGCCTTCAGCTCGACCTGCATCTCCTCGCGGAGCTTCAGGTCGAGGGCGCCGAGCGGCTCGTCCAGCAGCAGGACCTTCGGCTCGTTGACGAGGGCGCGGGCCAGCGCGACCCGCTGGCGCTGGCCGCCCGACAGCTCCGCCGGGCGGCGGGCGCCCATGCCGTCGAGCCGGACGCTGCGCAGCGCCTCCAGCGCCCGCTCCCGCCGCTTCGCCCGGGGCACCCTCCGCACCTTCAGGCCGTACTCCACGTTGCGGAGGACGTCGAGGTGCGGGAAGAGCGCGTAGTCCTGGAAGACGGTGTTGACGTCGCGGTCGAAGGGCGCGAGGCCCGTGACGTCACGGCCGCCCAGCTCGATCGTCCCGGCGGTGGGGCGCTCGAACCCGGCGATCATCCGCAGCACGGTGGTCTTGCCCGAGCCGGACGGGCCGAGCATCGAGAAGAACTCGCCGTCGGCGATGTCGAGGTCGACGCCCGCGACCGCCTCGACGGCGCCGAAGGTCTTGCGCAGATCGCGGATCCTGACCGCTGAAGCCGGCATGGGTGAAAACATATGGACTCATATGTTTCAGTTCAAGTGATGATCCGATATCACTGTGTTAACGACGCCGGGGAAGGGGGCCCATGGACAGCGCGGACAGTGCGGACAGCGCGCGCCTCGTCGTGTTCGCCCCGGTGGACAACACCGCGCGGGTGCACGCCGTCGTCCGCCGCCTCGCCGACGCGATCGCGCTCGGGCTCCTCGCCGACGGCGAGCAGCTCCCCAGCGAGGCCGAGCTGGCGGGCCGGCTCGGCGTCTCGACGGTCACCCTACGCGAGGCGCTCATGGCCTTGCGTCAGCAGGGGCTCATCGAGACCCGCCGCGGCCGGGGCGGCGGCAGCTTCGTCCAGGCCCCGGCCCGGCCCTTCGACCTGGACGAGCGGCTGCTCCCGCTGACCCTGGAGGAGCTGCGCGACCTCGGCGACCACTACGCCGCGATCGCGGGCGCCGCCGCCCGGCTCGCCGCGCTCCGCTCGCTGCCCGGCGACGTCGAGCGGCTGCGGCGCTCGCTGGAGGAGATGGCCGAGGCGGGGTCCGGGGCCGGATCTGTTGCGGGGTCCGGCGCCGGATCCGATGCCGGATCTGATGCGGGGTCCGGCTCGGGGTCCGATGCGGGCCTGCGCCGGCTGGACGGCCGGTTCCACCTGGAGGTGGCCGCCGCGTCCCAGTCCGCCCGGCTCACCCGGGAGGAGATCCGGCTCCAGGCCGACATCGGGCCGCTGATCTGGGCCGTCCACGACGACCCGGCCCACCGCGGCCGCGTCCGCGCCGAGCACGCCGAGATCGCCCGCGCCATCGAGGCCGGCGATGACGTCCGAGCCCGCGATGTCGCTGAAAGTCACGTCGCGAATGCGGTAGAACATCTCCTTGAACGACGGCTCACCCTCTAAGCACCCTTTGGGCGCAAGCCTGGGGATCCGGGAGTCCGCTCCCGAGCAGACACGGACCGAGGTGACCCATGTCCGAGCCATCGGCGGTCGGCGCGGCCGCGGCGCGCGTCGGCGCGACCCTGGACGGCGTCTTCGCCACGGTCGCGCGGGTGCGCGACGCCTCGGCCCGGTGCCTCGGCGAGGTCCGCGGCGCGGGCCGCGCGCCCGTCAGCGCCGACCTCGCCGCGCTGGGTCCCCTGCTGTCGGCGCACCTCGGCCCGCTCGTCTGCGGGCTGGGCTTCATCGCCGCCCCCGGGCTGCTCGCCGACGCCGCCTGGTACCTGGAGTGGTGGCAGACCGGTCCCGGCGGGGCCCCGTCCCGGCTGCTGCGCGACCTCAACCCCGAGAGCAGCGCCCTCTACGACTACACCGGCTGGGAGTGGTTCACCGGCCCCGCCTCGGGTGCCGAGAAGACCGTCTGCGGGCCGTACGTCGACTACTTCTGCAGCGACGAGTACGTCCTCACGCTGTCGGCGCCGGTGCGGGTCGGCGGCGCCTTCGCCGGGGTCGCCGCCGCGGACGTGTTCGCCCGCACCTTCGAGAACGAGATCGTCCCGGCGCTGCGCGAGATCCCCGCGCCCGCCTTCGTCGTCAACGCCCCCGGCCGGGTCATGGCCTCCAACACCGCCCGCTGGACGCCCGGCGCCGCCTACCGCGGCCGCCCCGGCTTCGCCGCCCGCCCCTGCGGCGACCTCTCCCTCTCGCTCGTCACCGCGGGCTGACCTCAGTCGGCGTCGGGCAGGCCGAGCGCGAAGGCCACTTCCAGGTCGTGCTGGGAGTAGGTGCGGAAGGCGATGTGGGTCTCGGTGCCGACGATGCCCGGCACCTTGTTGAGCCGTCCCGGGATGACGTCGTTCAGCTCCTCGTGGCGCCGCACCCGGACCATCGCCATCAGGTCGTGCTCCCCGGTGATGGAGTAGACCTCGCTGACCCCGTCCAGGGCCGCGATCGTCTCGGCCACCTCATGGATGCGCGCGACGTCGGCCTTGACGAACACGATCGCAGTGACCACTTCACCCTCCCCTGCCTACGAACGGTCCGACTCTATCCGGACCGGGCGGCTACCGGCTCAGGGCGGCCAGGCGGCGGGCCGGGCCCGCCCGGCGGGCCAGCAGCGCGAAGAGGACCCCGGCCGCGAACCCGTAGATGTGCGCGGTGTAGGCGACGTTGCTCTCCTCGTCGCCGAGCGACAGCCACTGGAGGACGAACCAGTAGCCGAGCACCACCCACACCGGGAGCCGGATGATGATCACCGGCGGCACCCAGCTGACGATGCGGCCCCGCGGGTTGAGGATCACGTAGGCGCCCATCACCCCGGCGATCGCCCCGGACGCGCCGACGAGCGGCACCCCCGAGTCGGCGGAGGTGTAGGCGAACCCGTAGACGGCCACCAGCCCGAAGAACAGGTAGCTGAGCAGGTAGCGGAGCCGGCCGAGCCGGTCCTCCACGCCCATGCCGACGACGAACAGCGCCACCAGGTTGCCCAGCAGGTGCAGCGCGCCCGAGTGCAGGAACATCGAGGTGAACGCCGACGTCCAGGGCTTCTTGTGGAAGGTCGAGGGCCCGCACTCGTGGACGACGTCGGCGGGCAGCGGCTGCTGCTCCCCGGTCGTCAGCTCCTTCGGGACGGCGCCGTACTCGTAGGTGAACTGCGCCGCCTTGCACTCGCGGACGCTGTCCCTGCCGTACCAGGTGGCGAAGTTCGACATGGGCGTGAGCAGGAACACGAGCACGTTGGCGGCCACCAGCAGGTACGTCATCCAGGGGACGCGCCGCGCCGGCTGGCTGTCATAGAGAGGCAGTGCCATGCCGGGTCGATCCTCTCCACGAGCCGATCCATCGGCTGGTCCATCGGCCGATCCGCCGGCCGGGCCGTGAGCCGCTGCTCCCCGTCACCTTAGTGGGCGCCCGCGGGCGGGGCGGTCGGGCTCCGGGCTCACGTAGGCGTTGTCGATCAGCCGGCGCATGCCCTCGGCGCCGTGCGCGGGGCACGTCCAGGCGCCGTCCAGCTCGACCAGCCGGACGCCGGGCAGGTCGAGCCAGCGCAGCACGCACTCCATCTCCTCGGCGGTGGCGCCCGCGACGGACCCGGCGCCGGGCGCGACGCCGCCGGGGGCGCCGCCGGCGGGCGGGAGCACCGTCTCGGCGGTGGCGGTGAG
>NZ_CAACUY010000174.1 GCF_900659615.1 Actinomadura fibrosa | reverse complement strand
CGACGACCGTGGTGTCCACGACGCTGGAGGACTCCCTCGGCTGGCCGGACGCGACGGTCGTCAGCGGCGGCGCCGTCGATGCCGTCGCCCGCCTCCAGCAGCCGGAGCAGCCCGTCCAGCGCGAGGTCGGGGTCGGCGGTGGCGCCGAGCGCCTCCAGCAGGTCGTTGCCGAGCTCGGCCCCGGCCGCCGCCTCGGCCTCCAGGATGAGCCCGCCGGCCCGTCCCGCGTCGGTGAAACCCAGCCTCGCCAGCCGCCCCGCCAGGGAGGGGCGGCGATCAGTCCACGGCTCGCTCACGGTCCCAACCGTAATCCGCCGACCGCCCGACGGGGGACGGCCGAGATCTCATTTCCGTTCCGCCGCCCCGCCGCTCTCCCGGGGAGGCGCCTTGCAGGGCCGCTTACAGCCTTCCAGGCCCGGTTACGGCCTTCCGGGTCCGTTACGGCCCTTCCGTGCCCGGTTCACAGCACCGCCATGAGGTGCTTGCGCTCGAACTCGGTGACCTGGCGGCGGTACTCGCCCCATTCCTGGCGCTTGTTGCGCAGGAAGAAGTCGAACACGTGCTCGCCGAGGACGTCCGCCATCAGCTCGCTGCGCTCCATCGCGCGGATCGCCTCGTCCAGGCTCTGCGGGAGCGGCTCGATGCCGAGGGCGCGCCGCTCGGCGGAGGTGAGCGCCCACACGTCGTCCTCGGCGCCCTGGGGCAGCTCGTACCCCTCCTCGATGCCCTTGAGCCCGGCGCCGAGGATCGCCGCGAACGCCAGGTAGGGGTTGGCGGCGGTGTCGAGCGACCGGAACTCGATGCGGGTCGAGTGGCCCTTGTGCGGCTTGTACATCGGCACGCGGACGAGCGCGGACCGGTTGTTGTGCCCCCAGCAGATGTAGGACGGGGCCTCTCCTCCGGCGCCCGCCGCCGACCCTTCGCCGCCCCAGAGCCGCTTGTAGGAGTTCACCCACTGGTTGCACACGGCGGTGATCTCGGCGGAGTGCCGCAGCAGCCCGGCGATGAACGCGCGGCCGACCTTGGAGAGCTTGTACTCGGCGCCCGGCTCGTAGAAGGCGTTGCGGTCGCCCTCGAACAGCGACATGTGCGTGTGCATGCCGGAGCCGGGGTGCTCGGTGAACGGCTTCGGCATGAACGAGGCGAACACGCCCTGCTCCAGCGCGACCTCCTTCATCACCAGCCGGAACGTCATGATGTTGTCGGCGGTGGTGAGCGCGTCGGCGTACCGCAGGTCGATCTCCTGCTGGCCGGGGGCGCCCTCGTGGTGGCTGAACTCCACCGAGATGCCCATGGCCTCCAGCATGGTGATCGCGTTGCGCCGGAAGTCGTGCGCGGCGCTGTGCGGGGTGTGGTCGAAGTAGCCGCCCGAGTCCGCCGGCTCGGGCTCGCGGCCGTCCTCCGGCTTGTCGTTGAGCAGGAAGAACTCGATCTCGGGGTGGGTGTAGAAGGTGAACCCGAGGTCGGCGGCGCGTGCCAGGGCCCGCTTGAGGACGTAGCGCGGGTCGGCGAAGCTCGGCGTCCCGTCCGGCATGAGGATGTCGCAGAACATCCGGCCGACGCCGGGCGACTCCGAGCGCCACGGCAGCACCTGGAACGTGGACGGGTCCGGCTTGGCGATCATGTCCGCCTCGTGGACGCGGGCGAAGCCCTCGATCGCCGAGCCGTCGAACCCGATGCCCTCGCCGAAGGCGCCCTCCAGCTCGGCGGGGGCGACGGCCACGGACTTCAGGAACCCGAGCACGTCGGTGAACCACAGCCGGATGAAGCGGATGTCGCGCTCCTCCAGCGTGCGGAGCACGAACTCCTGCTGTCGGTCCAAAGCCTTCTCCCTCGGTGGTGCGATGCCGGCCGCCGCGGCGACAGGTCCGGCTACCTTGCAGTATGCCCGGCCGCTGTTACCGCGACGTTACGCGCCGGGGTCCGATGATCGGAACCTATCCGACGCCTCCCCCTCCCCCACCCGCGCGGCCGCCGGATCGAGGACGCGGGCCAGGAAGGACCGCGTCCGCTCGTGCTGCGGATCGGTGATCACGCGGGACGCCGGGCCCTCCTCGACCACGACGCCGCCGTCCATGAACACGACCCGGTCGGCGACCTCGCGGGCGAAGCTCATCTCGTGGGTGACGACGAGCATGGTCATCCCGGCCTCCGCCAGCGTCCGCATGACGCCGAGGACGTCGCCGACGAGCTCGGGGTCCAGCGCCGACGTCGGCTCGTCGAACAGCATCACCTCGGGGCCCATCGCCAGCGCCCGCGCGATCGCCACGCGCTGCTGCTGCCCGCCCGAGAGCTGCGCCGGGTAGGCGTCCACCTTGTCGGCGAGGCCGACCCGCTCCAGGTTCTCGCGGGCGATCCGCTCGGCCTCGGCGCGGTCCCGCCTGAGCACCTTGCGCTGGGCGATCGCGACGTTGCCCAGCGCCGTGAGGTGCGGGAACAGGTTGAACGACTGGAACACCATGCCGATCCGGCGGCGGACGGCGTCGATGTCGACGTCCGGGTCGGTCACCTCGGTGCCGGAGACCCGGACCGTCCCGGCCGTGGGCTCCTCCAGCAGGTTGACGCAGCGCAGCAGGGTCGACTTGCCCGACCCGGACGGGCCGATCACGCAGACGACCTCGCCGGCGCGGACGTGGAAGTCGATGCCGCGCAGCACCTCGTTCGCGCCGAAGGCCTTGCGCAGGCCGATGATCTCGATGGCCTCCCCGCCCGGCGCGGAGTCTCCCGGAAGGCCGCCGGGACGGTCGCCGGCGCTCATCGCTGCCCCCTTCGCTGCCGCTCCTCCAGCCGCCGCGACAGCAGGCTCAGCGGGATCGTGATGATCAGATAGCAGATGCCGGCCACGATGATCGGGGTCGTGTTGCCGAGCTGGCCCGCGAGGTCCCGGCCGAACTTGGTGAGCTCGCGCTGCTCCAGCGTGACGCCGAGGAACAGCACCAGCGAGGAGTCCTTGCACAGCAGGACGAGCTGGTTGGTGAGCGGCGGGATGATGATCCGGAACGCCTGCGGGAGGATGATCGAGCGCATGGCGCCGCCGTAGGACATGCCGAGCGAGCGCGCCGCCTCCAGCTGCCCGCGCGGGACGGCCTCGATCCCGGACCGGATCGTCTCGGCCATGTAGGCCGCCGCCGCGACGCCGAGCGCGACGCCCGTCTGCCCGACGGCGCCGCCGGGGACGTTCTTGCCGGGGAAGGCCAGCGGCACCCCGACGCTCACGAAGATGAAGATCAGCAGCAGCGGCAGGCCGCGGAACACCTCGATGTAGACGGTCGCGAACCACCGGTACGGCGGGACCGACGACAGCCGCATCAGCGCGACGACCAGGCCGAGCACCAGGCCGATGCCGAAGCCGACCGCGGTGTAGACGGCGGTGTTGCGCAGCCCGACCGTGACGATGTCCGGGAAGAGCTGCCGCGCGGCGTCCCAGTTCGCGAAGTTCAGCCGCAGCGTCGGCCAGTCGGCCAGCAGCGCGATGGCGACCACGGCCACCGCGAAGATCCCGTACTGGATCCACAGCGACACCTGGCGGCGGCGCCGCCGGGACATGCCCGCCGGCGCCGCCTTCGCCGTCCCGACCGTCACGGCGTGCCGCCGGTCGCGGGCATCGGGCCGATCCACTTCTCGTAGATCTTCTTGTAGGTGCCGTCCGCCTTCGACTGGTCGATCACCTGGTTGGTCATCTCGACCAGCTTGGGGTTGTAGCCCTTGCGGATCCAGAAGCCGTACTGCTCGCCGGTGTTGAGGTTCGCGACGATCTGGTACTTGGCGTTCGCCGGGTCCTTCAGCCAGTTCTGGACGACCGGGTAGTCCTGCACGATGACCTCGACCTGGCCGGTGCGCAGGCCGTCCAGCTCGGCCAGCGAGTTGTCGAAGGAGCGCGGGTCGAGGCCCTTGCCCTTGACGTAGTCCTCACCCGTGGTGCCCGCCTGCGAACCGATCTTGATCTTGCGGTTCTTGACGTCGTCCAGGCTCGTGATCCCGCTGCCCTTCTTCGCCAGCAGCGCCTGCGTGGCGTCGAAGTACGGCTTGGACACGTCCATGAACTTCACCCGGTCGGGCTTGATCGTCATGCCGCCCATGACGATGTCGCACTTGCCGGCGTTCAGCGCCGCGCCCGTCTTCATCGTCTCGAACGGCGTGTCGACGATCTTCTGCGTCACGCCCAGCTTCTTCGCGACGAGATCGATCATGTCGACGTCGAATCCCACCACCTTGCCGTTCTGCTCCGACTGGAACGGCGGGTACGGCAGGTGCGTGCAGGACGTGAGCGCGTCCTTCTTGAGCAGCTTGACGCCCTGCACCGTGGCGCCCTCGTCGCCGCCGCACGCCGCGGCGGTCAGCGCCAGCGCGGCGACGCCCGCACCCAGCGCCCAGCGCGTGGTCCGTCCGGACACGTGTCCTCCAGTGTCGATCGCTCGTGATCACCGCACTATGCCATGTCCGCGCCCCCGGGCGGCAGACTCGGCCGTGACCCTCCCCTCATTCCCGTTTCCCCAAAAATTGACGTGGCGATCATGGGTCCGACCTGGGCGGATCGTTAACGTGGGCCTCGTCGTGGACATCTCACTCCTTCTCTCGTCGGTCGACCGGGGCACCTCGCTGGGGTCCCCCTCGGCCATGCACCCGGAGTCGTGGCAGCTGTGCGCCCAGGTGGAGGCCTGGGCCCGCGGCCGCGGCCTCGTGCTCGGCGACCCGGACACCTCGCCCGTCGGGCGGGCGCGGTGCGACCGGCTCGCCGCCCGCGTGTTCCCGGACGCCGAGCTCGGCGCGGTGGACCTGTTCGCGCGCTGGCTCACCTGGGCCCTCGCCCTGGACGACACGCTCGACCACCCCCCGCTCGCCGAGAGCGGCAGCGCCGTCCACCACCTGTGCGACGACCTGCTACGCGCCATGCGGCGCGGCCACGCCCGCCCCGGCGCCCGTCCCCTGGAGGCGTCGCTGGTCGAGCTCTGGCACACCACGGCCCGCGACATGAGCCGCGACTGGCGCCGCCGCTTCATGCTGCACCTGGAGGCGCACCGGGACGGCTGCGCCGAGGAGGCCGTCAACCGCCGCATCGACCACATCCCGGGCCCGGCGGAGTACGTGGCGCTGCGCCGCCGCGCCTGCGGGCCGTTCCTGTACGACCTGATCGAGCCGGTGCTCGGCGTCGAGCTGTCCCCGCGGCTGCTCCGGACGCCCGGCTGGAAGACCCTGCGCGACGGCGTCGCCGACGTCGTCGCGTGGTCCAACGACCTGGCCTCGCACGACCTGGAGACCGAGCGCGGCGACGTCCACAGCCTGCCGACCGTCCTCGCCCGCGCCCACGGCCTCGACGCGGCGCAGGCCGCCGGCGCCGTCGTGGACCGGATCACCGAGCGGGTGGACGAGGCCTGGCGGGCGGCGCGCGGGCTCCCCGAGATGCTCGACCGGCTCCAGCTCTCGGTCGCGCAGCGCGCCGCGGCCGCGCAGGTCGTCAAGGTCATGCTGGACACCCCGCGCGCCCATCTCGACTGGCTCGCCGAGTCCGGCCGCTACGCCGCCGACGCGATCGCGGCCCCCCGCCTGGACGCCCTGGCCTCACTGCGCTGACCCCACGGCCTGGACGGCTCCGGCGAGCGTGCGGCGGGCGCGCGGCGGGCGCCCGGGGAGCGGTCAGCGGGTGGGTGCGGCGGCGAGGGCGTCGCCCGCGGGAGTGCGGACGTACAGGACGCGGCGCCCCAGCCGGTGGCCCGTCACCAGCCCGCAGGCCCGCAGCACGCCGAGGTGCTGGCTGACCGCCCCGGCCGTCACGTCCAGCCGCCGGGCCAGCTCCGACGTGGACGCGGGCGTGGCGAGCGCGGCGAGCAGGGCCGCGCGGCGGCGGCCCATCAGCGCCGCGAGGGCGTCCGCGCCGGACGCCCGCCCGGTCTCCCACAGCGTCGCGACCCCGGTCGGCGGATAGCTCAGCATCGCCTGGTAGGGCGGCACCATGACCGACACCCCCGGCCACACGAACGCGCTCGGCACGAGCAGCAGCCCGCGCCCCGCCAGCTCGCCGCGGAACTCCCAGCGCCGGTCGATCGACAGCGTCCCCGCCCGCCAGGCCACCGCCTCGTGCAGGTCGTCGAAGACGCCCTCGGCGCCCCGCGCGGCGAGGGCCCGCGAACGGCGCAGCACGTCCCCCTCCAGCAGGTCGAGGACGCGCGGCCAGAACGGCTCCAGGGCCGCCTCCCAGTACCGCCCCAGCAGGCCGACGAGGACGTCGAGGGTCCGCTCCGGCTCCGCCGCCATCGCCAGCCGCCGTGGCCCGACCTGGTTCCCCCGCTCCGTCCAGCGCAGCTCCGCGGCGACGACCTCCGGCGGCGTCGCGCGGACGGTCTCCAGCTCGGCGGCGAAGTCGGGCAGCGGCGTGTCCGGCGGCGGGGTGAGGAAGTCGGGCACGTAGCCGACCGCGGGGACGATCTCCCGGAGCGGCTCCAGGTCGAGGCCGCGCAGCCGGGGCCGCACGGCGTGCACCCACGGCAGGTGGAGCGCGTGCCCGGACGGGTCCGCGAGCACCCGCACGCTCCGCATCAGCTCCCACAGCGGCGAGAACGCGAACCTGACCCGGGCCACGTCGTCCGGCGCGAACAGGAACTCGATCATTTAGCCCAGCCTAAATCAGTGTCCCCGCCCGCCCCGCCCCCGGAGCATCGAGGGCGTGACGACTCTGGACGGCGTCCCCGCGGGCGTGCCCCCCGGCCGGGTCGCGGCGTTCCTGCGGCCGCGGCTCGGCGGCCTCCCCCGCCCGTTCTGGGTGCTGTGGGCCGGGACGCTGCTCAACCGCCTCGGCACGATGGTCGAGCCCTTCCTCGGCCTGTACCTGACGACCACGCGCGGCCTGTCGCTCGGGCAGGCCGGAGCCGTCATGGCCGTCCTCGGCGCGGGCTCGTTCGCCGGGCAGCTCGCCGGCGGCTGGCTCGCCGACCGCCTCGGCCGCCGGATCACCCTCACCGCCGCGACCGTCGGCACCGGCGCCGCCATGCTCGCCCTCGGCTACGCCCAGGGCATCGTCGCGCTCACCGCGGCCGCCCTGCTCCTCGGCCTCCTCCTCGACATGTACCGCCCCGCGTCCGCCGCCATGGTCGCCGACCTCGTCTCCCCGGCGGAGCGCCCGCGCGCGTTCGGGCTGCTGTTCTGGGCGATCAACCTCGGCTGGTCGGTCGCCATGGTCCTCGGCGGGACGCTCGCGCAGCAGGGCTTCGCGTGGCTGTTCTGGATCGACGCGCTCACCTGCGCCGGGTTCGGGCTGCTGGTCTGGCGCGCCGTCCCCGAGACGCGGGTCCGCCCGGACGCCGCGTCCGGCGCCGCGGGCGCGTCCGGCGGCGGCTTCGCCCGCGCGCTCCGCGACCGCGTCATGGTCGGCTACGTCCTGGTCGCGCTCGTCTACACGTTCGTCCTGATGCAGGGCATGACCACCATGCCGCTCGCGATGAAGGAGGACGGGCTCGGCCCGCGCTCCTACGGCATCGCCTTCGCCGCGAACGGCGTGCTGATCATCATCGTCCAGCCGCTGGTGGGCGCGTGGCTGAGCCGCCGCGACCACACCTCCGTGCTCGCCGCGGGCTTCGCCCTCGTCGGCGTCGGCTACGGCCTGACCACGCTCGCCTCGTCCGTGACCGGCTACATCGGCGCTGTCCTCGTCTGGACGCTCGGCGAGATCACCGCCGCGTCCGTCCTCCAGGCCGTCGTCGCCGACCTCGCCCCAGCGGACCTGCGCGGCCGCTACAGCGCCCTGTACGGCATGGCGTGGTCCGGCGGGTTCCTGCTCGCCCCGCTCGGCGGAACCCAGCTGCTCGACGCCGGCGGACCGCCCGCACTCTGGCTCACCTGCCTAGGCCTCGGCCTCGTCGCGGCCGCCGCGCAGCTCGCCCTCGGCCCCGCCATCCGGCGCCGCCGCGCGCTCGCGTCCGCCCCCCTCTTCTCGTCACAGTGACGAAACCGCGTCCGCTCAACTAGTCTGAGCACGTGGCACAGCTCAGGATCGCGCTCGCACAGGTGAACCCGACCGTCGGCGACCTCGACGGCAACGCCGACCTCATCGTCGACTGGACCCGGCGCGCCGCCGACGCCGGCGCGCACCTCGTCGCCTTCCCCGAGATGATGCTGACCGGCTACCCGGTCGAGGACCTCGCGCTCCGCTCGTCCTTCGTCACCGCCTCCCAGCGCGCCCTCGACCGCGTCGCGCGGCGCCTCGCCGCCGAGGGCCTCGGCGGCCTGCCCGTCGCCACCGGCTACCTCGACCGCCGCACGGTCGGCCTCGCCCGACCCGGCCAGCCCGCCGGGTCGCCGCTCGACGCCGCCGCCTGGCTGCACGGCGGCGAGGTCCTCGTCCGCTCCGCCAAGCACCACCTGCCCAACTACGGCGTCTTCGACGAGTACCGCGTCTTCGTCCGCGGCGACCGGCTCCCCGTCGTCCGCCTGCACGGCGTCGACGTCGCCACCGTCGTCTGCGAGGACCTCTGGCAGGACGGCGGCCCCGTCAGCGTCACCGAGGCGTCCGGCGCCGGGCTGCTTCTCGCTCTCAACGCCTCCCCCTACGAGCGCGACAAGGACGACGTCCGGCTGGAGCTGTGCGCCGCACGCGCCCGCGAGGCCGGCTGCGCCCTCGCCTACGTCAACATGGTCGGCGGCCAGGACGAGCTCGTCTTCGACGGCGACTCCGTCATCGTCGGCGCCGACGGCACCCTCCTCGCCCGCGCCCCCCAGTTCACCGAGCACCTCCTCGTCGCCGACCTCGCCCTGCCCGCCGCCGACCCCGCCGTCCGGCCCGGCCGCACCCCCGTCGACGCCCAGGACGGCACCACGATCACCATCGACCGGCACGTGCTCGCGCCCGACCCGCTGCCCGCCTACCCCGTCGAGCCGCAGACCGTCGCCGAACCCCTCGACGACCTCGCCGAGGTGTACGCCGCCCTCGTCCTCGGCACCCGCGACTACGTCCGCAAGAACGGCTTCCGCTCGGTCATCCTCGGCCTGTCCGGCGGCATCGACTCCGCCCTCGTCGCCACCATCGCGTCCGACGCCGTCGGCCCGGAGAACGTCCACACCGTCCTGCTGCCGAGCCGCTACTCGTCCGAGGGCTCCGTCACCGACGCCGAGGACCTCGTCAAACGGCAGGGCGTCCACTCCCGCATCGTCCCCATCGGCGACATCGTCGAGGCGTTCGAGGCCCGGCTCGACCTGCACGGCCTCGCCGAGGAGAACCTCCAGGCCCGCATCCGCGCCAACATCTGGATGGCCCTGTCCAACGAGCACGGCCACCTCGTCCTGACCGGCGGCAACAAGAGCGAGCTCGCCACCGGCTACTCCACCCTCTACGGCGACTCCGCGGGCGGCTTCGGCCCCATCAAGGACCTCACCAAGACGATGGTCTGGGCCCTCGCCCGCTGGCGCGACGCGCAGCCCCCCGGCGCCCTGCCCTTCCTGCACCCCTTCGAGGACGAGCCGATCCCCCAGGCGATCATCGAGAAGGAGCCGTCCGCCGAGCTGCGCCCCGGCCAGCGCGACAGCGACTCCCTCCCCGACTACGCCGTCCTCGACCCCCTGCTCGTCGACTACGTCGAGCGCGACATGGGCCGCGACGCCCTCATCGAGGCCGGCCACGACCCCGACCTCGTCGAACGCGTCATCCGCCTCGTCGACCTCGCCGAGTACAAGCGCCGCCAGTACCCGCCCGGCCCGAAGATCACGCCGAAGAACTTCGGCCGCGACCGCCGCCTCCCCATCACCAGCCGCTGGCGCGAACCCTCAGCCCGCCCCTGACAGCAGGCCGAGCACCACGCCCCCGACCTCGGCGTCGTCCCACCGGCCGATGTCCCGGCGCACGACGTCCCCGATCACCGGCCCTTGCGCGACACCTCCGCGCGGCGGACCCGAGTACGCACCATGCAGGACGGCCTGGAGCACCTCCCCCACCAGCTCGACGTCCACCGAGACGGCCTGGCGCGCATAGGCGTCGGCATCGAGCCGAGACGTCCCCGTCACCCACGACCACGGATCGGCGTCGACGACGACGTCCGGCCGGGCCGACCGATCGAGCACCTCGGCCAACGCCCGTCCGATGACCTCCGGACCAGCTCCCCTGCGTAGCGACGCGACCGGCGCGACGGCTCGACGGCGTCCGCCCCCTACCGCGACTTGCGGCACGAGCTGCACCAGCCCGCCGACCTCGAACACCGTCACCGTGCCCCGCCGCAGCACCGTCCGCTCCGGCGCCGGCCCGTCCTGTTCGTCCGTACCGTGCAGCCGCGGCTCGAACCAGACGTCGCGTCCGTCCGCGTCCAAGTCGGTACCGGGAGGGAAGTCGCGCACCCCGCGCCCGGGCAGGAAGTCCGCGAAGATGTCCGTGCCGTTCCCGAAGGCCAACGGCAGTCCGAGCACCATCAGCCGGTCGAACAGGGACCGTCCGACCCGCTCCAGCACCTCGTCCCGGGCCAGGCCAGGGACGCCCGCCAACTCCGCGGAGACTTCGTAGGCGTACGACTCGAAGGCCGTGCACAGGTCGGGGTCGTCTTCGTCCCAGTCGCTCTCGGTCAGGCGGAGCGTGAGCACCCCGGGCCCCGTGAACCAGGAGGCCGTCTTGATCGTGTAGGTGTAGCCGTGGGTGGCCCGGAAGTATCCGGACGTCTCCAGGGCGACCGCGACGCGCTGCGCCACGGCGGCCGCGTCCCTCCAGTCGGCGACGTACACCTCGACCGTGCTGCTCACGATGCTCGGGCTCGCCGTGCTCAGGCGAAGGCGTGGCCTCGGACGGCGGCGAGCAGGCGCAGGACGAGGTCGCCCATCTTCCTGTCATCCCAAGGATGCGACTCCCGCACCATGAGGGACTCGGCCACCGGCCCCTGCACAACACCCGCAGACGACCCCGAGTACACGCCACGCGGAACGGCCACGAACGACTCCCCGGCGACTTCGATGTCGAGTGACACCGCCTCGCGCGCGTAAGCGTCGGGCTCTAGACCAGCCGTGCCCGCCACCCAGGGCCAAGGGTCGGCCGCCACGACCGCGTCCGTATCGGCCGATCGGTCGAGGACCTCCGCCAGCGTCCGGCCGACGAGGGCGGGACCCGCGCTCCGGCGGATCGCCGCGACGGGGACGACCGCAGTGGACTCGTCACCGGTCTCGCCCGGGACACGTGCCACGAGGTGCAGCAAGCCGCCCACCTCGAAGACCGTCGCGGAGCCGCGGACGCGCGGCGTCGGCTCGGGCACCGGTTCCCGAGCGGCTCCGGCTCCATGGAACTCCGCCTCGAACCACTCGTCCCGGCCAGGTGCGCTGCGCGACGTCCCGGGCGGGAACTCGCGCACGCCCCGCCCGGGCCGATAGTCGGCGAAGATGTTGGCGTTGTCGCCGAACGCGAGGGGTCGCTCCAGCGAGGTCAGACGGTCGAACAGCGCGCGTCCCAGCCGTTCGCGCACCTCACCGCGAGCCAGTCCCGGGACTCCGCGCAACTCGATCGAGAGCTCGTAGTCATAGGGCTCGTAGGCCGTGCAGAGGTCGGGGTCGTCGTCGTCCCAATCGGTCTCGGACAGTTCCAGAGTGGCAACGCCGGGGCCGTCGAGCCATGGGCTCGATGCCAGCGTGAGGGTGTATCCGTCCTCCGTGCCGAAGTATCCGGACACCTCCAGGGCGACTGCGACGCGCTGCGCCACGGCGGGCGCGTCCCTCCGGTCGGCGATGTACACCTCGACCGTGCTACTCACGGGCCAGCCCCTTCAGTTCCTCCAGGCTTGCGGCCGTACGCTCCTCGGCGTCGGCGGGGATCGTTCCGCCGACAGGGTCCTCCGGCGCGCCCTTCCAGCGGCGCAGCGCGTCCAGGGCCGGGAGCCCCTCGCGAGCGGCGTCCTCCAGCCGCCGGAGCCACGGCCCACCCGCCTCGAAGGCCGCCGGACCGCCATGGGCTCGCCGCTGGTAGTCGGCCGCGTTCTCCGTCTCGGACGCCCACAGGTAGCCGACGACGTCCCCATTCCGGACCACCGGCAGGTAACGGACGGCGGTGTCCGTGTCGAACGCGTAGCCGGGCTTGTCGAGCGTGAGCGGCGAAAGGGGCTCCCAGCCCCGCGAACGGTCGAGCGGGACGCCGTCCGGGGTGAACTGAGGTCCCTCTGGGACCGGCGCCTCCTGATGCCCTGGATTGGCGATTCCACGGAGCTCGTCGAGGCTTCCGGCCCGCTGCTCGTCCGCGTCCGCGGCGATGCCGCCGCCTTCCGGGTCCTCCGGTGAGCCCGCCCAGCGCCGCAGCGCCTCCAGCGGCCCCAACCCGGCCTGCTTCGCCTCGACGAAGCGCTTCTGCCAGGTCAGCGGAGCGCGGAAACCGCTCGTCGCGCTCAGCCTGCGCAGGAAACCGGCCGCGTCGTCGGCCTCCCCCGCCCAGAGGAAGCCGATCACCTCGCCCCCGGCCGTGACCGGCAGGTACCGGACGGCGCCACCGGTCGCCGACGGGTACCCCTCCGGCACCGGCCCGGGCGCCGGCGGCCCGGACGGCTCCGCCCCCGGCGGAGGAGGACCGCCGCCCGCCCAGGGCGTCCGGTCATCCCCCGGCATGCTCCGCATCAGTCGCCTTCCCTTCCGACCCGAGCAAGACCCCGCCGCCCTCATGCGCCGGGCGGCAGGACCTCGGCGTTGATGTCGAACGTACCGTCGGGATTCGGCGTGACCTTCGTGATCCGGTAAGTCGTGTTCCGTGGCAGCACCAATTCCCGCTGGAAGTCGTACACGCTGTTCCTGCCCATCCACAACCCGTGCGCCCCCTCAGGGACGCTGAGATGCATGCGGTAGCGGAACGACTGCCCGTCCACCTGCGTCGGGCCGGCGCCGAGCGAGGTCGACATGTAGCTGCTCTCGCGCTGGACGGTGCCCTCCAGCGCGTGCGGGTCGTTCGGATCGAATCCCTCCATGAAGTCGAGGCTGTGCAGGCCGCGCTGGACCTCCACGCCCTCCGGCAGCGGATTGTCCAGCGCCTCGTCGATGAGCCGCATCCGGTCGTGGATGTCGTCCAGCGTCGGGAAGCGGCCGAACGACTGGGCGACCGCGCCGGGCTGCCCGGCCGACCTCAGCCACTGCTCCAGCCTCGTCCCCGGGTCCGCCGAGTTGACGATGTCGTGGACGATCTGCCGCTGCGTCGGCGTCAGGTCCGTCCTGTGGAGGGCGTTGTAGACGTCGTCGAGCGTCGGGACGCGGCGGTCCGTCATCTCGAACAGGTCCCAGCCGGGCCCGGCGTTGCGGATCCAGCCGTTCATGATGTCCTGCACCTGGCTCCACGTGTTGGCGCGCAGGATCGGGTTGTACGGCCAGGAGTACCGCGTGTACTCGCGGATCGCGTGCTGCGTCTCCGGCGACAGGTTCCGGTACGTCTCCCCGAGGACGCGCTCCCCGTACAGCTCGCCGTCGTCGTCGGTGTCGAAGCGCCGGACACCGTCGTCGTCCATGTGCCCCGGGGTCCCCGAGCCGTGCCCGTGGTCGCCGGGGTCCAGGTCGGGCGCGTCGCCGGAGTCACCGTTCGGGTCGCTGCCGTCGCCAGTGTTGCCGGTGTCTCCGGTGTGGCCGTCCGGGTGCGGGTCAGGGTGGGCGACAGGCTGCACGCCGCCATGCTCGCTGCCGCCGTGCTGCCCGGGACCTTGCTGGCCGCCGTCGGCAGTGGCGCCGCCGTCGTTGCCGCCACCGTCGCCGCCGTCACCGCCGTTGCCCGTGCCGCCGCCGTCGGAACCGGAGCCCTGCTGGCCGCCGCCGTCGTTGCCGCCACCCTCGTTGCCGCCGTCGTTGGCGTCGGGGTGCGGGGCCGCGCCGCCGTCATCCCCCAGCGGCTTCGTCGGCGGGTCTCCGCCGCCCGTGGGCGAACCGCCGCCCTCGGGATCGTCCTTGCCGCCGTCGCCGCCGTCGCCGCCGTCGTTGCCTTCGGATCCGCCTGGCGGACGGCCCTCGTCGGGCGAGGTGAAGCGCCGGGCGTCCGGGTCCCACTGGCCGATGGGGTGCTCGCCGTCGGCGTCGATCCGGGTGATGCGGCCGTCCTCGTAAACGATCTTCGAGCCGTCACCGAGGTAGGTCTCGATGCGCCCCAGGCGGTCCAGTATCGGATTGTTGCTGCCGAGCATCCGGCCGAGGCGGCTCTTGAGGCCGTTGACGACGTGGTCGGCGCTCAGCCCGGCCTGCCGGCCGTCCATGACGATGTCGCCGTGGGGCAGGCTGCCGTCCGGCTGCGGCTTGAACTTCTTGAAGGCGCGCTTGAGCTGGTCGTCGACCGCGCTCCGGGTGTTCTCGCCGACCTCCTTGTACTCGGTGGGAGTGCCGGGGTCGTGCGGGCCGCGTCGTTCGAGCGCGTCCATCGACGTGAAGTTCTCGTGGTTGCGGGGGTGCGGCGGCAGCCGCGTGACCAGCCGTCCCTCGTCCGCGCGCGTCTCGGCCGTCTTCCGCTCGTTGGGGTCGAAGCGGTCGTTCCGGTTGTCGGAGGGCGGGTCGTAGACGCCTTCCTTGTACTTGTCGCCGAGCGGGCCCTCCTTGGTCGGGTCCGTGTCGCCGAAGTGGTCGGGCGGGATGTCGCGGGGGTCACCGTCGCCCGTGCCGGGGCCCTCGCCGGTCGGCGGGTCGTTCGGGGGGTCGTTGGGGCCGGTGGCGTCGCCGGTGCCGGGCTGGTCGCCGGGCTGGTCGCCGCCCTGGTCGCCGGGGGTGTCGTCGTTCCCGCCGGGGTCGTCGTCGCCCGTGCCGGGGTCGTCGTTGCCCTTCGGGTCGGTGTCGGTACCCGGGCCGTCCTGGTCGGTCGGGTCGGTGGTCTGGCCGTCGGGGTCGCGGGTGTCCGTGCCGCCGTCGTTGTTCGCGGGGTCGTTGCCGGAACCGTCGCTGTCGAGCGGGCCGTCGCCGGGGCCGTCGTTGTCCAGGGGGTCGTTGTTACCGCCGCCGGAGCGTCCCGGATCGTCGGTGCCGCCGGGACGGCCGGGATCGTCGTCGCCGCCGACGTGGCCGCCGGGGTCGTCGCCGCCGACGCGGGCCGGTTCGCGGGGCGGTTCGAGGCCGGTCGCGTCGTCCATGGCGCGGTCGAGGCCCTGGAGCTCGCCGGTGTCGAAGTCGAGGTCGTCGAGCTGGTTCTGGAGGTCGCGCGTGGTGGGGCTGTTCGCGTCGAGGCCGCCGGGCGCGTCGAGCTCGCCGGAGTCGACCCGGCCGTCGCCGTTGCGGTCGCCGTGCGGGGTGTCTCCGTCGCCGCCGTCGCCGTGGCCCCTGCCGGGGTGCTCGCCGTGTCCGCGTTTCAGCAGCTTCAGGCCGAGCTTGACCTCGCCGACGCCGATGAACAGGCTGCCGATGTTGAGGACGCTCTGCGTGATGACGTAGCCGGGGCGGTCGCCCCACTCGCGCCAGGGGACGAAGGAGTGGCCGATCTCGACCCAGGCGCCGGAGAAGTTGCCCCACCAGTCGCCCCAGCCGCTGTCCCACACCCAGCCGTGCTCACCGTGCAGGCCGACGAGCCCGCCGAGGTCGCGGAGCGTCTGGGTGTAGTTGCCCTTCATGTTGTCCCACCACTGGCCCCAGCCCCAGCCGTTGTCCCAGAGCCAGCCGTTCTCGCCGTGCAGGCCCACGAGGTCGGCGAGGTCGGTGAGGATGCCCTTGCCGAAGTCCCACACGCCGTCCCAGGCGTCCTGGTACCAGGGCTTGTCGTGCTCCTGCGGCTTGGCCCAGGGGGTCTCGACGTCCTTGGGGGCCTGGCCGAGGCCGTAGCCCTGCTGGCCCTGGCCGGGCTTGCCGTCGGCCGGGACGAAGTGCGTGCCGCCGAAGATGCCGGTGATCTTGTTGGCGCAGGAGCGCTCGGCCTCCTGGTACTGCGCGATGGCGGCGAGGACGTCGTTGTTCAGCTTGTTGTGCTCGTTGACCTTGTCCTCGTCCTTGCGCCAGTCGTCGTCGCCGTCGATCTTCGAGCGGAAGTTCTGCGCGGACGTCTTCAGCCCCTGGAGCCGCGTGATGATCGGGCGGATCTCCCCGGCGAACGCGACGAGCGCGTCGCCGACGGTGGTGACCTCACCCTTGAACCCGTTGCCGGCGGTCTCCACGGGCTTGGTCGCGGCGAGCAGCTGCGGCGACTCGGGGGCGATGTAGAACTCCGACAGGGCCTGCCAGTCGGCGTGGATGTCGTGGCCGGTCTGCGCGATCGCGGTGCCGTCGCCCTTCAGCGCCTTGCCCGCGGCCTCGACGTCGTCGGGGACCGCCTTCGGGATGGGGATCGCGTTCGGATCGATCACATCGCTCAACGTCGCACCACCTCTGCGCCGGTCCCGGCCCGGGTCACTTTCCGATTCTGGGAGCGGGCGCGTCGACCGCGGTCCGCTGTGCCTCGGCGGCCATCTCCAGGTCGCCGTTGATGTAGGCCTTGGTGGCCTTCACGGCCCCCGTCAGGCAGCTCGCCGACTTGCTGACCATGCCCTTCAGCCCCGGCGAGGTGTGCGTGACGTACTCCTTCAGCGCGGTGCCGATCGGCATGCTGGACGCGGCGGTGCCCGCGTCGCCGACATGGTCGCCGAAGTCCTCGATCTGCTTCACCAGGCCGCCGCCGCCCTTGCCGTCGGCTCCCCCGACCTGGGCGCCGACCTTCTGGACCACGGACGCGACTCCGCCTGGATCGATGTCCCACTTGGACATGCGCCCCGTTCCCCTTCTCGTTCGTCAGCCCGCCGCATCCCTCGTTAGAGTGCCGGTTCCCCGTTCCCGTTCCGCGCGGGCGGCGGGCGTCCGGCGCCGAAGCGGTCCGCCCTGAACCCGGCGGGCGGCGGCGCGAGCGGTCCCGCGGCGGCGGCCCACGCGGGCCGGACGCCGGCGAGCGCCGCGTCCAGCTCGGCCAGCGAGGCGTCGATGCGCTCGGCCTCGGCGGCCACGTCGGCCGAGAGCCGCTCGGTCGCGGCGGTCAGTGCGGCGACCGGGTCCTCGCCGGACGCGTCCTCGGCGGCGCCGCCGTACACCATCTCGGCGGGCTCGGCGGGGACGTCTCGCGGCTCTTCGGGTTCGGGGGGTTCGACCAGCTCGAACTTCATGGCTCCATCCGCTCGCGCGCACGCTCGGGCGAGTTCGCGCCTCCCCGGGAGGAGGGACGGCGCAGGGCACCGTTCCCATCGTGATCAGAAAGCGGGAGGGATGTCCAGTCCCTTCCGCGATTTCTCCCGTGCCGCCATCGGTCACCGTCCGGCCGAAACCTCCGGGGCCTCCGCGGCGTCCTACTCCCGACGGGGGAGCCCTCGGGATCCCTTGCGCCATCGGCTATCGCGTGGCGGCGGGGACGCCAGCCGACTATCGTCGATGGCGAGTTCCATCGGTAACAGTGGGATGTGCGACGACCGGCAGGTGAACCGAGCATGGGACGTTGGGATCAGGGCCAGGAAACGCTGATCACCCTGGCCAAGAACACCGGGAACCGCGGCGAGGAGCTCGCCGCGCTCGTCAAGGCGCTGATCGCGGCGGCGGAACCGCTGTCCGGCAAGTTCAACGGCGCGGGCAAGGCCGCCTTCGACAACTTCAAGGCCCACTCCGACCAGATCATCGCCGACCTGAAGGGCGGCCTGGACCGGGTGAACACCGGCCAGGTCGGCATGGAGAAGGCGTTCTCCACCGGCGACACGGAGATGGCGGACGAGGCCGGCCGCATGATGTCCGCCGCCAACTTCGACGGTGCGAAGTTCCGCACCGCCTGACCTTCCCGAGACCCGCAGAAAGGACGCCGCAGTGGGAGCGAACGGACGGCGCAGCTACGACACCGGCGCCTCGGCGGAGGCGCAGGGCAACATCCAGACGATCGTCGCGCGGCTGGAGGCGCTGATCGGCACGCGCGACACCGACGTGAACGCGGCGCTCGCCGACTTCGAGGCCACGGGGGTCTCGGAGGAGTACCGCGCCAAAGAGGTCAAGTGGCACACCGCGGCCAACGAGACCCGCGAGATCATCCGCCTGGTGAAGGCGACGCTGGAGAAGAACGACGAGATCGCCGGCACGACCCTGGGCAAGGCCAGCGCCGCCGTCCAGGCCATCTAGCCCCGGCCCCCTCACCCGACCGACCTGTTAGCAGCGAACCGACCTACGAGCACCGAGCCCGCCGGGCCGGGATGGAGTCGACACGGCCCGCGACTACGACACCCAGCTGCTGGAGTCGGTGGCGGTGCGGCGCCGCCGGCTCCGCGACGCGCTGCTGTTCGGCTCGCAGCGCACCCGCCGCACGTTCGACGAGAACGTGATGAAGCTCCTCGCCGGCGTGTGCGTCGCGGCGGTGCTGTGCGCGGGCACGGTCGGCTACTCCTACCTCCAGTCGCGGCTGCGCAAGCAAGAGAAGCAGAAGGCCGCCGAGTCGCAGGTCGCCGCGCCGGACGAGGGGACGGCGCCGGTGCCCGCCGACTGGGTCGGCTCCCAGGTCACGTTCCCGCGGCTCCGGGAGGCGCTGGAGCGCGCGGGCGTCCCCGAGGGCCTGTACGTGCTGCCCGGTGAGCCGCGTCCTCCGGTGCGGGCGGCGTCCAGCTACTACGTCATCGCCAGGGGCACGGACCAGTTCTCCGGCGGCGTGGTGGAGTTCCAGCAGGGGCGGATCGGCGCGCAGTTCCCCAACGAGGACGAGGCGTGCCGCTGGCTGTACGGCGAGCTGGTCGTCCGGGAGCGTCCCGCCCACGCGCTCGACGCGCGCGCGGAGCAGGAGGCGATCCGCCAGGGCGCGCTGCTCGCCGCCGACGCGCGCAACAAGATAGCCATGGGCGGCGGGGCGTCCATCACCTACCCGCTCCGGCAGGGGACGCTCGTGGACGCGTTCGGGCAGGAGAGCGGGTCGGTGCTGTTCCCGTTCGGCACCCCGTTCGCGCAGCGGGGCCTGCCGGCGGCCGCGCGGGCCGACTCGTTCCCCGGCGCGCCCGACGGGTACAGCCGGTACCGGGTCATGAAGCCGTTCGCGGTGAGCGCCTCGGTGTCGGCGCCCGCGGGACGCAGCCCCGGCGGCGGCGTGCGGTTCGGGATCAGCGCGGGGCTGTTCGCGCGGCCGCCCGCGCTGCCCACGGTCCGCTGGCTGCTGCGCAACGGCTACCTTGATCGCGTCACCGGGACGGTCGTGCCGCGGTGACCCTGAGGGAGAGGTCGTTATGTCCGCGTGGAGCCGGGTGACCCTCGTCGGCGAGTACCGCCGTGTCGACATGGTGCTCCCGGCGCAGGAGCCGATCGGCGCGCTGATGCCCGAGGTCCTCGAACTGCTCGGCGACCCCGTCCAGAACCCGCCGCGGCTGCGGCACCTCGCGACCTCGTCCGGCGAGGTCCTCGACCCGGGGTCCAGCCTCGCCGACCGGCAGGTCCCGGACGGCGCGGTGCTGCGCCTCGTCCGCAGCGACGAGCCGCTGCCCGCGCCGGTCGTCCACGAGGTGCCGGAGGTCGTCGGCGACGCGCTCGACGGGCGGCTGTGGCGGTGGGGCCCGGCCGCGGTCCGCTGGACGGCCACCGCGACGCTCGTCGCGCTCGCCGTGGCGATGGGGCTCGTGATCCGCGTGGGCGCCGACGCGGCCGCCGTGCCGGGCG
>NZ_CAACUY010000173.1 GCF_900659615.1 Actinomadura fibrosa | reverse complement strand
CGCGTGGCGGTGCCCGCGTGGCGGTGCCCGCGTGGCGGTGCCCGCGTGGCGGTGCCCGCGTGACGGTGCCCGCGTGACGGTGCCCGCGTGACGGTGCCCGCGTGACGGTGCCCGCGTGACGGTGCCCGCGTGACGGTGCCCGCGTGACCGTGCCCGCGTGACCGTGCCCGCGTGACCGTGCCCGCGTGACCGTGCCCGCGTGACCGTGCCCGCGTGCAGCAGGTCCGCTTCGCGCGTCGTCGTGCTTGCCCCGTCACGCACGAGGCGTTCGCCGCGGCCACCGCGAGCGGGTCGTCCGCGCGCGTACTGCCGCGTGGACCGCGACGTCCGCCACCGTGACCTCGTCGGCCAGCTCCGCCAGCGACTACTGGACGGCCTGGAACCAGCCGATCGGCCGCCCGAACTGTTCCCGCTCGCCCTGTCGACGCGTCGAGAGCGTCGAGCGTCGAGGCTCTCTACGGGCGGTGTAGTCAGCGGTCGCGGTGTCCAGCTCGCATGCCGCTGACTTGGAGGATGAGGTGTGCACACTCCGCCAAACCTGTAGTCGGAGCGCGGCGAGGCCGGGTCGGCCGTAGGACCGCCTACTGCCGCCGGGCACCGCGCCCGGTTCTGCCGTGCCGTGCCCGTTCTTGTCGCCGTGTCCGTCCCGCGTCCCGCGTCGCCGTCCCGCGTCCTGCGTCGCAGTGCCCGTCATGCGTCGCTTGCGTGTACCCGCGTCGCTTGCGTGTCCCGCGCTGCCCTCGCTGAGGGCGTCGAAGGCGAGGGGGGTGAGCGCGGGAAAACGGCGGGGATGAAGCGGGTGACGACGTCCTCTGCGGGCGGTGTAGATGTCCGCCACGATGTCCGCGCGGCATGCCGCCGGTCTCGTGGAAAGGATGCGCACTCTGGCAGGCCCGGAAGGTGGGTTCGACGGAGGTGATCGGTCCGAGCGTGGCGCCCATCTACCTTGAACGTGCCGCGCGTTCCGTCCGGCGTCGCCGTGTCCGCGCTGCTGTAACTCAGATCGCCCGTCGTGCCCGCGTCGTCGTGCCCGCCGTGCTTCGTGCCCGCCGTGCTTCGTGCCCGCCGTGCTTCGTGCCCGCCGTGCTTCGTGCCCCCCGTGTTGTCGTGCCCCCCGTGGTTCGTGCCCGCCGTGTTGTCATGTCTGCTTCGCGTGCTGTCGTGCTCCGCGCAGCGGGTCTACTTCGCGCGCTGTTGTGCCCGCTCCGTACTTGTCCTCGCCGACGGGCCGAAGGCGTCGAGGTTCTCTGCGGCCGGTGTGGCCCTCGGTTGGGGTGTTTGCCTTGCTTGCCGCTGGTTCTGGAGGAGGTGCGCGCTCTGCCGGGCCCAGGGGTTCGGGTCAGTACGGGGCGGTCCGGTCGTCGAGCCGTCTGTGCTTGTCCAGGCGTCTAGGGCGTCGAGATTCCCTCCGTTGCTGTGGCTGTCGGTCGCGGTGTCCCTTCCCGCATCCCGTGGTTTGAGGAAAGGCCTGCGCGTTGTTTCGGACTTGATGTCGGGGCGGTGGGGATTGGGGCGACCGTAAATCCGGCTGTTCCCAGCGTGCACTGCGCTCGGGGCCGCCTTGTTGTGGCTGTCTCCTCCCGCGCTGCCCTCGCCGACGTTTCGGGGGTGCTGGGGACGGGGGCGGTGTGCGTGGCGAGCGGCGGGGGAGCGCGGGTCGCGGCGTCTTCTGTGGGGGCTGTGGCCGTCCGCCGCGGTGTTGGTGTGGCATCCGCTGGTCTGGAGGACGCGTGTGCACTCTGCTGAGCCCGCAACTTGGGTCCCACGGGGCGGCCTCGATTATCGCGGGGCGGCCCTGATTAGTGGGCTGCCTGCCTTCACCGTCGATTACCCACGACCCACGACCGTGATGCCCACCACATCTAGCTGCACCAGGTCCGTTCCGCACAAGGGTCGTCGGGTTCCTGCCGTCCGACCCGGAGGGCATGACGATCAAGTTACGACGAACCGGTACGGACAGGGCAGTGCAAAGGCGACAGCGGCGGAGCGCGTTGGCGGGTGCAGGGGGGAGGCGCAGGGGGCTAGTGGATTATTACGTGGTTGGTGGGGGCGGCTTTGTCTTCGGTCCAGCCGTCGTGGCCTGCGTTGGCTTCCCAATGGCGGCCTGCGAAGCGGACTTCGGTCAGGCCGTAGATCTGGGCGTGGGTCACGGCCCAGGCGGCTACGGCCCAGCCGGCGCGGGTGTTGGTGACCTTGACGGCGTCCCAGGTCGGGGTGGTGCCGGGGGCGGTGGACGGGGTGTCGACCTGGAGGCGGCCGCCGAAGGCGCGGCGCATCTCGCGGATGGCTTCGGGGCGGCGGGGGGCGGTCTTCTTGTCCGGCGGGTACCAGCAGCGGGCCGTGGCGGGCTGGCGGCCGGTGAAGGCCTGGGCCAGGAGTTTGCCGTCGGACTCGTGCTGGGCGTAGGCGCGGCCGTCGGCGCTGCGCTGCACGCGCTGGGCCGCGTCGTGCAGGTCGCGGTCGAGGTAGTCCTTCACCTTGACGAGGGCGTCGAAGAACTTGCTCGTGGCCTGGACGGGGTCGCGGAGCTTGTCGGGGCTGCCCCAGCCCTGGGACGGCCGCTGCTGGAACATGCCCACGGAGTCGCGGTCGCCGCCCGGCAGGTTGCGGATGTGGGACTCCTGGATGGCGGTGGCGTAGGCGATCACCACGGCGCGTTCGGGGAGCTGCTTGCGGTAGGCGACGGCGGCGATGGTGGACGCGTTGGCGCCCTGGTCGAGGTCGAGGGGCATCTTGCCGGTCGCGGTCCGGACCTCGCAGCCGGAGCCGTGCAGGTAGGGGCGGGCGCGTTGGAACGCCACGTAGCCGCCCACGCCCAGTCCGACCACGAGGACGGCCAGCACGGCGATCCAGCGCCGGCGGCGGGGGTGCCCGTCCTCGGTCCCCTCCTCGGGGCGCGTCTTCAACCTCGCCCAAACAGCCACGCGAAGAAGGTACCGGGAGATGGCCCCCAGTAAGCTCAAGGGCCATGACCGAAACGTTCACCAGTCCGATCTCCGGGGACATCGACGAGCTCTGGGACCGGCGCGCCGACCTCGGCCCGGACGACACCGACGCGCGCAACGCCATCGTGGCTGCCGTCGACCAGATCGACAGCGGCGAGGCCCGGGTCGCCCGCATCGACTCCGCGACCGACGAGGTCGTCGTCGACGAGCGCGCCAAGCGGGCGATCCTGTTGAGCTTCAAGGTCCTCGGCATGGTGCGTTCGCAGGTCGGCGACTTCCAGTACCACGACCGCATCCCGCTGAAGACCCGGCTGGACGGCGTCCGTGTCGTGCCCGGCGCGATCGCCCGGTGGGGCTCGTACCTGGCGCCCGGGGTGGTGCTGATGCCGTCGTTCACCAACATCGGCGCCTATGTCGACGGCGGGACGATGGTCGACACGTGGGCGACCGTGGGGTCGTGCGCGCAGATCGGGAAGAACGTGCACCTGTCGGGCGGGGTCGGGATCGGTGGCGTGCTGGAGCCGCCGAACGCCAAGCCCGTGGTCATCGAGGACGAGGCCATGATCGGCAGCCGTTCGATGATCGTCGAGGGGGCGCGGGTCGGGAAGGGCGCGGTGGTCGGGTCCGGCACGAACCTGTCGGCGTCCATGCCGGTCATCGACGTGGAGACGGGCGAGGAGATCAGCCGCGGCCGCATCCCCGACTGGTGCGTGGCCGTCGGCGGCACGCGCATCAAGGAGTTCAAGGGCGGGACGTTCGGGCTGCCGGCCGTGCTGATCCTGAAGCGGCTGGAGGAGGGGCAGCGGCACGACAAGGCGTCGCTGAACGACATCCTCCGGGACCACGGCATCAACACCTGAGGCCGTCAGGCGCCGGGGACCGGGCTCTCGCTGATCTTCAGGGGGCGGTCGGTCAGGACGGCGACGGAGGCCGCGTAGCCCGCGCCGGGGGACAGGTCGGCCAGCCGGACGGGCGACACCGCCGCGTCGCCGTCCCAGGCCAGTACCTCGGCGGGCTCGCCGGGCGCCGAGACGTGGATCGCGGTCATGGGGGCGGCCAGGCCGTGGCCGGTGGCCTTCAGGAGGGCCTCCTTGCGGCTCCAGTAGGCGTGGAAGCCGCGTTTCCGGTCGTCCGGGGGCATCGCGGTGAGGATCTCGCGTTCCGGGGGAGCCAGGACCATCCTGGCCAGCCGCTCCACGTCGCGGTCGCTCTCGCGTTCCACGTCCACGCCGATGACGGCGCCTTCGGCGAGCGCGAGGACGACGCGGTCCTCGGAGTGCGACAGGGAGAAGTCCACGTCGTGCCCGGGGAGCCGCGGTTTCCCGTGGGACGCGCCGCAGTGGGGGCATTCGGTGGTGAACCGGATGTCCGCCGGGGGGAGGCCCGTGGCCGCGGAGAGGGCGGAGCGCGCCAGGTGGCGTCCGGTGACGAAGCGGGCCTTGTCCTCGGCGCGGAGGAAGCGCTCGTAGCGTTCGCGCTCGCCGTCGTCGAGGTGCTCGCGCATATGGGGCTCATTGGCCGGAAGCGCCCAGTGGACGGCGCATTGCAGCATCTCCACGACGGCGATGATAGGACTTGCTCATGCCTTTGGACCTCTTCGCGGACGTGGCGGACCTGACGGCGGCGATCGTCGATGTGGAGTCGGTGAGCGGCGGGGAGAAGGCCCTCGCGGACGCCGTCGAGGCGGCGCTGAGCGTGCTACCGCACTTGGACGTTGTGCGGGAGGGCAACAACGTGATCGCCCGCACGGGTCTCGGTCGGGGCGAGCGGGTCGTTCTCGCCGGGCATCTCGACACGGTCCCGTTGAACGGCAACCTGCCGTCGCGCGTGGAGGGCGACCGGCTGTACGGGTGCGGCACGTCCGACATGAAGAGCGGCGTGGCGGTGGCGCTGCGGCTCGCCGCGACTGTTACCGAGCCGAACCGCGACATCACCTACGTGTTCTATGAGTGCGAGGAGATCGAGGCCGAGCGCAACGGTTTGCGGTTGCTCGCCGAGACCCGTCCTGAGCTGCTCCAAGGTGACTTCGCGGTGCTGATGGAGCCGACCGGCGGGCAGATCGAGGGCGGTTGCCAGGGGACTATCCGGGTCGAGGTCACGGCGAGGGGCGAGCGGGCGCACAGCGCGCGCGCCTGGATGGGCTCCAACGCGATCCACACGGCCGGCCGGATCCTGGACGTGCTCAGGGCCTACGAGCCGACGCAGCCCGTCGTGGACGGCTTGACGTACCGCGAGGGCCTGAACGCGGTGTTCATCCGCGGCGGGATCGCGGGCAACGTCATCCCGGACGAGTGCACCGTCACCGTCAACTACCGGTTCGCTCCGGACAAGACGCTCGACGAGGCGGAGGCGTACCTGCGGGAGGTGTTCGCCGGGTTCGAGGTCGAGGTCACCGACGGGTCCTCGGCGGCCCGTCCCGGCCTCACGCATCCGGCCGCCGCGGCGTTCGTCGCGTCCGTCGCCTCGGACGGCGCCGAGGTGCGCGCGAAGCTCGGCTGGACGGACGTCGCGCGGTTCTCCGAGCTCGGCGTCCCCGCCGTGAACTACGGGCCCGGGGAGCCGACCCTCGCCCACACCAAGGACGAGTACGTCGAGATCCCGCTGATCGGCGACTGCGAGGAGCGGATGCGCAGGTGGCTCACCACCTGACCGCGTGCGCACGGCTACGGTGGGCGCATGACTCGCGAAGTTAACCCCCGGACACGACGGCAGGGGCCCGCGACGCTGCGCGGCCGGTCCGTCCCGCAGACGACCACCGACCAGCGGCTGCTCGACAGCCGCGGCCCGGCCGACTGGGTGCACGCCGACCCCTGGCGCGTGCTGCGGATCCAGGCGGAGTTCGTGGAGGGGTTCGGCCTGCTGGCCGAGCTGCCGAAGGCGGTCAGCGTCTTCGGCAGCGCCCGCACGAAGCCCGGCTCGCAGGAGTACGAGCTCGCCGTCGACATCGGCGCCCGGCTGCACGACGCCGGCTACGCGGTGATCACCGGCGGCGGTCCGGGGATCATGGAGGCGGCCAACAAGGGCTGCGACGAGAACGGCGGCCTGTCGGTCGGGCTCGGCATCGAGCTGCCCTTCGAGCAGAAGCTCAACGACCACATCGACATCGGGCTGGAGTTCCGCTACTTCTTCGTCCGCAAGACGATGTTCGTGAAGTACTCGCAGGCGTTCGTGGTGCTCCCGGGCGGCTTCGGGACGCTGGACGAGCTGTTCGAGGCGATCACCCTCGTCCAGACCAAGAAGATCACCCGGTTCCCGATCGTGCTGGTCGGCACGGCGTTCTGGTCGGGCCTGCTCGACTGGGTCCGGGCCGTGATGCTCCCGTCGGGCAAGATCTCCCCCGAGGACCTGGACCTGGTCCACCTCACCGACGACCCGGACGAGGTCGTCAAGATCGTGGTGGACGCGCACATCCGCGCCGAGCAGCGCATCCAGGAGGAGCAGGCCGCGGTCGAGGCCACCGCGGCGGCGGAGGGGAGTGACGGCTCCTGATGGCGTCCGGGGGAGACGGCGGCCGGACGGGCGCGGCCGCGTCCGGAGGGCTCGCCGTGTGCGTGTTCTGCGCGTCCAGCAGCAAGATCGACCGGGTCCATGTGGACCTCGCGGCGGACGTCGGCGCCGAGCTGGCGCGGCGCGGGCACAGCCTGGTCAGCGGGGGCGCGCAGGTGTCCTGCATGGGCGCCGTCGCGCGCGCCGCGCGGGCCGGCGGCGCCCGCACCGTCGGCGTGATCCCCGAGGGCCTGGTCAGCGTCGAGATCTCCGACGAGGACAACGACGAGCTGGTCGTCACCGCCGACATGCGCGCCCGCAAGGGCGAGATGGACCGGCGCAGCGACGCGTTCCTCGTCCTGCCGGGCGGGATCGGCACGCTGGAGGAGCTGTTCGAGGTCTGGACGGCCCGGGTCCTCGGCATGCACGCCAAGCCGGTCGTGATCCTCGACCCGACCGGCGTGTACGAGCCGCTCCGCGAGCTGATGACGGGCCTCGCCGAGCAGGGCTTCGCCCGGCCGAAGATCTTCGACGCCATCGGCTGGACGGCGTCGGTCGAGGAGGCGTTCGACCTCCTGGAGCGCTCCCAGCCGCGCATCGAGGCGACCCCGGAGGACTACGCGGAGGCCGAGCTCTGACGCGGCGGCCCGCTGGCCTCCCGCTGGCCTCCAGACGGCCCCCAGGTCCTCCAAACAAGAGTGTCCTGGGGGTTTGTCGTTCGTCACCCGGTCGTTCACCGCGCGTTCAGTGGCGCGCACCAGGCTCCCGCGTGGTCCCCCTTCACGTGCACCAAGGAGAGCCCCCATGTCCGTCACTCGTCGTGGAGTGGTCAAGGGCGGCGCCGCCGGCGCCCTGTCCATCGCCCTCGCCGGAAGCCTCGACTCGATCTTCCAGACCTCCGCGGGCGCCGACGTCGGCGAGGCCTACGGCTACGGCCCGCTCGTCCCCGACCCGAAGGGCGTCCTCGACCTGCCCAAGGGCTTCTCGTACAAGCAGCTGTCGGTGGAGGGCGACCCGATCAAGGAAGGCGTCGTCGTCCCCGGCCACCACGACGGGACGGCCACCTTCCCCGGCAGCCGCCCGACCCGGACGCGCCTCGTCCGCAACCACGAGCAGAGCAACAACGGCACCCGCGCCGTCGCGCCCGCCTCGCTGACGTACGACCCCGCCGCCAACGGCGGCACCACCACGCTGGAGGTCGACCGCGACGGGGACCTGATCTCCCAGTACGTCAGCCTCGCCGGGACCTCCACCAACTGCGCCGGCGGCCGCACCCCCTGGGGGACCTGGCTGACCTGCGAGGAGACCGAGGGCTTCACGGGCCAGACCAAGTCCCACGGCTGGGTGTTCGAGGTCGACCCGCACGGCAAGCGGACCAAGCCCGTCCCGCTGACCGCCCTCGGCCGCTTCGCGCACGAGGCCGTCGCCGTCGACCCCCACACGCTCACCGCGTACCTGACCGAGGACGCGTCCAAGCCCTTCGGCCTGTTCTACCGGTTCCGGCCCCGCGCCCACCGCGGCGACTACCACGCCTACGCGCAGGGCGGCACGCTGGAGGCCCTGCACATCCCGGACGTCCCGGACCTGTCGCTCGTCCAGGAGCCCGGCACGAAGCTGCGCGCCCGCTGGGTCCCCGTCCCGGACCCGTCCGCCGCCGCCACGTCCACCCGCAAGCAGCTCGACACCATCACGCGCAGCCAGAAGCTCGAAGGCGCATGGTGGGCGCACGGCAAGGCGTACTTCGTCTGCAGCTACTCGAAGAAGGCCGACGGCGCCGCCGCCGACCACGCCGGCCAGGTCTGGACCTACGACCCGCACAGCGGCAAGGTCGAGCTCCAGCTCGTCTTCAAGCCCGGCGGCGTCTTCGACGGCCCCGACAACATCACCGTCTCGCCCTACGGCGGCGGCGTGATCCTGGCGGAGGACGGCGACGGCGAGCAGCACCTCATCGGCACCACCAAGAAGAACAAGCCGTTCGCGATCGCCCGCAACGCCCTCAACGGCAGCGAGTTCACCGGCGTCACGTTCTCCCCGGACGGACGCATCCTGTTCGCGAACCGGCAGGAGGGCCCCGGCGTGACCTTCGCCATCACCGGCCCCTGGCACCGCCTCCGCGGCTGAGTCCACACGCCCTCCCGGCACAGGGGGCCTGCCTTACGGCCGGCCCCCTGACCGTGCTCGGGAGACTGACTAGGCCAGGCCGCGGCGTGCCACCGCCGGGGGGCGCTCACCGCGGATGGACGCCACCATGTCGAGGACCTGGCGCACCCCGTCCTCCTGTCCCGGCGGCACCCGGAACGCCCGCGCGCCCAGCCACGCGTAGACGGAGACCGCCGCGAGCAGCCCCGGGTCGGGCTCCCGCGCGTCCGTCTCCAGCGTGACCAGCACCGGTCCGCCGGACTCCGCGAGCTCCGCCACACGGGCCGCCGGAGGGGCCGTCCCCGCGTCCACGACCCCGTCCGGAACCGGCGCGCCGGGCGCCAGGACCCACCGCTCATGCAACCCCATGCCTCCAAGCGTGGCACGATCGGTGATGTGGGTCGTCCCTCGGCGGGACGTCGGCAGATCGGAGCGTCATCGTGGTTGTGGTCCTCGTCCTGGTCGGCGCGGCCGTGCTGGGCGCCGTCGTCGTCCTCGCCATGGGGCGGGGCGGCGAGCTGGCCGAGACCCATCCCGACTACCCGCCGCTGCCGCTCTCGGACGGCCACCGCGTCACCGGGCCGGACGTCGACCACCTGCGGCTCCCGCACGCCCTCTGGGGCTACCAGGTCAGCGTGACCGACGAGGCCCTGCACCGGCTCGCCTACACGCTGACCGAGCGCGACGCCCGCATCGCCCAGCTCGAACAGCAGGTGGACGACCTGCGCCGCCGCCTCGGCGAGCCCGTGGAACCCCGCCATGTGGGCGCCCTCTACGGCGTCCAGGAGCACGGCTTCGGCGACCCGGTCGTGGCGAACGGCGCGCCGCCTCCGGTGCCGCACCTGCGGAAGGCCGGCGACACGGCCGGCGAGCACGCCGGTGACGACGCCACCGACGACCTGGCCGACGATCTGGCCGACAGCCTGGGCGGGGAGCCGGTGGACGAGCCGGTCGGGCGGCGGGAGGAGCGTCCGTGAGCCGGGTCGCGGTGCACGCCGAGGCCGCGTCGGACGCGTCGCCGGACCGCCTGTTCGCCGTGCTGACCGACTGGCCGCGGCACGCCGAGTGGATGCCGTTCACCCGCGCCGAGGGCGGCCACGGCGTCGGCGCCGGACTGGATGCCTGGACGGGCGTCGGACCGGTCGGCTTCACGGACACCATGGTGATCACCGAGTGGCGGCCCGGGTCCCGGGTGGCCGTGCGGCACACCGGCGACCTCGTGCGCGGCGAGGCGTTCTTCAAGATCGTCCCGGACGGGCGGGGCAGCCGCATCGTCTGGGCGGAGTGCGTGGACCTCCCGCTCGGCGTCCTCGGGCGGATCGGCTGGCTCGCCGTCGGCCCGCTGATGCGGGCGTTCATGGGGATCGGGCTGCGGCGGCTCGCCCGGCTGGCCGGTCCTGTCGGAGGCATGCGGTAGAACGGGCCGGTGAGCACCGCGATCCTTGGCGAGGACGGGCTGGCCCGCTGCCCGTGGGGGCTGTCGGCCCCCGAGTACGTCGCCTACCACGATGACGAATGGGGCCGTCCGGTCCGGGACGACCAGGGCCTTTACGAGCGCCTCTGCCTGGAGGCGTTCCAGTCGGGCCTGTCGTGGCTGACGATCCTCCGCAAACGGGAGGGGTTCAGGGCGGCGTTCTGCGGCTTCGACCCGGAGAAGGTCGCCGCGTTCGGTCCCGGCGACGTCGAGCGGCTGATGGCCGACGCCTCGATCGTCCGGAACCGGGCCAAGATCGACGCCGCGATCGGCAACGCCCGCGCGGCCCTCGACCTGCCCGGCGGGGTCGCCGCGACCGTCTGGCGGTACGCCGACCCCGACTCGCCCGCGTACGCCGACACCGACGACGTGCCCGCCACGACCGACGGCTCGAAGGCGCTGGCCAAGGAGCTGAAGCGGCACGGGTTCCGGTTCATCGGCCCCACCACCGCCTACGCCCTCATGCAGGCGTGCGGCCTCGTCGACGACCACCTGACCGGCTGCCACCGCCACGGCGCCTACCGCTAGACGCCCCCGTCCGGCAGCAGAAGGCGATCCGGCCAGGACGCCCACGCCAGGACATTCCCCAGCCAGGACGCCTCCGCAGGGCGCCCTCCGCCAGGACGTTGCCCGGCCAGGACGCCTGCCGCTGGACGCCTGCCGCTGGGCGTGCTGCCGCTGGGCGTGCTGCCGCTGGGCGTGCTGCCGGGGCGCAGGCCTTTAGGGCGCCTCCTCGGTTGTGGATCCGGGCCTGGATGGGGGCTCGGCGAGGTCTGCCAGGACGGTGCGGAAGCGGTCGAGCAGGGGGTTCGTGTCGTCCGCGCGCCACACCAGGTACAGGGTGGTGGAGGTGCCGGCGAGCGGGCGGGCGCGCACTCCCACGCGGCGGAGCGCGCGGTGCGAGTCCGGCATGACCGCGGCGCCGAACCCGGCGGCGACCAGGGCCAGGACGGTCTGCACACTGCGGCCTTCGGCACCGATCCGGGGCACGACGCCGGCGCGGTCGCACAGCGCGAGGATCTCGTCGTGCGAGTGCGGCGAGACGTTCCGGGGCCAGATGACCAGCGGCACCTGCCCGAGCGCGCCGAGCGGCGCGGGTCCCGGCGCGTGCGCCAGCGGGTGCGCGGCGGGCAGGAACAGGCTGAGCGGCTCCCGCCACCAGGCGCGGGTGGCAAGCCGGGCGTCGCGGGACGGCAGCCGCTGGACGGCGATGTCGAAGCGCCCGTCCAGGACCCCGTCCGACATCTCGGCGTCGTTGAAGCTCTCCTCCAGCCGCAGCTCGACGCGGGGCAGCTCGCGGCGCAGGCGGCCGAGCGCGCCGCCGAGCGGACCGTTGATGCCCGACCCCGCGAACGTCACGGTGATCCGTCCGGCGAGCCCGGCGGCGGCGAGCCGGACGTCCTCCAGCGCCGCCTCGGCCTCGGCGAGGACGGCGGTCGCGCGGGCGGCGAGGGCCCGTCCGGCGGCGGTGGGGGTCAGCCCGCGCCCCGCGCGCTCGAACAGCGGGGTTCCGAGGCGCCGTTCCAGGTCGCGGAGCTGGCGGCTGAGCGTCGGCTGGGTGAGGCGCAGGCGGCGCGCGGCGGCGCTGATGCTGCCCTCCTCGGCGATCGCGACGACGTAGCCGAGCATGCGCAGTTCCATCCATACCTCCAAGGCATGGCGACTATAGCTGCCGATGCCTCAAAGGCTTACTCCGGCGCTGAGGACGGGAGGCTCGTACCAGCGAAACCGAACCGGCCGCAGAGGAGAGATCATGGATCGGGAAGAGCGCTACGCGAACGGCCTGAAGGTCCTGAACGCGGTGGACGGGGAGGCCGGGCAGCGGGTCGTCGAGTCGCTCGCCGGCGTGTCGCCCGAGCTCGGCCACCAGGTGGTCGCCTGGGCGTTCGGCGACATGTACGCCCGCCCGGAGCTGCCGCCGCGCGACCGCCAGCTCGTCACGCTGGGCGTGCTGACGGCGCTCGGCGGCTGCGAGATCGAGCTCGACGTCCACATCAACGCGGCGCTGAACGTCGGGCTCAGCGCGACGGAGATCGCCGAGGCGCTGCTGCACTCGGCCGTCTACGCCGGGATGCCCCGCGCGATCAACGCCACGGTCGTCGCGAAGAAGGTGTTCGCCGAGCGGGGGCTGCCGCCGGTCAGCAACCTGTCGTGAGCGAGCCGTCCGCCCCGGCCGGAGCTCGAAGCCCGGCCAGGACGGCGGCGGGGTCCTCGCGGCGGGGTCCTCGCCGGAGGGGCAGTGCGCCGGGGGGCAGTGCACCGGGGTCATCGTGACGGGGTCAGCGCGGCGGGGTCAGCGCGGCGGGGTCAGCGCGGCGGGGTCTCCGCGACGGGTCATTCCGCTTTGGCGGCCTCCAGGACGGGGATCGCGGCGGCGCGGCGGGACGGGAGCGCCGAGGTGGCGAGGGCGACCGCCGCCGCGCCGATCGCGACGAGCGGGAACAGCCACCACGGCGGATCCGGCCGCAGGAACGAGCTGCCCGTGGCGACGTGCATGAGCGTGACGGTCCCGAGCGCGGTGCCTACGCCGAGCAGCACGCCGAGCAGGACGACCGTGGCGGCCTCCCACCGGACGACGGCGCGGAGCTGGGCCGCGGTGGCGCCGACCGCGCCGAGGAGCCCGAACTCCCGGGTCCGTTCGGACACGCTCATCGACACCGTGGTCGCCATCCCGAACAGGGCCAGGACGAGGGCCATGCCGATGAAGCCGTACGCGACCCGCATTCCCCTGGTCAGGGCGCTGGACGCCGTCTTCACGTAGCCGGGCTCGTCGAGCACCTTCACGCCCGGCACGGTCCCGACGGCGCGGGCCAGGTCCGCCTCGGAGCCGCCGCGGACGAGGATCGCCTGCGTGGACGCGTCCGGGTCGAGCCGGTCCATCGTCGCGGGCGCCACGAGGGCCTGGTCGGCGAACAGGTGGGACGGGTCGTGGTAGGCCCCGGCGACCGTCAGCGGCACCCGCCCCCGGGCCGCGCGCACGACGATCCGCTGCCCCGTCCTGAGCTTGTTCGCCTTCATGACGCTGGACGCGAGGCCGATCTCGCCGGGGGCGAGCCGCGGCAGGTGCCCGCCGAGCCGCAGCACCGACGGCAGCGCCGCCTGGTCGATCCCGGACACCGTCAGGTAGACGGGCTCGGGCGCCTCGTCCTCGGAGGGCGGCTCGGGCGGCGGGTCGACGAGCTTCGCGTCCGTCGCGGTGAGCGCCGCGGCGGCGGTGACGCCCGGGACGGCGGCGGCGCGGCCCGCGAGGTCGCGGGGGAGCGGGGCGGCCCCCTCGGACGTCCGGCCCGTCGCGGCGATCGCGTGGTCGGCGCGCATGACCTGGCGGCCGGTCGTGTCGAAGCGGTGGTCCACCGACAGGACGACCAGCGCGGTCGCCCCGACGAGCGCGACGCCGAGCATGAGGGACGAGGCGGCGGCGGACACGCGGCGCGGGCTGCGGGTGATCGTGGCGCGGGCGAGCCGCCCGGCCTCGCCGCTCACCGCCATGCCGAGCCTGCCGACGAGGCCGCCGAGGGGGCCGACGAAGAACGGCGCGAGGACGGCGAGCGCGGCGACGGTCGTCATCGACCCCATGAGGATCAGCGCGCAGCAGCCGATGGTCCGGTCGGGGCCGGGCGGCTCCTCGGCCCGGACCGCGAAGACGGGCCCGAAGAACATCCAGGCGCAGGCGAACACGGCGAGCGCGCCGAGGAGCCGCGGCCAGCGGCGGCCGGCCGTTTCGGCGCTCGCCGTCCGCAGCGCCTGCATGGGCGCGATCCGGGCGGCGCGGCGCGCGGAACGCCAGGCGGCGAGCTGGGTGACGAGGATTCCGGTGGCGGCCGGGGCCGCGAGGGCGATCCAGCCGAACTGCGCGTCCGCCGCCGAGATGTCGAAGCCGTCCTGGGCGAACAGCCGGGTGAGGAATCCGGACACCGGGTAGCCGAGGAGGACGCCGCCGGCCGAGCCGACGGCGCCGACCGCGAGCGCCTCGAACCGGATCAGCCGCTTGAGCTGCCGGGGCGTCGCGCCGATCGCGCTGAGCAGGGCGAGCCGGCGGGTCCGCTGCCGGACGAGCGTGCCGAAGGTGTTCGCCACGACGAACAGCCCGACGAACACGGCGACGGACGCCAGCAGGCCGATGGCGCCGCCGACCGCCGTCCCGGTGGCCTGGACCTCGGCGGACTGGGCGTCCCGGACGGACTTCGCCGTCCGCACCGTGACGGCGCCGGAGCCCGCCGCCGGCGCGGACAGCGAGCGGGCCAGGTCGTCCCGCAGCGCCGCGGGCCGCACGCCCGGGGCGGCCTTGACCCACACGGCCTGCCATGTCCCGGCGGGCAGCCCGGCGGCCCGGCGGACGGTGTCCGGCGGCGCCAGCAGCAGGTCGCCGCTCGCGACGGCGCCGCGGCCCTGCACGGTGACCATCCCGACGATCTTCATCGTGCGGGTCTGCCTGGGGAGCAGCACCGTGAGGGAGTCGCCGACGCGGAGCTTCCCGGCGCGGAGGACGTGCCGGGTGACGGCGACCTCGCCGTCGGCGGCGGGGGCGCGGCCGGACTCCAGGTGGTAGGGGCTGAGGCGGGCGTCGGAGGTCCAGGGGCGCAGCCGCGTCGCGGCCCCGGCCGGCGCCAGGATCGGCTTGCCGCCGCGTCCGGACGCGGTGACCGCGACCATTGCGTCCCCGGCGACAGCGGCGACGCCGGGCCGTCCGGCGACCCGGTCCAGCGCGATCCGGCCGTCCGGCGCCGCGTTGACGTCGTCGGGGTCGGCCGACCCGCCCTGGACGAGGACGTCGGTGCGCGCGTACTCGCTGGCGTCGCTCCCCGACGCCGCGTCCTGGGCGCGCAGCGCGAACTGGAGCGATCCGGCGATCAGCCCGATCGAGAACATGGCCGCGAGCAGGGTGGCGAGCAGCCGGGCCCAGCCCTCGGTGAAGGAGCGGCGCGCGATCAGCCACATGGCGCGGGCTCCAGCCGGCGCATCTGGGCGTGGATGCGGTCGATCGTCGGCGCGGCGAGCTCGTCCACGATCATCCCGTCGGCGAGGAACAGGACGCGGTCGGCGTGCGCGGCGGCGACCGGGTCGTGCGTCACCATGATCACGGTCTGCCGGTAGGCGTCCACGGCGGTCCGCAGGAAGCCCAGCACCTCGGCGCCGGAGCGGGAGTCGAGGTTGCCGGTCGGCTCGTCCGCGAACAGCACCTCGGGGCGGGTGAGCAGCGCCCGCGCCACCGCGACCCGCTGCTGCTGGCCGCCGGACAGCTCGCTCGGGCGGTGCGACAGCCGCTCGCGCAGCCCGAGCGCGTCCACGATCGTGTCGAACCACTGCCGGTCCGCGCGGCGGCCGCCGAGCCGCCCGGTCAGCCGGATGTTCTCCTCGGCGGTCAGCATCGGCAGCAGGTTGAACGACTGGAACACGAAGCCGAGCCGGTCGCGGCGCAGCTTCGTCAGCCGGGTCCGCGACAGCGCGGTGATCTCCACGCCGCCGATCACGACGGAGCCGGACGTCGCCGTGTCCAGCCCGGCGAGGCAGTGCAGGAACGTCGACTTGCCCGAGCCGGACGGCCCCATGATCGCGGTGAACTGGCCCCGGGCGAACGCCGCCGAGACGCCGCGCAGCGCGGTCACGGCGCCGTCGCCCGTCCCGTACGACTTCACCAGGTCGGTGGCCGCGGCCGCGTCCTCCCGGACGTGCCCGGCGGGCGGCGCGGCGGAGCTCTGTGTCATGCCCTCAAGCCAACCTCCGCGGGCGCCGCGGCACATTGGCGCGATCACCAGAGCTGTCGGTGGGGACAGCCCCACCCCCGCTCAGGTGGAGACCCGAGCCGTGTGCGGGGCGGGGCGCGGAACTTTGCCCGGACGTGGTTGCGTCCGCCCGCTCGGGGAAGCTATGAACAAGTTTTGAAGAGGTTCGGTGGCGGGCAGGCCGGAACCGAGCCGGCCGGAGAGCAAGGCGGGGGAGCGAAACGATGGAGCACGAGCCGCGGACCCGGACACCGGCGGACATCCCGCGGACCGCGTCCGTCCGTCCGCGGGTGGCGGTGTCGAGCTGCCTGCTCGGGGCGGAGGTCCGCTACAACGGCGGGCACAGCCGCAGCCGGTTCCTCACCGACGTCCTGGCCGCCCACGTGGACTGGGTGCCCGTCTGCCCCGAGATGGAGATCGGGCTCGGCGCGCCCCGCCCGGCGATGCGGCTCGTGACCGACGGCGGCGCCGAGCGGCTCGTCACCCGCGACCGGACGGCCGACCACACCGACGCCATGGCGGCCCTCGCCGAGCACCGCGCCACCGCGCTGCCGGACCTCGACGGCTGGGTGCTGAAGTCCCGCTCGCCGAGCTGCGGGCCGCGCGGCGTGTCCCGCTACCGCGCGGACATGCCCGCCGACCGGCGCGGCCGCGGCGTCTTCGCCGGACGGCTGATGGACCTGCGGCCGGACCTGCCCGTCGAGGAGGACGGGCGCCTCAACGACCCGTACCTCCGCGACCACTTCGTCGAGCGGATCTTCGCGCACGCCCGGCTGCGTCACCTGTTCGGCGGCGGCTGGGAGCCGCGCGACCTGGTCGCCTTCCACTCCGCGCACAAGCTCCAGATCCTCGCCCACGACCCGGCCCGCTACCGCCTCGCGGGCCGGGTGGTCGCCGGGGCGGGCAGCCGCCCGCGGGACGATCTGGAGGCCGAGTACACCGCGCTGTTCACCGCCGCGCTGGCCGTCCGGCCGCGCCGGGGCCGCCACGTCAACGCGCTTCTGCACGTCCTCGGGCCGATGCGCCGGCGCCTCGACGACGCCCGCAGGCACGACGTCACCGAGGTGATCGAGGCCTACGGGCGCGGCGAGGTCGAGCTCGCGGTGCCGATGGCCGTGCTGCGGCACGACGCCACCGGCGAGGGCATCGGCTACCTCCGCTCGCAGACCTACTTCGAGCCCTACCCCAGGGAACTGGCCGCCCACCCCACCTGACGGCCGGCCCCCTTCTCTGCGCCCTTCCGGGCTCCCTCAGCGTCCCTCGAAAGAGGGCTGCTGCTTCTTCAGGAACGCCTCGGTGGCGTTGCGGTGGTCGGCCGTCTTCTCGCACAGGTCCTGGAGCACCGCCTCCTTCTCCAGCGCGGACGCCAGGTCGGACGAGGCCGCGTGGTCCAGCGCCGCCTTGACCGCGCCGTAGGCCACCGTCGGCCCGGCGGCGAGCCGGCGCGCGAGCTCCACCGCCGCGGGCGCGAGCTCGTCCGCCGGGACGACCCGGTTCACCAGCCCGAGCTCCAGGGCCGCGGGCGCCTTCAGCGGCTCGCCGAGGAGCAGCAGCTCCGCGGCCTTCGCGCGGCCGACGAGGCGCTGGAGCGTCCACGACATGCCGCTGTCGGGCGCCAGCCCGATCCCGGTGAACGCGGTCGCGAACCGGGACGTCTCGGACGCGATGATCAGGTCGCAGGCGAACGCCAGCGACGCCCCGGCGCCCGCCGCGACGCCGTTGACCGCCGCGACGACCGGCTTCGGCATCCCCGCGAGCGCCAGCACGACCGGGTTGTAGTGCCTGCGGACGGTGCCGTCCAGGCCACGTCCGGCGGAGAGGTTGTCGGCGTGCTCGCGCAGGTCCTGCCCGGCGCAGAAGGCCCGGCCCGCCCCGGTGAGCACCACCGCGCGGGCCGCCGGGTCCGCCGCGGCCCGGTCCACCGCGGCGCGCAGCGCCTCCTTCATCTCGACCGTCAGCGAGTTCATCGCGTCGGGACGGTTGAGTGTGATTGTTCCCACACCCTCGGTCACGTCGTACAGCACCGTTCCACTCGCCGGCCCGCTCGCGCTGGCCTCCGAGGCCGCCTGCTCAGCCACTGCCGTCCTCCCGATCCGCCGGAGATCCTCCGAGGCAACGATCGACGAACCGGGAGGCCGCGGGCAAGAGCCGCGCCGCCTCGGCGTCGAAGAATCGCGCGGCCCGCGTCCCGGGCCATCCGGCGGGGAGCAGGTCCGCGGGGAGCCCCGGGTCCCGGAAGAGGAACTTGCGCCACTCGTGGACGAGCCTGCTGCGCGTCGCGAAGGCCCGCTCGTCGGGATCGGCCGCGGCGCTCCCGGCGTCCGAGGCCGCCCGTCCGGTGGCCAGTGCCGCCTCGGTGTCCGCGAGCCACCGCTCGTACGACCGCGCCAGGCCGTCGAGGTCCCACGCCCGCGCGACGAGGCCGTGCGCGTCGCCCTCGTAGGCGGAGCGGAACCGCTCGGCGCGCACGGACTCCTGCGCCAGCAGGGGATCCAGCTCCGAGGACGCCCGGGGCCCGATCCAGGTCGTCTCGTCCAGCCGCGCGTAGCCGAGGTAGGACAGGCCCGAGGCGAGCCGGTCGCGCCGGGCCCGCTCCCGCACCCGCTCGACGACGAGGAGGTGCCAGCGGCCGTCCCAGGGCTCCAGGTCCCGGTAGATCCGGTGGGCCGCCTCGTCCATGCGCCGGACGCCCCGCGGGGTCAGCGCGTAGCCCGGCCCGCGGGGCAGCCGGACGGGTTCCAGCCATTCCTGACGCACCATTCGGGACACGGCGGTGCGGACGGCGGGGGCGGCCACGTCGAGCGCCGCCATCAGCCGCACAAGCGCGGCGATCGGGGCTTTTCCGCCGCGCTCGCGAAGGTGGTCCCCGTACAGATCGAACAGCGCCGAACGAGCATTCATGATTGCAGTCTCCCGATCTGGAGGCTGATCGTTACCACTTCGCGCCCGGAAGACGAGATAATGGACCACTACTGATGACGCGGATGCGACAGGCGGCCACGCGGCCAACGGTGCCCGGAGGCCCCACGCGGCCCTAGGCAGGAAGGGGATGCACGCATGGCGGCGATGAAGCCGCGGACGGGAGACGGTCCGCTCGAAGTGACCAAGGAGGGGCGCGGAATCGTCATGCGGGTCCCGCTCGAGGGCGGCGGCCGCCTTGTGGTCGAGCTCTCCGCCGACGAGGCCAAGGAACTCGGCGAGGCCCTCAAGGAAGTCGTGGGCTGACGGCTCCGCCCTTCCCGGCTTGAGGTGACGGTCCCGGCGGCTCCGCCGGGGCCCTCGCCGTTTCCGCAGGCCGAGCCCGCTCCGAGCAGGCTCTCTCAGCCGGCTCCGAGCAGCACCGGCCCTTCGCAGCACCAGCCCGTACGCAGCACGGAATCACGCAGCACCAGCCCGTACGCAGCACCAGCGCCGGCGGCCTCCGCGCCCGCCGGCGGACCGATCGGGCGGACCGATCGGATCGACCGATCAGGGGGGACCACCATGCCCATCGAGACCCGCGTCCGCGGTGCCGGCGGCACCGTGTCGCAGACGGCGGACGAGCTCGGGGCCGAGGTGGTGGCGGTGCCGGTCCGGTCCGGGCCGTCGGCGCCCGCGGCCGAGGTCGCGTCGTCGCTGCCGTTCACGCTGGACGAGCTGCTGGAGCTGCACAAGGCCAAGGGCGAGCCGGGCGAGATCGTCGCCACGCAGGTCCGGGTGGGCGACCGGGTGCGCGAGCTGCTGCTGTACGGGGTGGGCGAGGCGTCGCCGGCCGACCTGCGCAAGGCCGGCGCCGCGCTGGCCCGCCGGGGCCGGGGCCGGTCGGCGCTGGTCGCGGGCGTCCCCGAGGGCGATCTCGGCGCGTTCGCCGAGGGCGCGCTGCTCGCCTCGTACGAGTAC
>NZ_CAACUY010000172.1 GCF_900659615.1 Actinomadura fibrosa | reverse complement strand
CCGCCCGGCGTCGCGCGCGCCCGTCATCGGGTCCGCGCCGCGAGCTCGCTCCGGATCCGGCGGACGCTCTCGGCGAACTCCGGGCGTTCCACCGACCACTGCTGGGCGCGCAGCTCCAGCGCGGCGGCCTCTCCGGGGTCGGTCAGCGCGACGCTCGCGCGCAGCGTCTCCTTGGTCCGCCGCACCAGCGCGGACGGGCGCTCCGCGGCGCGGCGGGCGAGGCCGAGGGCCGTCTCCTCCAGGGCGTCCTCGGCGACGCAGCGCCAGGCGAGGCCCCGCTCGACGGCCTCGCGCCCGTCCAGCACGTCGCCGCACAGCACCAGCGCCGCGGCGCCCTGCGCGCCGATCCGCCCGGCGAGCCGCCACAGGTGGCCGCCGCCCGGATGGATCCCGGCGTCGAGGAAGCGCGGATCGAACCTCGCCCGCTCGGACACGACGACGACGTCGCAGGCCAGCGGGAGGTTGACGGCCGCGCCGATCGCGGGGCCGCCGACCGCGGCGATCGTGGGCACCGGCGCGTCCGCGAGCCGTGCCAGGCCCGCGTACATCGCGGCGAGGGGGACGCCGCGGTCCAGCAGGGCGTCGAGCGACCCGCCGGCGCAGAAGACCGGCGGCTCGGCGGCCAGCACGATGGCCCGGGCGCCGGCGTCCAGGGCGGCGCCGACCGCCGCGGCGAGCCCGTCGCTCATCCGCTTCGACAGGGCGTTGCGGTGCCGCGGGTCGGACAGGCGGACGGTCGCGACGCCGTCCCGCACCGCGAGCCCGACCGGGGGTTCGTCACTGGCCATCCCGCTCCTGTCCCGTGCGAGCCGAGGCTGGTAATCTATATATAAGATTAAGTATAAGGCAGCCGCCGTGCGGCGGGAGGCGAGGCGGGATGATCGGGACGGACATCGCGGCGCTGCTCCTGCGCGCCTCGATCGGCGGCACCATGATCGCGCACGGCTGGAACCACGCGTTCGGCGGCGGAAGGCTCCCCGGGACCGCGCGCTGGTTCGAGTCGATCGGCATCCGCCCGGGCCGGGTGCACGCGCTCCTCGCCACCCTCACCGAGCTGGGCGCGGGAGCGCTGCTCCTGCTCGGCCTGCTGAACGCGCTCGGAGCCGCGGGCGTCGTCGGCACCATGGTCGTGGCGCTGGTCGCCAACCACCTGCGCAACGGCTTCTTCATCTTCCGGCCCGGCGAGGGCTACGAGTACGTCCTCATGATCATCGTGGCGGCCGCCGCGCTCGGGGCCCTCGGCCCCGGCCGCGTCTCCCTTGACCACCTCGCGGGCGTGGACCTCGACGGCTGGACCGGCCTGCTGATCGCCGTCCTCGCCGGGGCCGGCGGGGCGGCGCTGCTGCTCGCGGCCTGCTGGCGCCCCCACACGCCCGCGCCCGCCACGTCGCCCGGTTCCGCGCAGGAGCCCGCGCCCGCCACGACGCCCGCGCCCGCCACGACGCCCGCGCAGGAGCCCGAGTCCGCCGCGGAGTCCGCGTCCCCCGCCGAGCGGCCCGCCGAGGGCTGAACCCCGTCGGCGGCCCGGAGGGAGCCGGGCGCCGGACGACCCGACCGCCGAGCAGAGAGGAGAGAGGCGCATGCCGCGCTTCCCGTTCCCCGTCCCCAACGGCTGGTTCGCCGTCGCGCGCGGCGACGAGCTGGCCGCCGGGGAGGTCAGGCCCGTCCGCTACTTCGGGCGGGACCTGGTGCTGTACCGCACCGCGTCCGGAGACGCCCGGGTGCTCGACGCCTACTGCCCGCACCTCGGCGCCCACCTCGGGCACGGCGGGCAGGTGCGGGGCGAGCTGCTGGAGTGCCCCTTCCACGCCTGGCGCTACGACGGGGTGTCCGGCCGCTGCCTGGACGTGCCGTACACCGACGCCGAGCCGTCGCCGAAGGCCGCGGTCCGCGCGTACCCGGTCGTCGAGCGGTTCGGCCTGGTCTTCGCCTGGCACCACCTCGGCGGCGCCGAGCCGTACATCGAGATGCCGGTGATGGAGGAGTTCGGCGAGGACGGCTGGAGCGAGCCGGTCTTCCACGACTTCGAGATCGCCACGTGCTGCCAGGAGATGGCCGAGAACAACGCCGACTACGTCCACTTCAAGTACGTCCACGGGATGGACACCGTGCCCGGCGGCGAGGTCGAGTACGACGGCTTCGTCAAGACGGTCACCGAGCGGCAGGTGTTCAAGAGCAAGAGCGGGAAGGCGTACCCGATCGACTTCGTGCGCAAGTCGTACGGGCTCGGGCTCGGCGCGCTGCGGCTCAAGGACGTGATGTCGTTCGTGTCGTCGGTGACGCCGGTGGACGAGGAGCACGTCCACGTCCGGTGGGCGTTCACCTTCCCCGAGAAGATGGAGGAGTTCTCCGGGAAGATGATCCAGACCTTCGTGGACGCGTTCGCCGAGGACATCCCGATCTGGACCCACAAGGTGTACGTCGACAGGCCGCTGCTGATCCGCGGGGACGGGCCGATCATCGAGTTCCGGCACTGGGCGAAGCAGTTCTACGGGGAGGGCGTCCCCGAGACCCCGTGGCTGCCCGCCCGGGTGCGGCGCCTGGAGGGCAGCGGGGCCTGACCCCGGCCAGGCTGTGTATAACATATACAAAAGGAGTGCGGAATGACCGAGCGGACGGCTCGTCCCGACCTGCTGGGGGAGCGGCTGGCGAGGATCCCGCGGCTGGTCGACGTGGACGCCCACGTCGTCGAGCCGCCGGACCTGTGGAGCGCCCGCCTCCCGGACCGGTACCGCGACGCGGGCCCGCGCATCGAGTACGCGCCCGCCGGCGAGGTCAGGCTCGTCGACGGCAGGTACGTCGAGACGCCCGGGACCGAGGGCCCGGACGTGGCGTGGTGGGTCTACGAGGACACCCGCAACCAGATCAAGAAGTACATCGCCGCGGCCGGCGTCCCCGCGGACGAGGTGACGAACGAGGGCATCACCTACGACGACATGCGCCCCGGCTGCTGGATCCCCGCCGAGCGCGTCGCCGACATGGACGTCAACGGCGTCGAGGCGCAGATGTGCTTCCCGAACTACCCGCGCTTCTGCGGGCAGATCTTCCTGTGGGGCAAGGACAGGGAACTCGCCCGGCTCTGCGTCGAGGCCTACAACGACTGGATGGTCGAGGAGTGGTGCGGCTCCGGCGGCGGGCGGCTGATCCCGCTGTGCGTCGTCCCGCTGTGGGACGTGGAGCTGGCCGCGGCGGAGGTCCGGCGCAACGCCGCCCGGGGCGTCCGCGCCGTCGCGTTCAGCGAGCTGCCCGCCTACCTCGGCCTGCCCGGCCTGCACGGCGGCCACTGGGACCCGTTCTTCGCGGCGTGCGAGGAGACCGGCACGGTCCTGTGCATGCACATCGGCTCGGGCACGAAGACCCCGCAGACGTCGGCGGACGCCCCCGCCGCCGTCGGCGCGACCATCATCTTCGGCAACAGCATCGCCAGCATGACCGACTACATGTTCTCCGGCGTGCTGCACCGGTTCCCGGGGCTGAAGCTGCTGTACGCCGAGGCGCAGATCGGCTGGATCCCCTACCTGCTGGAGCGCGCCGACGACGTCTGGGAGACGCACCGCGGCTGGGCGCACACCCGCGACACCTGCCCCGAGCCGCCGTCGACGTACTACTACCGGCAGATCACGAGCTGCTTCTTCAAGGACGCCGTCGGCGTGGAGCTCCTCGGCAAGGTCGGTCTCGGCAACGTCACCTTCGAGACCGACTACCCGCACCAGGACGGTACCTGGCCGCGCTCCCGGGAGGAGGCCGCGATGCAGTTCGGCCATCTCGACCAGGCGTCCATCGACAAGATCGCCCGCGGCAACGCCATCCGGCTGCTGGGCCTCGACCTGCGCTGACGCGAAACCGGCTATAGTATATTTCTGGCCGCCGAGCTCCCGCCGGCCCTTCTCGCACCAGGCCGGTCCCCGGGGTGATCCCGCGCGGGCCGCGTGGCGGTCATCCGACGATTTTCGGAACGGGCGGCGCCGGGCCGCCCGCCGGACCTAGAGGTGAGAGCGATCCCGCGACGCCAGGAGCCCGAGTTGCAGGGGGCCGAGATCCAGGACTGGTCCGCGCTGCTGCCGGGCCAGAACCTGTCCAGGATGACCAGCGGGGAGCAGGTCCGCCTCTACCTGCGCCGGCTCATCTTCGACGGGGTGCTGCGGCAGGGCCAGAAGGTCCCGCAGGACGCGGTCGCCCGCACGCTCGGGGTGTCGCGCATCCCCGTCCGCGAGGCGCTCATCGCGCTGGAGCGCGAGGGCTGGATGACGATCATCGCCCACCGCGGCGCGTTCGTGAACGCGCTCGACGAGGCGTCGGTGCACGACCACTACGAGCTCTACGGGCTGTTCTACGGGTTCGCCGTCCGGCGCGCGGTCGAGCGGCAGGGCGCCGAGCTCGGCGCGCGGCTCGCCCCGATCCAGCGCGAGATCGCCAAGGCGGAGGATCCGGAGGAGCTCCAGGAGCTGACGCTCAAGTTCCACCGCCTCGTCGTGGACGCCGCGCAGTCGCCGCGGCTGAAGAGCATGCTGAAGCAGATGACCGGGATCGTCCCCGGCAACTTCTTCGAGCTCGTCCCGGGCGCGCAGGCGGTCGAGCGGCGCGGCACCACCGCGATCGTCCGGGCCATCAAGAAGGCGGACGCGGAGGCGGCCGAGCGCGAGTACGCCACGATGCTGCGGAACCAGGGCGACCTGGTCGTGAAGCTGTTCCACGACCGCGGCATGTTCGAGAACCCGCCCGCCGAGGCGGGCACGGTCTCCGGCTGACCGCGCCCGCGCCCGCCCCTGCGGCGACGGGTCAGGCGGTGGCGTTGCGGGCCAGCTCGCCCATCTCGATGCCGACCCGCTTGTCGAACCGGCCCTTGTCGTAGGACCGGATGCTCACGTCGTGGCCGGCGGCCTCGGAGCGCAGCGCGCCGACCGTCGCGTCCGCGCGGGAGCGGTGCGCGAACGGGTCGAAGGAGTACCAGCGCATCGCGTTCTCATGGGTGATCTTGTTGACGTCGTCGTCGGGCACGCCCTCGGTGACCTCGGCGAGCTCCTCGGGGGCGTTCGGCCAGGACGAGTCGGAGTGCGGGTAGTCGCACTCCCAGGCGATGTTGTCGATCCCGATCATGTTGCGCAGTTGGACGCCGACGGGGTCGGAGATGAAGCAGGTCAGGAAGTGCTCGCGGAACACCTCGCTGGGCAGCTTGCCGCCGAAGTCCTGGCCGGTCCAGAGGTGGTGCATGTCGTAGGTGCGGTCGACGCGGTCGAGGAAGTAGGGGATCCAGCCGGTCCCGCCCTCGGAGAGCGCGAACCTGATGCCGGGGTACTTCTTGATGACCCGTGACCACAGCAGGTCGGCGGCGGCCTGGCAGATGTTCATCGGCTGCAAGGTGATCATGACGTCGATCGGGGCGTCCGGCGCGGTGACCGACAGCTGGCCGGACGAGCCGAGGTGGATCGACACCACGACGTCCTCGTCGCACACGGCCCGCCAGAGCGGGTCCCAGTACTCGCTGTGGAAGCTGGGGTAGCCGAGCGTCGCCGGGTTCTCGGTGAAGGTGATCGAGTGGCAGCCCTTCGCGGCGACCCGGCGCACCTCCCGCGCGCACTCCTCCGCGTCCCACAGGACGGGCAGCGCCATCGGGATGATCCGTCCCGGGTACGTGCCCGCCCACTCGTCGATGTGCCAGTCGTTGTAGGCGCGCAGGACGGCCAGGGCCAGGTCCTTGTCGTCGGCGGCGGAGAACACGCGGCCGCTGAAGCCGGGGAACGACGGGAAGTTCATCGACGCCAGGATCCCGCCGGCGTTCATGTCCTTGACGCGTTCGGCGATGTCGTAGGTGCCCGGCCGGATCTCGTCGAAGGCCGTCGGCTCGATGCCGTACTCCTCCTTCGGGCGGCCCGCGACGGCGTTCAGCCCGATGTTGGGGATGGTCTGGCCGTTGAAGGTCCAGACGTCCGAGCCGTCCTTGGTGGTGCGCACCCGGGGCGCCTGATCGCGGTACCGGTCCGGGATGTGCGCCTCGAACAGGCCGGGCGGCTCCACGACGTGGTCGTCCACGCTGATCATGATCATGTCCTCGGCGTCCATGCTCCTCCTCGCTCCTCCCCGGGCTTGGGGCCGCCGGTGCCGGACGCGCTCGGCCGAGTCCGAACGGCGATTCCAATTGAGTGAACCGCAGTTCAGATGAGGGCGCAAGGTTGGATAATGTATTCAAGATGCAAAGCGAGCCGCCCGGCGCGGCGGGAACGGAGGCGGGTGCGGCATGGCCGAATGGGTGGACGCCGAGCAGAGCACGCTGCTGGACCTGCTGGACCGCCGGCTCGCCGGGGACCCGGACGGGCCTTTCCTCGACCTCTGCGGGACGCCCTACACCGCCGCCGAGATCGACGCGGAGTCCAACCGCGTCGCCAACGCGCTGCGCGAGCTCGGCGTGGGGCACGGGGCCACGGTCGCCACGATGCTGGAGAACGGGCCCGCGGCGGTCCTGTCCTGGTTCGCGATCCACAAGCTCGGCGCGATCTCGGTGCCGGTCAACACGGCGCTGAAGGGGCCGATGCTGCGCCACCAGCTCGCCGACGCGGACGCGGCCGTCGTGATCGTCCAGGACGACCTCGCCGAGCGACCCCGGGCCCTCCTGGACACCCTCGACTCGGTGCGCCACCTGGTGGTCGCGGGCGACGGCCCGGGCGGCGAACCGGTCGCGCCCGGCAGCAGAGCGAAGGTCTCCGCTTGGACGGACCTGCTGGACGCCGACGCCACCCGCCCGCAGGTCACCGTGCGTCCCGCCGACCTCGGGACGATCGTCTACACCGGCGGCACCACGGGCCCCTCGAAGGGCTGCGCGCTGAGCCACAACTACCACCTGTCGATCGCCCGGCAGATCATCGCGTCCTGGGGGCGGCGGCCGGAGGACGTCGTCTGGAGCCCGCTGCCGCTCTTCCACTTCAACGCCATCTCCTGCATGCTCACCGGCACGCTGGTCAGCGGGGGCCGGGCGGCGCTCGCGCGGCGCTTCTCGGTCTCGGGGTTCTGGCCCGAGGTCAACCGCACCGGCGCGACGATCGCCTCGCTGCTCGGGTCGCTGGCGGTGCTCGTGGCGCGGGCCGGCGACCACCCGGAGGCGAAGGGCTCGGGGGCGCCGGAGGCGAACACGACCCTGCGGCTGCTGACCGGGGCGCCGATCCCGCCGGAGATCGACCAGCTGTACCGCGACCGCTTCGGCGTGACGACCTTCAGCAACGCCTACGGCGCCACCGAGGCGTCGCTGATCTCGTGGCTGCCGCCGGGCCGTCCGGGCAGGCCCGCGTCGGCGGGGATCGTCAACACCGAGGCGTTCAGCGTGAAGATCTTCGACGACGGCGACCGGGAGGTCCCGGTCGGGGAGGTCGGCGAGATCGTCTGCCGGCCGCGGATGCCGCACGTCATGTTCGAGGGCTACTGGCGGCGGCCCGAGGCGACCGTGGAGGCGTGGCGGAACCTGTGGTTCCACACCGGCGACATCGGCCGCGTCGACGAGGACGGCTACCTGTTCTTCGTCGACCGCAAGGCCGACTACATGCGCCGCCGAGGCGAGAACATCTCCAGCTGGGAGCTGGAGAAGGTGTTCCACGAGCATCCCGACGTCAAGGACGTCTGCGTCCACGCGGTGCCGAGCGACGTCGCCGAGGACGACGTCAAGGCCACGCTCGTCCTCAGGGACGGCGCGTCCGTCACCGAGGAGGCGCTGTGCCGGTGGGCGGTCGACCGGCTCCCGTACTACGCCGTCCCGCGCTACTTCGAGTTCAGGGAAGAGCTGCCCATGAGCCAGACCGGCCGGACCACCAAGAACATCCTCCGGGACGAGGGCGTCGGCCCGTCCACCTGGGACCGCGAGGCCGCCGGCGTGACCTTCGAGCGCCGGTGATGGGCGGCGGCACGGCCGATGGCGGTCCGGTCGGGCTGGAGGGGGACGATCTCGGCACCCCCTACCTGCGGTTCGAGCGCGACGGCGCGCTCGCCTGGTGCGTGGTCGACCGGCCGGACTCGCGCAACGCGCTGACCAGCGCGATGTACTTCGGCGTCCGGCGGGCGGTCGACCTCGTCAACCGTGACCCGGAGCTCGCCGCCCTGATCATCACGGGGACGGGCGACGTGTTCATCCCGGGCGGCGAGCTGCGCGGCCGGGAACCGGACCGGTGGCTGGACTTCCCCGACCTGCTCGGCATGGACTCCACCCCGTTCGAGGCGATCCGGCGCTCGCCGAAGCCCGTGGTGTCGGCGGTCAACGGGCTGGCGCAGGGCGGCGGCCTGCTGATCGCGATGCTGTCGGACGTCGCGGTGGCGGGGGAGAGCGCCACCGTCCGGGCGCCCGAGCTGTTCCGGGGCATCGCCGACACCGGCTACGCCGCCTACCTGCCCGCCCAGATCGGTATCGCGCGGGCGCGGGACATGCTGCTCACCGGGCGGGTGGTGACGGCGCGGGAGGCCGAGAGCTGGGGCATGTTCACCCGCGTCGTCCCGGACGAGCGGGTGCGGGCCGAGGCCGAGGCGGTCGCGGTCCAGATCTGCCGCACCGCGCCGCAGGCGAGGCTGCACGTCAAGCGGATCGTCAACGACGGCTACGGCGCCGTCGACCGCATGACGTTCGACGCGCTGCTGTACAACGCGGAGATGCGCGAGGGCACGCGGGCGTTCGCGGAGCGGCGGGAACCGGAGTGGGTGCCCCCGCAGTTCCGCGAGGGCGGGCGGCTCTGAGATCCTCGGGCGGGAAAGGGAGGCGACCGTGAACGACGCCGGAGCGGATGGCGATACCGATGCCGGAGGCGATGGCGGGACCGGCGCCGGAGCCCGTCGCGGGGCGCTAGCCGGCGTCCGGGACGACGAAGGCCCGTTCGAGGATCTCGTTGAGCCGCTCCAGCGGGAGCGTCGGCGCCTCGCCGGGCGCCTGCCCGGCCTCGGGCAGCTCGCTCATCTGGAAGGCGCTGACCAGCCCGGTGAACATCCTGGCCAGCAGCATCGGGTCGCCGGGGCGCAGCTCCCCGGCCTCCTGCCCGCGCCGGAACAGGTCGGCCTGCATCCGCTGGGACGCCCGGAAGTTCTCCAGGATCCGGCCGTCGTCCGGCGGGTCCGCCAGCGGCGGGGCGATCGCGCCGCCGCGCAGCACCAGCCGTCCGAACTCGGGGAAGCGCCGGAAGAAGCCGACCTGCCAGCCGGCGAGGTCGAGCAGCTGCTCGCGCGGCCGGCGCGGCGCGGCGAGGACGTCCCGCATGCCGGGCAGGAACTCCGCCGCGCGGCGCAGGAAGATCTCGCGGTAGATCTCGTCCTTGCCGGTGAAGAAGCCGTAGACGGTCCCGACCGAGAACTCCGCCAGCTCCGCGATCTCCCGCAGCGACGCCTCGTGGAAGCCGGCGCGGGCGAAGACCCGCTCCGCCGCGTCGAGGATCTGGTCCCTGCTGAGCGCCCGGCGCCGCTCGCGGCGCTGCTCGCGCAGACTGCGCTCGGTCATCGGCGGTGCGTGCTCCCCTCGGGCGGCCGTGTGCATCGTAACCGCTCGCCGCGCGCCGCCCGGCACGCCCGTACCCCGAGGGAGCGACCTTGACGGACCCGAACGCGCGGGAGGACCCGCCCGCGGAGCACCCCGACACCCATCCGGGCCTGGTGGGCCGCGCCGCGGAGTCGGAGGCGCTCGCGGACGCGGTGCGGCGCCTGATCGTCCTGTGCACGGCCACCACGGCGCCGGCGGAGGCGACGATGGCCGCCGCGCGCGGCCTCAACGCGATCGCCGACGCGCTGGAGCGGCACGTCCCCGACCCGCCGCTGCCGAAGACGCTGCTGCACGACCCGGCCGACGGGCAGGCCGACTTCGGGACGCGGATGCCGTTCGACACCGTCATCGGCCGGCACAACCCGCTCGCGCTGCCGCTCGACCTCGCGCTCGAACCGCCGAAGGCGGTGCTGACCGGGACGTTCACCCGCCCGTACGAGGGACCGCCGGGCTGCGTGCACGGCGCCGTGCTGGCCGCCTCGTTCGACCTCGTGTTCGCCGCCGCCAACGTCATCGCGCGGCTGCCGGGCCCGACGGCCCGGCTGGAGATCGTCTACCGCCGCCCGACCGCGCTGGGCGTGCCGTGCCGCTTCGAGGGCGAGGTGGAGTCCCAGGACGGACGCCGCGTCCGGACGGTCGGCCGGCTCGTCCAGGGGGACCGGGTGACGGTGGAGGCGACGGGCGACTTCGTCTTCCTCGACCGGGCCGCCATCGCCCGCATGGCCGAACGCCTCCGCTGATCCCGCCCGCCCCGGCGCCGTGAGATCGCGGCGGCGGGGCGGTGGGACGGTGGGCGCGGGTCAGGCGATCACGCCGTCCCCGCGGAGGGCCTTCAGTTCCGCGGCGGACAGTCCGAGCTCGTCCGCGAGGACCGCATCGGTGTGCTCGCCGAGCCACGGCGGCCGGCGCTCGGCCGGCACTGGGGCGGCGCTCATCCGGACGGGGTTGCCCGGCACGAGCACGGGCTGCTCGACGCCGTCGGTGCGGGGCACCTCCACCAGCATCCCGCGCGCCCGGACGTGCGGGTCGGCGACGACCTCCTCGTCGCTGAGGCACGGACCGGCGGCGAGGCCCGCCGCGCCGAGGGCCTCGCACGCCTCCGCCTTGGTGAGCCCGGCCGCCCAGCCCTCGATCGCCGGGCGCAGCTCGTCCTCCAGATGGTCGACCCAGCCCTGGCGGGTGGCGAGCTGCGGGTCCGACGTCCAGCCGGGGCGGCCGACGAGCCCCGCCAGGCGGGCGAAGTGCTCCTCGCGCCCGACCTGGAGGACGAACCAGCCGTCCGACGCGCGGAAGCCGTGCAGGATGAGCGGCCCGAGATCGCCTTTGCGCAGCCCCATGGACCACAGGTTCGTGACGATGTCGGTCATGGCGATGACGGAGTCGAGCATCGCGATGTCGACGTACTGGCCCCGGCCCGTGCGGTCGCGGTGCCGCAGTGCGGCGAGGATCCCGATCGAGGCGTACAGGGCGGCGCCGATGTCGCCGAGCGCCCCGACCGGCGCGACGGCGGGCGGCGCGTCGCCGGTTCGCTTCGCCTCGTAGATGCCCGACATCGCCTCGACGACGGGCGCGAACGCGGGACGGGCGGCGTAGGGGGTCGGGACGGTGTTGCCGAAGCCCGACACCGAGACGTAGACCGCGGCCGGGTGAACGGCGGCGACGTCCTCGTAGCCGAGGCCGAGCCGCCGCATCGCGCCCGCCTTCGAGTTCTCCGCGACGATGTCGAAGCGCGGCGCGAGGGCCAGCACCAGGTCGCGGCCGCGCGGGTCCTTCAGGTCTACGCAGACGCTGCGCTTGCCGAGGTTGTTGCGCAGGAAGGTGGCGCCGACGCGGCGCCCGGCCGGGTCGGTCATGGCGGGCAGCGAGCCCCGGCCGGAGTCGCCGCGGCCGGGCGGCTCGACCTTCACCACGTCGGCGCCGAGCCTGGCCAGGAGCTGCGTGGCGTAGGGCAGGGCCTGCATCTGCTCCAGCGCGAGGACGCGCACGCCCTCCAGCGGCCCGCCCGGGGACGGGTCGCTCGGGGAGGGGTCGCTCGGGGAGGGCGCGGCGCCGCCGTTCTCACCTGTTCCCATGGGTCGAGTCTAATTGCAGATTGGATTTTTTATGCAATCTGCCTAGGATGCCGGGTATGCACGGAATCCTGGGCTGGGGCGTCCACCTGCCCCGCCGGCGGCTCGACCGCACGGAGATCCGGCCGGTGGCCGGCGCGGGCGGCGGCCGGGGGACGCGCACGGTCGCGTCCTACGACGAGGACACCACCACGATGGGCGTCGCCGCCGCGCGCGACGCCCTGGCCGCCGCGGACGCGCGTCCCCGCACCCTGTGGTTCGCCACCGCTGAGCCCGCCTACCTCGACAAGTCGAACGCGACGGCCGTCCACGCGGCCCTCCGCCTCGACCGGGCGGCGGGCGCCTACGACGCGGTCGGCTCGGTGCGCTCCGCGATGGGCGCGCTGCGGGCCGCACTGGACGGCCCCGGACCGGCCCTGGTCGTCGCCTCGGACCTGCGCACCGGGCTCCCCGGCGGCACCGACGAGGCGGCCGGAGCGGACGGTGCCGCCGCCCTCCTCACCGGCTCGGACCGGGACGGGACGCCGCTCGCCGAACTGGTCGCCTGGACGTCCCTCAGCGAGGAGTTCCTCGACCGCTGGCGCCCGCCGAGGGCGGCGGCCTCCCGCACGTGGGAGGAGCGTTTCGGCGAGCAGCGCTACACCGCGCTCGGCCTGGAGGCGCTGAAGCTCGCGCTCGGCGAGGCCGGGCTCGCGGCGGCGGACGTGTCAGCGCTCGCCGTGGCGGGGCTGCACGCCCGCGCCGCCCGCGCGGTCGCCGCCGGCTCGGGCGTGCCCGCCGAGCGGATCGCGGACCGGCTCGACGGCGCGGTCGGCAACCCCGGCGCGGCGCAACCCGCCCTGCTCCTCGCCGCCGAACTGGAACGCGCCGCGGAGGAGGGCGCCGCCGGGCCGGGGCGGATCGTCGTGCTGCTCACGCTGTCGGACGGGGTCGACGCGGCCGTGTTCCGCACCACGGGCGCGCTCGCCGGGTACCGGCCCGTCCGTCCGGTGGCGGAGCAGATCGGCTCGGGGGCTCCCGTCTCCTACGGCACGTACCTGGCCTGGCGGGGGCTGCTGCCGGTGGAGCCGCCGCGCAGGCCGGAGCCCGCCCGTCCGTCGGCGTCGGCGGCGGCGCGGAACAGCGACTGGAAGTTCGGTTTCGTCGGCTCGCGCGGCGAGGACGGCGCGGTCCGGCTCCCGCCGTCCCCGCTGGACGGCGAGCGGCACCCGATGGCCGGGGAGACCGGGACGGTCGCGGCGCTGACCGTGGACCGGCTCGCGTACTCGCCGAGCCCGCCGGTGATCTTCGCGGTGGTCGACTTCGACGGCGGCGGCAGGCTGCCGGTCGAGCTGACCGACGTGGACGAGGGCGGGATCGCCGTCGGTGACCGCGTGGAGATGACGTTCCGGCGGCTGTTCACGGCCGACGGCGTCCACAACTACTTCTGGAAGGCCCGGCCCGTGCAGAACTCGAAACCGGACGCGTCCGGTGCGGAGGGGGCGGGCTGACATGGCCTCGCGAGGGATCAGGGACCGGGTCGCCATCGTCGGCATGGGCTGCACCCGCTTCACCGAGCACTGGGACAAGGGCGTCGACGAGCTGCTGCTGGACGCGGCGGGGGAGGCGTTCACCTCGGCCGGGGTGACCAAGGAGCAGGTGGACGCGTACTGGCTCGGCACGGCGCAGTCGGGCATGAGCGGCCTCACCCTGTCGCGCCCGCTCCGGCTCCAAGGCAAACCGGTCACCCGGGTCGAGAACTTCTGCGCGACCGGGTCGGAGGCGTTGCGGCAGGCGGCGTACGCGGTGGCCAGCGGCGCTTACGACGTCGCGATGGCGATCGGCGTGGAGAAGGTCAAGGACTCCGGCTACCAGGGCCTCAACGCCTTCCCGATCCCCAACGACGGGACGCAGCGGACGCTGACCGCCGCCGCAATGTTCTCGATGGTCGCCCCCGCCTATGCCCGCCGCTACGGCGTCGCGGAGGACGAGATGCGTACCGTGCTCGCGCGGATCGCGTCCAAGAACCATGCCAACGGGGCGCGCAACCCGCGGGCGCAGTTCCGCAAGGAGATGCCGATCGAGAAGCTGTGCGCGATGCCGGCGGTGGCGGGCGGGCTGTCGATGTTCGACTGCGCGGGCGTCGCCGACGGTGCGGCGGCGGCGATCCTGGTGCGCGCCGAGGACGCCGCGCGCTACACCGCGAACCCGCTGGTCATCAAGGGGCTGTCGTTCGTGGCGGGCGACGGGTCGGGCGTGACCGACCCGTCCTATGACTACACCTCCTTCCCGGAGGTGGCCGCGTCGGCCGCCGACGCCTACGCCCAGGCCGGTGTCACCGAGCCGCGGGCGGAGCTGGCGATGGCCGAGGTGCACGACTGCTTCACGCCGACCGAGCTGGTGCTGATGGAGGACCTCGGGTTCGCCGAGCGGGGCACGGCGTGGAAGCACGTCCTGGACGGCGCGTTCGACCGCGACGGCGACCTGCCCGTCAACCCGGACGGCGGGCTGAAGGCGTTCGGCCATCCGGTCGGCGCGACCGGCCTGCGCATGATGTTCGAGGCGTGGCTGCAACTGCGGGGCGAGGCCCCGCCGGACCGGCGGATCGCCACCGCCGGGTCCCGCTCGCTGGCGCTTACGCACAACCTCGGCGGCTATCCCGGGGAGATGGTCAGCTTCGTCTCCATCGTCGGAACCGCCTGAAGAAAGGTGGCATCGCCGTGCCTGAAGCGCCCTCCGAAGCGCCTCCCCAGCCCCCGGCCGCTCCGGGCGACGCCGGGGACGACCTACTGTGGCGGCCGTCCCCCGGCGGGGTCGCGTGGCTGACGCTGAACCGGCCGCACGCGGGCAACGCCGTCACCGGGGACCAGCGAGACCGCGTCATCGCGCTGCTGGCCGCGGCGAGCGGCGACCCCCGCGTCCGCGCCATCGTGATCACGGGGGCGGGCGACCGCCACTTCTGCACGGGCGCGGACCTCGCCGCCGCCACCAGGCCGGGCGCGGCGGGCGCGGCGGGCGCGCCGGACGGCGGCCCGCCGGAGGGGATGCCCGAGCGGCCCGCGGGCACGGTCGCGCGGGCCGTCGCGAAGGGCGCCCAGCGGCTGGTCTGCGCGATCCAGGACTGCGAGAAGCCCGTGATCGCGGCCGTCAACGGCACGGCGGCCGGCATCGGCTGCCACCTCGCCTACGCCTGCGACCTGGTCCTGGCCGCCGACACCGCGCGGTTCATCGAGGTCTTCGCGCGGCGCGGGCTGGTCGTGGACGGCGGCGGCGCCTACCTGCTGGCCCGGCTCGTCGGCCCGCAGCGCGCCAAGGAGCTGATCTTCTTCGGGGACGACCTGCCCGCCGCCGAGGCGCACCGGCTCGGCCTCGTCAACCGCGTCGTCCCGGCCGCGGAGCTGGCGGCGACCGCGGCGGACTGGGCGGCGCGCCTCGCCGCCGGGCCCACCGTCGCGCTCGGCCTCGGCAAGCGCCTCGTCAACCGGGCGCTGGACGGCGACCGCGCCACCGCGCTCGCCGAGGAGGCGATGGCCGCGGAGATCAACATGACCAGCGAGGACGGCCGGGAGGGGCTGCGCGCGTTCGCCGAGCGCCGCAAGCCGCGCTTCCAGGGCTGGTGACCGGGCGGCGGGCGGGCGGGGGACGGTTCCGCCGCCCGCCGGACCGCCCGTACCCTGAACGCCCGCCGGACCGCCCGTACATCGACCGGACGCCGGGACGTCCCGCCGAAGCCAGGAGTGAGCGTGGACCTGCGACTGAACGACGCCGAGCTGGCCTTCCGCGACCGGCTGCGGGACTGGCTGGCCGGGGTCCTGCCGGAGCTGCCGCCGGCGCCGGACCGCGACGACTGGCCCGCGCGGCGCCGCTACGACACCGCCTGGCAGCGGCGCCTGTTCGACGCCGGGTACGCGGGCGTGGACTGGCCCGCCGAGCACGGCGGCCTCGGCGCCTCGCCCACCGAGCAGCTGATCTTCCTGGAGGAGACCGCGCGGGCCCGCGCGCCGTACGTCGGGGCGAACTTCGTCGGCCTGCTGCACGCCGGGCCGACGCTGATCGTCGAGGGCACCGACGAGCAGCGCGCCCGCCATCTGCCGCGCATCCTGCGGGGCGAGGAGGTCTGGTGCCAGGGGTTCTCCGAGCCCGACGCCGGATCGGACCTCGCGTCCCTGCGGACGTCCGCCGTCCGCGACGGCGACGAGTACGTGATCAACGGGCGGAAGGTGTGGACCTCGCACGCCGAGGTCGCCGACTTCTGCGAGCTGCTGGTGCGCACCGACCCCGAGGCGCCCCGCCACAAGGGGATCACCTGGCTGATCCTCCCGATGGACACGCCGGGCGTCCAGGTGCGCCCGCTGCGGACCGTCGTCGGCTCCAGCGAGTTCAGCGAGCTGATCCTCGACGATGTGCGGGTGCCCGCCGCCAACCGGGTGGGGGAGGAGAACGACGGCTGGCGGGTCGCGATGGTCACCTTCTCCTTCGAGCGCGGCACCGCGTTCATCGGCGACGTCGTCGAGTCCGGCAACATCCTGCGCGAGACCGTGGCGATCGCCCGCGCGACGCCCGCCCGCGGCGGCGGCACGCTCTGGGACGACGCCGCGCTGCGCCGCGACGCCGGGCGGCTGGCCGCCGAGGTCAACGGCCTGTGGGCGCTGATCCGCAAGAACGTCTCGGAGGCGTCCGCCGGGATGGTCCCGGTCCAGGGCGCCTCGGTGTTCAAGCTGCGGTTCACCGAGAGCCGCCAGCGGATCGCCGACCTCGCCTCGCACGTCCTCGGCCGCGCGGCCCTGACGCTGGAGGAGCACGTGGTGGAGGACCGGGTCAATACGCTGTCGTTCACGATCGCCGCGGGCACGTCCCAGATCCAGAGGAACATCCTCGCCGAGCGCGCCCTCGGCCTGCCGAAGGAGCCCCGGTGGACCTGACGCCGAGCGCCGACCAGCGCGACCTGCGCGCGGGCGTGCGCGACTTCCTCGCCGGCCGCTGGACGCCGGACCGGCTGCGCGCCGCGTCGGCCTCCCCGTCCGGCTCCGCGGCCGGCTCGGCGGGCCTGGATCCGGACGACTGGAAGGCGCTCGGCGAGCTGGGCGTCTTCGCGCTGGGGCTGCCCGAGGAGCGCGGGGGAGCGGGCCTCGGGCTGGTGGACGCGGCGATCGTGTTCGAGGAGCTCGGCCGCGCGCTCGTCCCCGGCCCCCTCACCGCGACGTTCCTGGCGGCGGGCCTCGTGCCCGGCGCGGACGACGGCACGTCCGCCGTGACCGCGCTGGACCTCGGCGACCCGACGCTGGTCGCCGAGCACCTGGGATCGTCCGCGCAGGTGGTGCTCGTCGACGACGGCCTCTGGCTCCTCCCGGCGGACGCGCTCGCCGCCGTCCCCCTCGACGCGCCGCTCGACCCGCTGACCCCCGTCTGGCGCGTCACCGACCCGCCGGAGGGCGGACGGCTGATCGGGACCGGCGCGGACGCGGAGCGGTGGCGGACGCGGGCCGCCGTCCTGACGTCGGCCCTCCAGGTCGGGGTGGCGCAGGGGGCACTGGACCTCGCCGTCCGGTACGCCAAGGAGCGCGTGCAGTTCGGCCGCGCCGTCGGGTCGTTCCAGGCCGTGAAGCACCTGCTGGCGGAGTCGCTCGCGCGCGTCGACCTCGCGCGCGCCGCGACCTGGACGGCCGCCCTCGCGGTCGACGGCCCGGCGGACCGCCCGGCGGACGGCGGCGCGGCGGAGGCGGTGTCGTCCGCCAAGGTCCTCGCGGACGACGCGGCGGCGGCCAACGGGCGGTGCTGCGTCCAGGTGCACGGCGGGATGGGGTTCACCTGGGAGGTGGCCGCGCACCTGTACCTCAAGCGGGCGTGGCTCCTGGAGACCTGCTGGGGCGGGGCGGACGAGCACGCGCGGCGGCTCGCCGCCACCCTGTGACGATTCACCGGTTTCGGACACGGCGTCGCGCGCGCAAGGGCAGATGATTGCCGGATACGGCCGACATCGGAAACCCGAAATGACCCCCTACACCTACTTTATTCTGTATATTCCGGGGCGCTGGTGAGGCGTTCGGGGGCGCCAGACCGGAATCGGGGCCATATCGGGTCGACCGGAACTCCTAGGCGGTAGCTGCGGATGACAACTCTCGATGCAGGACGGAGCGCGCATCGCAAGTCCCCGAGGCGGCGCTCCATCCGGGTCCGGATCGTGGCCCTGCTCCTCGTGCCGCTGCTGTCGCTGGTCGCCCTGTGGGGCTTCGCCGCGAGCATCACGCTCGGCTCGGTGATCACCAAGGCGCAGGTGAACAGCGCCTACCACAAGGTCGGCATACCGGCGAGCGCGATGATGACCCAGCTCCAGCAGGAGCGGACGCTGTCGGCGGTCTACACCGCGTCCGCCCGGCAGGACGGGACCGCGCTCCAGGCGCAGCGGGCCAAGACCGACGCCGCCGCGGCGATCTTCCGGCGGGAGGCGCTGCCCGCCGACGTCGACAGCGAGGGGCCGCAGCTGAAGCAGGGCCTCGGCGAGTTCGCGCGCGGCCTCGACGCGCTCGGGGAGCTCCGCTCGGACGTGGACCGGCGCACCGTCCGCCCGCTGGAGGCGGTCCAGCGGTACAGCGAGCTGACCGACGTCCTGGTCGACATCTTCGACCACACCGGCATCGTCAACGACATGGGGATCTACAAGTCCACCCGGTCCCTGGTGAGCATGAGCCTGGCCCACGACCTGATGCTCCGCGAGTCCGCCGTGGTCGCCGCGGCGCTCGCCGGCGGCGGCCGGGTCACCGCGCAGGAGCAGGCCGCCGTCGCGCGCTGGGCCGGGGCGGGCCGCCAGCAGTTCGACAAGGGCCTCGCCGACCTGTCCGGCGACCTGCGGCGCGAGATCGAGGTCGTCGCCGACTCCACCGACTACCGCCTCTTCCGCCAGTACGAGGACACCGTCATCACCGCGCGCGGCGCGCGGCTGCCGCCCCAGGCCGCGCAGTGGAGCGCGCTGACGCCGCGGCTCGCGGCGGACTGGGGCCGGACCCTCGAACGGGCCGGCGCGGTGCTCAGCGAGCAGGCGGAGCCGATCGGCTTCCGGATCGTCCTGCGGCTCGTCGTCGCGGGCGGGCTCGGCCTGCTCGCGGTCATCGCGTCGATCGCGCTCTCGGTGTTCTTCGGCCGCGGCCTGTCGCGCGAGCTGCGCGAGCTCCAGTCCGCGGCGCGGCAGCTCGCCCAGGAGCGCCTGCCGCGGGTCGTCGCCCGGCTGCGCGCCGGCGAGGAGGTGGACGCCGCCGCCGAATCGCAGCTGACCGTCACGGCGAGGACGACGGAGATCGGCCAGGTCGTCGACGCGTTCACGCAGGTCCAGCGGACCGCCGTGCAGAGCGCCGTCGGCGAGTCGCTGCTGCGCCGCGGCATCAACCGGGTGTTCCTCAACCTGGCCTGGCGCAGCCAGTCGCTGCTGCACCGCCAGCTCAGCATGCTCGACGACATGGAGCGCCGCGCCACCGACCCCGAGGTGCTCAGCGACCTGTTCCGCCTCGACCACCTGACCACCAGGATGCGGCGGCACGCGGAGGGCCTGCTGATCCTGTCCGGCGCCGCCCCCGGCCGGGAGTGGAGCCGTCCCGCGCCGATGAACGACGTGCTGCGGTCCGCCCTCGCCGAGGTCGAGGAGTACGAGCGGATCGAGGTCGTGACGACCAGCGACACCTCCCTCGTCGGCCGGGCCGTCGCGGACGTCGTGCACCTGCTCGCCGAGCTGATCGAGAACGCGACCGTGTTCTCCCCGCCCACCACCGAGGTCCTCGTCCGCGGCGGCCTCGTCGGCAACGGGTACGCCATCGAGATCATCGACCGCGGCATCGGCATCGACCACGTCGAGCGGGCCCGGCTGAACGAGCTGCTCTCGCGGCCCCCGGAGTTCGACCTCGCCGACACCGACCGGCTCGGCCTGTTCGTCGTGTCGCTGCTGGCCGCGCGGCAGAACGCCCGGGTGCGGCTGGAGGAGTCGGCCTTCGCGGGCACCACCGCGATCATCATCCTGCCGCGCGAGATCGTGGTGGAGGCCATCGAGCCGCCCGCCGACCCCGCCCTGCGGGCCGTGCGGCCCCCGCGCGGCGAGGCGCCGCCGGATGGAACGCCGCCGGATGGAACGCCGCCCGGCGGGACGCCGGCCGGAGGGTTCGCGGTGCCCGGGACGCT
>NZ_CAACUY010000171.1 GCF_900659615.1 Actinomadura fibrosa | reverse complement strand
CCGGCGCGGACGAGCGCGAGCGCGGCGTCCGCGCCCCGCGCGTCGATCGCGACGCCGGAGCAGTGCCGCCCCTCCTCGACCGCGGCAAGGCCGGACAGGTCGGGGCGCAGCAGGACGGTCTCCGGCCCGGGAGCCGGGCGGGCGCCCGCGCGGCGCCGGAGCTCGGCGGCGAGCGTCGGCCCGAGGAACGGCACGTCGGCCGGGCCGCGGCCGAGCTCCTCGGCGACGATCGCGGTCTCGACGGCGGAGGCGGGCGGCCGGTCCCCGTCGCCGGCGTCCGGGACGCGCAGCTCGCGCCAGCCGGAGCGGGTCAGGGCGGCCTCCAGCGCGCCGCGCCGCGCGCCGTCGTCCAGGTCGGCGACGGATCCGGGGGCGTGGTCGTCGACGAGCCGGGCGGCCGTCTCGCGCAGCACCGTCTGCTCGGCGGACAGGCGGACGTCCATCAGCGTCCGCTCCGCGGGGCGGGCCGGGGTGCGGGCAGCGGTGCGGGCAGCGGTGCGGGCAGCGGTGCGGGCCGGGGCGCGGCGGTCGGGTGGTGATCGGGCGTCGGGTGGTGATCGGGCTCGGTGCTCATGTGGCGGCGACCTCTGTGACGGCGACCTCGGGGGATCCGCGCCGGGCGGCACGGGGAACGCGCGGGCCCGACCGCGGATGTCGCGACGCTCTTTCCTGCTTCCGATAAAAGTCTATACTGACGTCGATGTCAATGACGGGAGCCCGACATGACCGACGGTCCGGAGCCGGCCTGGCCGAGCATCGCGGCGATGACCGCCTTGGCGGCGGAGCGCTTTCCCGACCGCACCGCGGTCGTCGACGGCGATGCGCGCCTCTCCTACGCGGAGCTCTACGAGGAGGCCCGCCGGTTCGGGGCCGCGCTGGTCGCCGACGGCGTCGGACCGGGCGACCGCGTCGGTGTCTGGGCTCCCAACAGCCGCGAATGGATCGTCGCGCTGCTCGGGCTGTACCAGGCGGGCGCGGTCCTCGTCCCGGTCAACACCAGGTTCAAGGGGCGCGAGGCCGCCGGCGTCCTGAGCCGGACCAGGGTCCGCGTCCTGGTCACGGTGACGGACTTCCTCGGCGGCGACTACCTGGAGATGCTGGACGGCGCAGGCGTCGCCCTGCCGGACCTGCGGACCGTCGTGATCGCCCTAGGGCGCCCGTCCGGGACCGGGGTGCCATGGGCGGCCTTCCTGGAGCGGGCCACCACGGACGGGCTCGCCGAGGTCGACCGGCGGCGCGTCGCCCTGGGGCCGGACGACCTGTCCGACGTCCTGTCCACGTCCGGCACGACGGGGACGCCCAAGGGGGTGCTGATGACTCACGGCCGGACGATGCGCGTCGCCACCGACTGGGTCGCGATGACCGGGCTCTCCGAGGACGACCGCTACGTCATGGTCAATCCGTACTTCCACATGTTCGGGTTCAAGGCCGGGATCCTCGCCTCAGTGGCGGCGGGCGCGGCCATGTACCCGCAGGCCGTCCTGGACGTCGGCGCGCTGCTCGCCCTGGCCGCCGAGGAGCGGGCCACCGTCCTGCCGGGCGCCCCGACGCTGTACCACGCGATCCTGGAGGCCCCCGGCCGCGACCGGTACGACCTGTCGAGCCTGCGCGTCGCGGTGACGGGCGCCGCCGACATCCCGGTCGAGCTCATCCGGCGGATCCGCGACGAGCTGCCGTTCTCCCTCGTCATCGCGGGCTACGGCCTGACCGAGGCGGGCACCGCCACCTCGACCGCGCCGGACGACGACCCGGAGACCGTCGCCACGACCGTCGGGCGCGCCCGGCCCGGCTTCGAGATCGCCGTCGTCGACGGCACCGGCGAGCGGGCGGCGCCGGGCGAGGTCGGCGAGATCCTGCTGCGCGGGCCGACCGTGATGGCCGGATACCTGGACGACCCCGAGGCGACGGCGGAGGTGCTCTCCGCGGACGGCTGGCTGCGCACCGGGGACCTGGGGCGCCTCGACGAGCGGGGCCGCCTGCGCATCGCCGGCCGCTCCAAGGACATGTTCATCGTCGGCGGGTTCAACGCCTACCCCGCCGAGATCGAGGCGATGCTGCTGGAGCATCCGGGCGTCCGGGAGGCCGCGGTCGTCGGCGTCCCCCACGAGCGGCTCGGCGAGGTGGGCGCGGCGTTCGTCGTGCCGCGCCCGCCCGCGCCGTCCCCGGACGAGGTCATCGCCTGGTGCCGCGAGCGGATGGCCAACTACAAGGTGCCGCGCCTGGTCGAGCTGGTCGACGAGCTGCCGCTCACCGCGAGCGGGAAGGTGCTCAAGGCCGCGCTGCGGGAGCGGGCGGCGGCCCGAGCGGCGACCTGACCCGCGTCCTCCGCTCCCGGCCCGCGCACGTCACCGACATCGGAATCGGTTCTCCTCTGCTGGGATCACCGCCAAGGAAGGTATCTGGAACGTGAGCGACGCGACCGAGCACGACCTCGAACCGCTGCTGGACGCCGTCCGCGCCTTCGTCCGCAGGGAGGTGATCCCGCGCGAGGCGGAGATCGACGAGAGGGACGAGGTGCCCGCCGTCCTGCGCGAGGCCGCCAAGCGCATGGGCCTGTTCGGGTTCACGATCCCGGAGGAGTACGGGGGGCTCGGCCTGGACATCGTCGACCAGTGCCGCCTGCTCATCGAGGTCGGGTACGCGACCCCGGCGCTGCGCTCGATGTTCAGCACCAACGTGGGCATCGCCGGACAGGTGATCATGGACGCCGGGACGCCGGAGCAAAAGGAGCGCTGGCTGCCCCGCCTCGCCTCCGGTGAGGCCGTCGCGTCCTTCGCGCTCACCGAGCCGGACGCCGGATCCGACCCCGGCGACATGCGGACGAGCGCGGTCCGCGACGGCGACCGGTGGGTGCTCGACGGCGTCAAGCGCTACATCACCAACGCGCCCATCGCGGACGTGTTCATGGTGTTCGCCCGGACCGACCCGGACGCCAAGGGGTCCCGCGGCATCTCCACCTTCATTGTCCCGGCCAATACCCCGGGGCTGACGGTCGGTCCCCGCGACCACAAGATGGGCCAGTTCGGGGCCTGGACGGCCGACGTCAACCTCGACGGCGTGCGCCTTCCGGCGGACGCCGTGGTCGGCGGCGACGCGGGCGTGGACACCGGGTTCTCGACGGCGATGCGCTGCCTGTCCAACGGGCGCCTGCTGCTCGCCGCGGCCTGCGCGGGCATGTGCCGGCGGCTGGTGGACGAGTCGGTCCGGTTCGCGTCCGACCGCAGGCAGGGCGGGAGGCCGATCGCGTCCCACCAGCTCGTGCAGGCGATGATCGCGGACTCGGTGACCGACACGATGGCGGCCCGCGCGCTCGTCCTGGACGCCGCGCGCGCCTACGCGGACGGCTCCGACCGGCGCACCGGCCCGGCCGCCGCCAAGTACTTCTGCAGCGAGGCGGTCGGGCGGGTGGCCGACCGCGCCGTCCAGGTGCACGGCGGCGCCGGGTACATGCGGTCGGTTCCGGTCGAGCGGTTCTACCGGGACGCGCGGCTGTTCCGCATCTACGAGGGGACGAGCCAGATCCAGCAGATCATCATCGCCCGGCAGACGATCGGCGCGGCCGCGGGCTGAGCGAGGCGCGCGGCCCGGGCGGCACCCGGGCCGCTCCCCGCGGAGCGGCGCCGCCAGGCGGACCGTCAGGTGGACAGGATGGAGACCGCGGCGACGCCGGGCGCGCCGTAGAGCTGGGCGAGGCCGACCCGCGGCCGCCCGGCGACCTGCCGCTCGCCCGCCCGGCCGCGCATCTGGAGGACCAGCTCGCGGACCTGCCGCAGGCCCGAGGCGCCGACCGGCTCGCCGTTGGCGATCAAACCGCCGTCGGTGTTGACCGGCAGGCGGCCGCCCGGTGCCGTGGCGCCGGAGGCGACGAGGTCGTTCTGCTCGCCGTCCGCGCAGAGCCCGACCTCGGCCATGTGGATGACCTCGGCACCGGCGTCGGTGTCCTGCAACTGGGCGATATCGACGTCCTCGGGGCCGACTCCCGCCGCCTCGAACGCGGCCTTCGCGGCGTCCACGGTCGGCGCGGGGACGTGGTCGGCGGCCACGGACGCCGAGGGCGAGTGCACCTCGAAGGCCCCGAACCGCCGGGTGCGGGCGGCGACGCTGCGCAGGTAGACCGGCGTGTCGGTGTAGCGGCGCGCCACGTCCGCGCTGCACACGACGACCGCCGCCGCGCCCTCGTTGGGGCTGCAGAACATGTACTGCGTCAGCGGGTGGTTGACCATCCGCGACCCGAGGACCTGCTCCGGCGACAGCGGCTTGCGCCGGTGCGCGTGCGGGTTGAGCTCGCCGTTGCGGTAGTTCTTGGCCGCGACCGCGGCGAGCGTCTCGGACGTGATGCCGTGGTCGTGCATGTAGCGGTTGATCTTCATGCCGAAGAACTTGGTCGTGAGGAACAGCCCCATCTCGCCGTACCAGGACGGGCAGCCGTACTCCCGGGGATCGGCGGTGAACGCGCCGGACTCGTGCTTGTCCATGCCGAGGACGAGGCCGATCTCGTGCTGCCCCAGCCTGATCGTCTGGCTCGCCAGGGCCAGCGCGCTGCCCGCGGTCGCGCAGCCGTTGTAGACGTTGGTGAACGGGACGCCGGTCAGGCCGAGCTCGGCGACGACGGCGTCCGGCTGGTCCACCTCGTAGCTGCCGCCCACCGCGAAATGCATGTCCGCCCACGTCAGGCCCGCGTCGGCGAGCGCGTCCCGGGCCGCCTCGGCGCCCATGGCGAGCGCGGGCTTGCCGGGGAAGCGGCCGAACCGGTGGATCCCCACCCCGATGATCGCGACGTCAGGCATGCTCGGCCCCTTCCGGACTGAACGCGAACGTGATGACCTGCTCGCCGTCCTCGCCCGTGCGGAACGGCATGGTGACCAGCCGCACCGGCATCCCGAACTCCAGGTCGTCCTGCGCGCAGCCGGTGAGGAGGGTCTCGACGCGCACCTCGCCGGGCAGCTCCACCACGCCGACCAGCCACGGTTCGAACGGGTCCGTCCCGGCGAACTCGCCGCGGAACGGAGCCTTCGGCGGGAAGCCCTGCGACGTCCACGTCCAAAGGGTGCCGGTGCGGCTCAGCAGCGCGCGTTCCACCTCGGCGGCGCCGCACCGCCCGCACCCGGCGCGGAGCGGGAACATGTGCGTCCCGCACTTCCCGCACCTGCCGCCGATCAGCCGGGGTTCGTCGTCGGGCCAGGTGAACAGGTCGTCGGCGATGGGGACCACCGGTGCCATCTCTTCTCCCTCGCTCCCGGCCAGCCGGGGACGGCGGATGCCCGTGCCCGCCGATCCTATACTGACGTCGACGTCAATTAAAGCCTCGGGAACGGCCGCGGCCCTCCGGCGCCGGGCGCGCCGGTTGCGGCATCATGGGTTCCGACGTCGATTTCACCAGTGGAGGACCCCATGGACCCCGAGCCCCGCTCGGCGAAGGGCCGCCGGACGCGGGCGCGCCTCGTCGCGGCAGGCAAGACCGTCTTCGAGCGCGACGGCTTCCTCCAGGCGCGGATCACCGACATCGCCGCCGAGGCCGGCGTCTCGCACGGGTCGTTCTACCACTACTTCGATTCCAAGGAATCGCTGTTCCGGGAGATCGCCGAGGAGGTCGAGGTGCGCCTCGTCTCCATGGACGACATCGCCCAGGACCTGGCCGACGACGCCGGGCCGATCGCGCGCATCCGCGCGGCCAACAAGGCCTACCTGACCGCGTACCGCAAGGAGGCCCGCATCATGCGGGTGATCGAGGAGGTCAGCCGCTACGACGAGGACGTCCGCAAGGTGCGGTCCAAGCGCGACGACTACCTGGCGGCCCGGCTGGAGTCGGCGATCAAGCGGCTCCAGGCCGACGGGCTGGCCGACGAGCGGATCGACGAGCGGTACGCGGCCACCGCGCTCGGGGGCATGGTCGCCAAGTTCGCCGAGATGATGTTCATCGGCGGCGCCCGCTTCGCCATGAGCGAGGCGGTGGAGCAGCTCACGCTGCTGTGGGCCAACGCGCTCGGCCTCAGCCCGGACGCCGACGACAAGGCGCGCGCGGGAGCCAGGAAGGCCGCCCGCGCCTGAGGCGTCCCGCCCTCTCAGGCGCGGACCCGCTCGAAGACGGCGGCGATGCCCTGGCCGCCGCCGACGCACAGCGTCTCCAGGCCGTAGCGGGCGTCCCGGCGGTCCATCTCGCGCAGCAGCGTCGCCACGATCCGCGCTCCGGTCGCCCCGACCGGGTGCCCGAGCGAGATGCCCGAGCCGTTGACGTTGAGCCGGTCGAAGTCGGCGGGCGCGAACCGCCACTCGCGCGTGACCGCCAGCACCTGCGCCGCGAAGGCCTCGTTCAGCTCGATGAGGTCCATGTCGGCCAGCGCGAGGCCCGCGGCGTCCAGGGCCCCGCGCGTCGCCGGGACGGGGCCGATCCCCATGAGGCGGGGCGGGACGCCGGCGATCGCGGTGGACACCACGCGGGCGAGCGGCCGCAGGCCGTGCTCGGCGGCGAACCCGGGCGTCGTCACCAGGCAGGCGGCGGCGCCGTCGTTCTGGCCGCTGGCGTTGCCCGCCGTGACCGTCGCGTCGGGGTCGTCCCTCCCCATGACCGGGCGGAGCGCGGCCAGCGCGTCGAGGGAGATGTCGCGGCGCGGATGCTCGTCGGTGTCGACGACCGTGTCGCCTTTCCGGGAGCGCACCGTCACGGGGACGATCTCCTCGGCGAACGCGCCGCGGTCCTGGGCGTCCAGCGCGCGGCGGTGCGAGGTGTGGGCGAGCTCGTCCTGCTCCTCCCGGCCGATCTTGTATTCGCGGCGCAGGTTCTCGGCCGTCTCCAGCATGCCGCCCGGGACGGGGTGGTTCTTCCCGCCGGCGGTCGAGCGGCCCCGCGTCAGCGTGTCGGTCAGGGTGAGGTCGCCGGTGCGCGAGCCCCAGCGCGCGGTCAGGGAGTAGTGCGGGGCCTGGGACATGCTCTCCGCACCGCCCGCGATGATCGCCCGCGCCGCGCCGGAGCGGACCATCGCGGCCGCGTACACCACCGCCTGGAGTCCGGACCCGCACCGCCGGTCGATCTGGACGCCGGGCACGGTGGCCGGCAGGCCCGCGTCGAGCGCGACGACGCGTCCGATCGCGGGCGCCTCGGCGGTGCCGTAGCAGTGGCCGAACACGACGTCGTCCACGAGGGAGCCGTCGAGCCCGCAGCCCTCGATGAGCGCCTTGACGACGGCCACGCCCAGGTCCTGGACGGCGACCGTGCGCAGCGCCCCGCCGAACCGGCCGATCGGGGTCCGCAGCGGGCGGCAGATCACAGCCTCGTTCATGTCTCTCCTGACTGCTCGTGGACCGGACGGTTCACACCGCGCCGGCTTGGCGGAGTTCGTCCTGCTCCTCGGGGGTGAAGCCCAGGTCCGCGAGGACGGCGGCGGTGTGCTCGCCGAGGGCGGGGACGTCCTCCATCGGCGTGGTCCACGCGGGGGTGACGATGGGAGGGAGCAGCGAGGCCAGCGGCCCCTTGGGCGACCCGACCTCCCGCCACCGGCCGCGCTCGGTGAGCTGCGGGTGGTCGACGACCTCGGTGACCCGGTTGAACTCGGCGTTGCCGATGCCGGCCGCGTCGGCGCGCGCGCAGATGTCGGCCAGGTCGAGCGTGGACGTCCAGGCTCCGACGGCCTCGTCGAGCCTGGCGCGCTGCCCGCAGCGCTGCGGCGTGGTGGCCAGGGACGGGTCGTCGGCGAGGTCGGGGCGCCCGATGAGGTCGCGGGCGAGGCGCTGCCACTCGGCGTCGTTGGTCGTCCCGAGGACGACGGTGCGCCCGTCCCTGGTCGGGTAGGCGTTGTAGGGGGCGACGACCGGCGAGGACATGCCGATCGGGGCCCGCTCCTCGCCCGTGTAGCGGGCGTACAGGAGGGCGAAGCCGAGGAAGTCGGCCGCCGTGTCGAACATGCTCACCTGGAGGGCGGCGCCGGCACCGGTGCGGGCGCGGCCGAGCAGCGCGGCCATGATGCCGCTCGCGGCCTGCATCGCGGTGCCGATGTCGGCGATGGGGATGCCGGGCTTGGCGGGCGCGTCGGCCCGGCCGGTGGCGGCGCACGACCCGCTCTCGGCCTGGACGAGCAGGTCGTAGGCGCGGCGGTGGTCGAGCGGCCCGCCGGTGCCGTAGCCGGAGATGTCCACGGCCACCATCGACGGGTACCGCTCGACCAGCGTCGCCGCGTCCAGGCCGAGGCGGCGGGCCGAGCCGGGCGCGAGGTTCTGCACGACGACGTCGGCGCGTTCGAGGAGCCGGTCGAGGACGGGCCGGGCCTCGGGACGCTTGCAGTCCAGCGCCAGCGACCGCTTGTTGCGGTTCAGCCAGACGAAGTAGGTCGCCATGCCCTCGGCGGCGTCGTCGAACCAGCGGGTGAGGTCTCCCGTGCGCGGATGCTCGACCTTGATGACCTCGGCGCCGAGGTCGGCGAGCATCCGCGTGCAGTAGGGCGCCGACACCGCCTGCTCGAAGCTCACCACGACGGTGCCGGCGAGGGGCGGCGCCGGGACGGGGGTCTGGCGGGCTGCCCGGTCGGGCATGGGATCCTCCGGAGGACTCGTCGCGCGGACGCGGGGAGCGGCGGCTCGGCTCAGTCTAACTTCGACGTCAATGTCGGACTTGTGTCGCTCCGTCCGGGACGCGTGCGTGCCGGGGCATTGACCGCGCGAGGCCCACATTATAATTTCGACGTCTATGTCAAGTAGCATGGGCGGGGACGTCGCCACGGGCACCGGGCACCTGCTCGCCCGGCGGGCGGGCGGCGTGCTGACGCTCACGCTCAACCGTCCCGAGGCCCGCAACGCGTTCTCGCGGGAGATGCTCGACGGGCTGGCCGCCATGCTCGACCTCGCCGCCACCTCGGACGACGTCCGGGCCGTGATGCTCACCGGGGCCGGCGGCACCTTCTGCGCGGGCGGCGACCTCGCCAAGCTCGCGGCGGGGGAGAGCGTCTTCGGGCCTCCGGACGCCCCGGACGTCCGCGCGGCGTCGCAGAAGGCGCTCCAGCGCGCGACCGTCGTCCGGCTCCGCGAGCTGGCCAAGCCGTCCGTGGCGGTGATCGAGGGAGCGGCGGTCGGAGCCGGGCTGGGCCTCGCCCTCGCCTGCGACCTGCGCTACGCGGCCGAGTCCGCCACGCTGCGCACGGGCTTCGGCAGGCTCGGGCTCGCGGGCGACTTCGGCTGCACGTGGGCGCTGACCCGGCTGGTGGGCGCCTCCCGGGCGCTGGAGCTGCTGTACCTCTCGCCGCCGCTGACCGCCGCCCGCGCGCGGGACCTCGGCCTGGTCACCGACACCGTCCCCGACGGCGAGCTGCGCGCGCACGTCGCCGAGCGGGCCGGGCGCCTCGCCGCCGTCTCCCCGGACGCCGCCGCAGCGATGAAGCGGCATGTGGCCCGCGCCCACGACCACGACCTCGCTCACTGCGCGGACGCCGAGGCGGACTGGCACGTCCGGCTGCTGGAGACCGCCGCCCACCGGGACGCCGTCCGCGCGATCACCCGCGGACGCCCCGCGCCCCCCACCCTCGTCGAGACCCCGGGAGTGAACGAAGCATGACGAACCTCGACGGCCGCGTCGCGCTGGTGACGGGCGCGGCGCGCGGCATCGGAGCGGAGATCGCGCGGACGTACGCCCGCGCCGGAGCCCGCGTCGGAGTCCTGGACCTCAAGGAGGACCTGACCCGCGAGACCGTGGCCGGCATCACCGGCGCGGGCGGCCGGGCCCTCGGCCTCGGCGCGGACGTCACCGACCCCGACGGCGTCGAGCGGGCGGTGCGGCGCCTCGCCGAGGAGTACGGCGGCCTCGACATCGTCGTCAACAACGCCGGGGTCACCCGCGACAACCTGCTGTTCAGGATGACCGAGGACGACTGGGACACCGTGGTGGCCGTGCACCTGCGCGGCGTGTTCCTCGTGACCCGCGCCGCGCAGCGGATCATGGTGGAGCGGCGCTACGGCCGGATCGTCAACATCTCCTCGACGTCGGCGCTGGGCAACCGGGGCCAGGCGAACTACTCCGCGGCCAAGGCGGGCGTCCAGGGCTTCACCCGGACGACCGCGATCGAGCTCGGCCCGTTCGGCATCACCGTCAACGCGATCGGCCCCGGCTACGTCGACACGGAGATGACCCGGGCGACGGCGGAGCGGCTCGGCGTGCCGGCGGACCGGCGGCTGGCCGAGGTGGCGGCGACGCTGCCGGTGCGGCGCACCGGGGAGCCCGCCGACATCGCCAACGCGGCCCTGTTCCTCGCCGCCGAGGAGTCGGGGTTCGTGACCGGGCAGGTGCTGTACGTCGACGGCGGGCGCTCGGTGCGCTGACCCACGGATCCGATCGGGAGGCTGCGATGAGCCACGACGACACGCCGGCCGCCGCGAGCGCCGGCGACGAGCCGCTCGCCGGCGAGGACGCGCTCGCGGACGAGGAGGCGCTCACCGACGAGGAGGTGCGCAAGGCCGTCCGGGAGGCGGCCGGGCGGTTCGATGACGCCTACTGGGCGGAGGTCGACCAGGAGGCCAGGTTCCCCTGGGAGTTCTACAAGGCGTTCGCCGAGGCCGGCTGGCTCGGCATCGCGATCCCCCGCGAGTACGGCGGCGCCGGCATGGGCGTCTCCGCGGCGTCCTCGATGATGTACGAGATCGCCGCGTCCGGGGCGGGCATGAACGGCTGCAGCCCGTTCCATCTGACGATCTTCGGGCTCAACCTGGTGGCGCGGCACGGCGGCGACCGGCTGTGCCGCGAGCTGCTGCCCGCCGCCGCCACCGGCGACCTGCACGTCTGCTTCGCCGTCACCGAGCCCGACGCCGGGTCCGACACCGGCCGCATCCGCACCTACGCGCGCCGGGACGGCGCCGACTACGTGATCAACGGGCGGAAGGTCTGGATCACCAAGGCGGCGCAGTCGCAGAAGGCGGTGCTGCTCGCCCGGACCAGCGAGCCGCGCGAGGGCAGGCGCCGGACCGACGGGCTGTCGATGTTCGTCGTCGACCTGACCGGCGGCGAGGTCGAGATGCGCGCGATCCCGAAGATGGGCCGCAACGCCGTGTCGTCCTACGAGCTGTTCATGGACGACTTCCGCGTCCCCGGATCGGCGCTGGTCGGGGAGGAGGGGCGCGGGTTCACCTACCTGCTGGACGGCATCAACCCCGAGCGGATCCTCCTCGCGCACGAGTCGCTGGGCATCGGCCGCGTCGCGCTGAGCCGGGCGGTCCGATACGCCGGCGAGCGGGTGGTGTTCGACCGCCCGATCGGCCAGAACCAGGGCATCGCGTTCCCGCTCGCCGAGGCGTCCATGCGGCTCGACGCGGCGGAGCTCGCCGCGCGGCACGCCGCGGCCCGCTACGACGGAGGGCACCCGTGCGGCAAGGAGGCCAATACGGCGAAGTACCTGTGCGCGGACGCCGCCTTCGCCGCCGCGGACGCCGCCGTCCAGACCCACGGCGGTTTCGGCTACGCCCGCGAGTACCACGTCGAGCGCTACTTCCGGGAGTCCCGCCTGATGCGCATCGCCCCGGTCAGCCAGGAGATGGTCCTGAACTACATCAGCGAGCACGTCCTCGGCCTGCCGAAGTCGTACTGACCGGAGACGCACGCTCAGGACGCGTACGGACGAGAGCGAAGGGGTGACCTCCATGGCGGCACGCGAGCTGCCGTTCCCGCGTCCCGGCGCGGACGACCACCTCGTCCGCACGTGAACGGGCGGCGCGTGACCGGAACCGATGGCCCGCTCGCCGGCCTCTACCTCCCGCAGGTCCGGATGGACTTCGCCGCCGTCGAGCGGCGGGCGCGCGCGGCCGAGGAGGCGGGCTTCCACTCCGCCTGGTTCATCGACCACCTCGCGCCGCCCGGCGGCCGGGGGCTCGACCTGCTCGACGGCTGGACGGTCGCCTCCGCGCTGGCCGCCCGCACCGAGCGGCTCCGCATCGGGCACCTCGTGCTGTGCGCGGAGTTCCGCCATCCGGCGCTGCTGGCGAAGATGGCCGCCAGCCTCGACGTCATCTCCGGCGGGCGCCTCGAACTCGGCCTCGGCTGGGGATCGGTCCCGAGGGAGCTGACCGACTACGGGTTCCCCGACCCCGGTCCGGCGGTACGGGCCGGGCGGCTCGGCGAGGCCATCGACCTGGTCCGCCTGCTGTGGACCGGTGAGCCGGTCGACTTCGACGGCGAGCACTGGACGCTCCGGGGGGCCGTCTGCCGTCCCCGTCCCGTCGAGGGGACGGTGCCGATCCATGTCGGCGGATCCGGTCCCCGGCTCACGATGCCGCTGGTCGCCGCCCGCGCCGACTGGTGGAACTGCCCCTCGGGCGCGGCGGGGAGACTCGCCGAGCTCCGCCGTTCGGCGGGCGCGGCCCGGATCTCCGTGCAGCACCCCGTGGGCCTGGCCCCCTCCTCGGCGGCGCGCGAGGAGGTCGCGGAGCTCGTCCACCGCCGTTTCGGCGCGTGGGGCGGCGTCGTCGCCGGGACGCCCGACGAGGTCGCCGAGGCGCTGGCACGCGAGCGCGACGCGGGCGCCGAGCTGTTCGTCTGCCAGTTCCACGACTTCGGGACGCCGGAGACGATCCGGCTGTTCGCCGAAGAGGTCCTCCCGGCGCTCCGATAGCGACCGCTCCGGCGCGCCGCGTCCCGGCGGCGTTTCCCGGCGGCGTTGAGGGCGTCCGGCACCGGGACGTCATGCCGCGGTCGGAGATCGGGTTTCGACCGTGGTCGGATGACCGCGAGACGCGGGCGCCCGAAGCTGGGCGCCATGAGATCACAGACGAAGGCCACTCCGGCGATCAGCGTCGAGGGGCTGACGAAGCGATACGGCCGGCGGACGGTCGTCGACGACCTGACGTTCACGGTCCGGCCGGGCGCGGTGACGGGCTTCTTCGGCCCGAACGGCGCGGGCAAGACCACGGCGCTGAAGGCGGTCGTCGGGCTGGCGCGGCCGACGGCGGGCACGGTGTCGGTGCTGGGCACGCCGGTGGCGTCGATGGTGCCGGACGCGCGCCGGGTCGGCGTCCACATCGAGCCGTGCGGCGCGCACCCCGGCCGGTCGGCGCGCGCCCACCTGCGGGCGCTGGCGCTGTCGGCGGGGCTTCCGCGGCACCGCGTCGAGGAGGTTCTGGAGGCCGCCGAGCTGACGGGGGCGGCGGGCCGCCGGGCCGGCGCCTTCTCGCTGGGGATGCGGCAGCGGCTCGGGCTCGCCGCCGCGCTGCTGGGCGACCCGGAGGTCCTGGTGCTGGACGAGCCGGCCAACGGGCTGGACCCGCAGGGGATCCGCTGGCTCCGGACGATGCTGCGGGACCGGGCGGCGCGGGGCCGCACGGTGCTGCTGTCCAGCCACCTGCTCGCGGAGGCGTCGCGGACGGTCGACGACGTGGTCGTCATCGACCGTGGCAGGCTGGTGCACCAGGGACCGATCAGTGAGGTGGGGTCGCTGGAGGACGTGTTCCTCGAACTCACCGGAGGGATGGAGCGATGATCGGCCTGCTTCGCGGGGAACTGCTCAAGGCGGTGACGACCCGCGCCGTGTGGGGGTTCGCGGCGGGAGGAATGGCCTTCGCCGCTTTGAACGCGGTGCTCGTCTCCGTGGCGTCGGGGACGCTCGACGAGGTCGGGGAGAAGAAGGAGGCGCTGTCGGGGCTCCCGGTCCTGCTGCTGCTGTGGGGGCTGGTCGGGGCGGCGGGCGAGTACCGCCACCGGACGGCCGCGCCCGCGGCGCTGGTGGCCCGGCGCGGCCGCGGGACCGTCCTGGCGGTGCGGATCGCGGCGTACGCGCTGACCGGTCTCGGGCTGGCGGTGCTGATCAACGCGGTCGCGGCCGGCGTGGCGCTGCCGCTGCTGGCGGACCAGCCCGGCCCGGACCTGACGCCCGGTCAGGTGGCCGGGGTCGCGGCGGGCAACGTCCTGGCGCTCGTGCTGGCGACGGTGCTGGGCGGGGCGCTCGGCGCGCTGATCCGCGGTCCGGTCGTCGGCGCGGTGGTCCTGCTGATTCTGGACCTGGTGGTGCAGCCCCTGGTCAGCGGAGTGTGGGAGCGGGAGGCGAACCTCTCGCCGTTCGGCGCGGTGGGCGTCATGACGGGCGGGACGCACGACACGACGCTCACGGTGGCGCAGGCCGGGGCGGTGTTCGCGGTCTGGACGGCGCTCGCGGTGGTGGTCGCGGTCGCGTGCGAACGACGGCGTGACCTGGCGTGAACGTCGCCCAGCGGATCCTGGCGGTGCGGGGCCCGTGGGCCGCGCACCGCCCGGTGCTGTTCGACATCGTGCTCGCCGCCGCGGCGACCGTCGTGGAGACGGGCCTGCTGTTCAACGACGGCACCCGGGCCGCGCCGGTGCCGATCGCGGTCACGGTCCTCGCCGGCGCGGCGCTCCTGGCCCGCCGCCGGTTCGCGGTCGCGGTGACCGCGGCGGCGGTCGCGGCGGCGGCCGTGCTGGCCGCGGCCGGATACTCGCCCGGAGGCGCGCCGGTCGTCGTCGCGCTGTGGTCGCTCGCCGAGACGCGCGACCGCCGCGTCTCGCTCGCGGTGCTGGTCCCGGTGGTCGTCTTCCTGACCGCCGCGAGCGTCTGCGCTCCGCCGGCGCCCGTCGGGGCGTGGATGCTGGGCGCCTACATGCAGACGCGCCGCCGCTACGTCCGGGCGGTGGAGGAGCGGGCCGCCACCCTCGAACGCGAACGCGACCAGCTCGACCTGATCGCGGCGCAGCGCGAGCGCGCCGCGATCGCCCGGGAACTGCACGACATCGTCGCCCACTCGGTGACGGTGATGCTGATCGGGGTCCGCGGCGCCCGCGACGTCCTGGAGACCGAACCGCGGGTGGCCGCGCGGACGCTGGAGCGGGTGGAGACCAGCGCCGAGCAGAGCCTGGCCGAGCTGCGGCGCATCCTCGTCCTGTTGCGCGGGCGGCACGCGGCGGAGACGCGGCCGCAGCCGTCGCTGGCGGACCTGGACGACCTGGTCGCCGGATACCGCGCGGCGGGCCTGCCGGTCCGGATGGAGATCGCCGGGGAGCCCGTGGACCTGCCCGGCGGGGTGGAGCTGTCCGCCTACCGGATCATCGAGGAGGCGCTGACCAACGCGCTGAAGCACGCCGGGGCGACGCTGGTCACGGTGCGGCTGGCCTACGGCGGAGCGGAACTGGAGGTGCGGGTGCACGACGACGGGACGGGAACCGGCGAGCCGGGTTCCGGGGAGCGGGGTGCCGACAGGCGAGGTCCCGGCGGGCACGGCCTGGTCGGGATGCGGGAGCGGGTCGCGCTGCTCGGCGGCGAGCTGGAGACAGGCCGGGTCCCCGGCGGCGGGTTCCGGGTCGCGGCACGGCTGCCGGTGGGGGAGCGGGCATGACGGTCAGAGTGCTGATCGTCGACGACCAGGAGCTGATCCGCATCGGCTTCCGGCTGTTACTCCAGACCCGGGACGACCTGGAGGTCGTCGGCGAGGCCGCGGACGGCCGCGAGGCCCTGGCGCGGGCGGCGGAGCTGCGGCCCGACGTCGTCCTGATGGACGTCCGGATGCCGCGGATGGACGGCGTCGAGGCCACCGCCCGCCTCACCGCCACCGACCGTCCGCCCCGCGTGCTGATCCTCACCACCTACGACCTCGACGAGTACGTGTTCGGCGCGCTGCGCGCCGGGGCATCGGGCTTCCTGCTGAAGGACGCGCCCCGCGAGCGGCTCCTGGAGGCCATCCGCGTCGTCCACCAGGGCGAGGCGCTGCTGTCCCCGTCGGTGACCCGCCGCCTGATCGAGGACTACGCCGGCCGCACCGACCCCGTCCGGCCGTCGTCGGACCTGCTGGCCGCGCTGACCCCGCGCGAGCGCGAGATGTTCCTGCTCGTCGCCCAGGGCCTCTCCAACCCGGAGATCGCGGCGCGGCTCGTCGTCACCGAGGCCACCGTCAAGAGCCACATCGGCAGCGTGTTCGCCAAGCTCCACCTCCGCGACCGCGTCCAGGCCGTCGTGCTGGCCTACGAGCACGGCATCGTCGTCCCGGGCCGCCGTCCGGGTCTCCACTGAGCCGGCCCGGCGACCGGACCGGGAGGAGAGCGCCTGAGAATGACAGTCTCCTCTAGCAAGAATGCACTTGCCATCCAGATGAATCGCACCTAACGTGTGGTGCTGTGCGCAAAGAGGACATGATCCTGGTCAGCATCGACGACCACTTCATCGAGCCGCCCGACATGTGGAAGAACCACGTGCCCGCGCGCTGGCAGGGCGAGGTGCCGAGAGTGGTGCGGAACGCCGAGGGCGTCGACCAGTGGGTCTTCCAGGGCCAGGCGACCTCGACCCCGTTCGGCATGGCGGCGACGGTCGGCTGGCCGAGCGACCAGTGGGGCTTCAACCCCGGCTCCTACTCCGAACTGCGGCCCGGCTGCTTCGACGTGCACGAGCGGGTGCGCGACATGAACGCCAACGGCGTCCTCGCCTCGCTGAACTTCCCGACCATGGCCGGCTGGAACGCCCGCACCTTCGCCGAGGGCGAGGACAAGGAGCTCGGCCTCGTCATGCTGCGCGGCTACAACGACTGGGTCCTGGACGAGTGGTGCGCCGCCTATCCGGGCCGGTTCATCCCGCTCGGGCTCGTCCCGATGTGGGACGTGGGGCTGGCCGCCGAGGAGGTCCACCGGATCGGCCGCAAGGGGTGCCGGTCGGTCAGCTTCCTGGAGACGCCGCACGTCCAGGGGTACCCGAGCTTCCTGTCGGGCTACTGGGACCCGATGCTCAAGGCGCTCTGCGACGAGGACATGGTGCTGTCCCTGCACATCGGCGCCGGCTTCGACGTCATCAGGCGCCCGGCGGAGGCGTCGGTCGACCACCTGATGGTGCTGGCCTGCCAGATCTCCGCGATCACCGCCCAGGACCTGCTGTTCGGCCCGACGCTGCGGCGCTTCCCCGGGCTGAAGGTCGCGCTGTCGGAGGGCGGCATCGGCTGGATCCCGTTCTACTTCGACCGGATCGACCGGCACTACAGCAACCAGTCCTGGCTTCACCACGAGGACGGCTTCGGCGGCAGGCTGCCGTCCGAGGTGTTCAAGGAGCACATCCTCGCCTGCTACATCACCGACCCGTCGGGGCTGGAGCTGCGGCACCGGATCGGCGTCGAGAACATCGCGTGGGAGTGCGACTACCCGCACACCGACACCACGTGGCCCGAGTCGCCGGAGTTCGCCTGGAAGGAGTTCCAGGACGCCGGCTGCACGGACGCGGAGATCCACAAGATCACCTGGGAGAACGCCTGCCGGTTCTACGGCTGGGACCCGTTCGCGCACACCCCGAGGGAGCAGGCGACCGTCGGCGCGCTGCGGGCGCAGGCCGCCGACGTGGACACCACCCGCATGCCGAAGGAGGAGTGGCGGCGGCGCAACGAGGCCGCCGGCATCGGCCTGTTCGAGGGCATGCGCTGACCCCGGGCGGCGCCCCGCTCGCGCGGCGGCACCGGCCGCACCACCCCTTCGCCGAGGAGGCGTCCATGACCGACCCCTACCGCTACGACGGCAAGCGCGCCCTCATCGTCGGCGGCGCCACCGGGATGGGCGCCGCCGCGGCGCGCCGCGTAGCCGAGCTCGGCGCCGAGGTGATCGTGATGGACCGGGCCCCGGTCGACCTCCCCGTGGCCAAGGCCGTCCAGCTCGACCTGGCGGACCCGGACGCGGCCGGCCGCGCCCTCGACGAGCTCGGCGGGCCGGTGGACGCGCTGTTCTCCGCCGCCGGCATCGCCGACGGGCCCGCGCTCATGCGCGTCAACTTCATCGGCCACCGCCACCTGATCGACACGATGCTCCACCGCGGGCTCCTGCCCCGCGGCTCCGCGATCTGCTTCATCTCCTCGGTCGCCGGGATCGGCTGGGAGTCGAACCTGCCGAGCGTCCTGGAGTTCCTCGCCACGCCGGACTTCCGCGCGGCCGACGCCTGGATCGAGGCCCACGAGGGGACGAACAACTACGCCTTCAGCAAGCAGGTCATCAACACCTACGTCGCGCACCAGGCCTATCCCCTCATGGCCAAGGGGATCCGGGTCAACGCCATCTGCCCGGGGCCCACCGACACCCCGCTCGCCCAGGCCAACGCCGACCTCTGGCTCACCTTCGGCCAGGACTACCGGGACGCCACCGGCATCGGGCACCACACCCCCGAGCAGATGGCGAGCGTCATGGCCTTCCTCAACAGCGCCGCCGCCGGCGGGGTCAGCGGCGTGACCCTGCTCGTCGACTCGGGGCACATGATGTCCTCCGCGACCGGCTCGTGGGAGGCCGGCAAGGGCCTGTACGACCTGCTCATGGGCCGCGTCCAGCCCGGCTGAGCATCGCCGCCGCCGCGACCTGGCCGGTGACGGGGCGTTGCGGACCGGCTGGAAATGCGGATGCGTGCGCTCTCCGCGCGTGTCAGTATCCGCCGGTGAATCGTGAAGAGATCTCCAGGCTGGCGCATGCGGACCATCCGATCGCGGCCCCGCTCGACGACGAGTCGGTACGGCAGCTGCTGCGGCACGCCGTTCCCCGTGACGACACCCGCGTCCTCGATCTCGGCTGCGGCGGAGGGGAGTGGCTCCTGCGCGCGCTGACCGCATACCCGCGCCTGCGGGCCGAGGGCGTCGACATCGCCGAGGCGGCGCTGGCGCACGCGGACCGGAGCGCCCGCGCCCGCGGCGTCTCCGAGCGCCTCGTCCTGCACCACCGGGACGCCGCGGACTTCACCGCCCCGCACGCGTTCGACCTGGTGCTCAGCGTCGGGGCAGCGCACGCCTTCGGCGGGCTGGACGGAACCCTCGCGGCGGCACGCGAGCACCTGGCCCCCGGCGGACGCGTCCTCGTCGGCGACGGCTTTTGGACGAGTGAGCCCTCACCCGAGGCCGTCGAGATGCTCGGCGCCCTCACCGACCTGCCGACCACCGTGGAACGCGTCGTCGCCGCCGGGTGGACGCCCGTCCACGGGCATGTCAGCACGCGCCGGGAGCTCGACGACTACGAATGGGCCTGGACGGGGACGCTCGCGTCCTGGGCCCTGGACCGGCCAGGCCATCCGGACGGCCCGCGGGCGCTCAAGGCCGCCGCCGACCACCGCGACGGGTGGCTGCGCGTCTACCGGGACGTGTTCGGCTTCGCCTGCCTGGTGTTGCGCCCGACCGCCTGACCGGTTCAGCGGCCGCGGCCCGCGCCGGTCAGGTAGGCGACGGTCATCTCCCCGACCATCGCGCGGTAGCGGTCCCGGTGCTCGGGAGCGGTGATGTCCCGGCCGAACAGCGCGCCGAACGTGTGCCGGTTGGCGATGCGGAAGAAGCAGAACGAGCTGATCATCATGTGGACGTCGATCGCGTCCGCGTCCACCGTGAAGTCGCCGGACGCCCGCCCGGCCGCCAGGATCTGGGAGATCAGCTCGACCACCGGCGCGCCGAGGTTCACCAGCGCCTCGGACTTGCGGAGGTGCTCGGCGCGGTGGATGTTCTCGATGCCGACCAGCTTGATGAAGTCCTCGTGGGCCTCGTGGTGGTCGAACGTCAGCTCCGCCAGCGTGCGGATCGCGTCCACCGGCGCCAGGTGCTGGACGTCGATCGTCGACTCCAGGTTCCGGACCTCGCCGTAGGCCTTCTCCAGCACCGCCAGGTACAGCTTCTCCTTGCCCCCGAAGTAGTAGTAGATCATGCGCTTGGTGGTGCGCATGAGCGCCGCCATGTCGTCCACCCGGGCGCCGGAGTAGCCGTGCCGCGCGAACTCCCGCTGCGCGACCTCCAGGATCTCGGCCCGCGTGCGGTCGGCGTCGCGCTGGCGCTGCCCGGAGGCGGGTGTTGCGGGCTGCGAGGACATGGGACTCCACGAGGTCGGGGAAGGGAACTCATCCTATGGCGGCCGCGGTCGCCGCCCCGGCCGCCTGGCCGCGGCCGGACCGCGGCGTGCCGGACCGCGGCGTGCCG